>DASXRE010000235.1:0-25383 GCA_036506775.1 Pyrinomonadaceae bacterium | reverse complement strand
GAGTGTCACGCGCGCGAGTGATGATGGTGATTCGGCGATTCGGGTTCCGCGCCAGCCGGAGAGCAGCGGTCGCGCCGGCTATGCCGCAGCCGATGATTAGCACCTCAGTTTCGGCCATGATTAGTCTTCGCGACCGATCTGTAGCATTCGTTCCACCGATCGTAGCGCACGCTTGCGAATGTCTTCGTCGATCACGATCTCGTACTGCTCTTTCCGCAACGACTCAAGCGTGTCTTCGAGGGTGATCTGATTCATGTGCGGACAACGCACACTGCACAGCCGCAACATCTCTTTTTCAGGATTCGCAGCAGCGATGTTGTCGCCCATCGAACACTCGGTCAGCAGCAGATAACGCGGCGCGCGCGTCTTCTCAACGTAGCGGATCATCGCTGTCGTGCTGCCGGAGTAATCCGAAGCAGCCACAACGTCCGGACTGCATTCCGGATGGGACAGTATTACCACGTCGGGAAACTGCTTTCGCACGGCGCGAATGTCTTCGACTGTAAACTTGTCGTGCACTTCGCAACGTCCGGGCCAGCCAATCATCTGGTACTCGAGGTCGTCGGGATAGTGTTGTTGCGGATCGCGCGTGGGAAAGATGATCTTCTTCCCGGTTTCTCTCGCGACGTTGCTGGCGAGGAACTCATCAGGAATGAAGATGACGCGATCAGTGCCCAACGACTTGACCACGTCAACCGCATTCGACGACGTGCAGCAGATGTCCGACTCAGCCTTCACGTCGGCGTAGGTGTTGATATAAGTCACGACCGGAACACCGGGAAAGCGCTTTTTCAGCTCGCGCACGTCTGCGGCGGTGATGCTCGCGGCCAGAGAACAACCCGCCTTCTCCGACGGAATCAGCACCTTCTTCGTCGGATTGAGAATCTTCGCAGTCTCGGCCATGAACTTCACACCACAGAACACAATGATGTCTTTGTCAGTCTCCGCGGCTTTGCGGCTGAGCTCGAGCGAGTCGCCGACGAAATCCGGAATCGAATGAAACAGCGCCGGCTCCATGTAGTTGTGACCGAGGATTACGGCATTCTTTTCGACCTTGAGTCGATTAATCTCCACCGCCAGCTCGGCTTTGAGACGCAGTTCGAAGTCAGGCACGGTGTCGGCCAGTAGCCGCTTCAGCTTCTGGTACATCTGTTCAGTAGTTGCGTCAGTCGTTGTATCAATCATGTCTATCAACAAACTCCAGGCTCACATCAAAGACTTTTGCTGAATGCGTCAAAGCCCCGACGGAGATGAAATCCACACCCGTACGGGCAACTTCGAGCACAGTTTCGAGCGATACGTTGCCAGAGGCCTCCAGTTTCGCACGTCCAGCGCAGATCTGAACGGCCTTGCGCATCAGCTCGGACGTCATATTATCGAGCAAAATCCTTTCGACTCCGAGCGACAAAGCCTCACGGACGTCGTCGAGCGTGCGTGTTTCGACTTCGATTTCGAGCGTGCCGGCTGTTTCGCGAACTCTGTTCACCGCCGCGGTGATCGACCCGGCGAAGTCGATGTGGTTGTCCTTTATAAGGACCATGTCGAACAGGCCGGTGCGATGGTTCTGTCCGCCGCCGCAACGAACAGCAAGTTTGTCCGTGAGGCGCAGGCCGGGCGCGGTCTTGCGCGTGTCGAGAATGACGGCCTGCGTGGACGATACAGCGTCGACAAACAGGCGCGTCAGCGTCGCGATGCCTGACATGCGGCCGAGGAAGTTGAGCGCGGTGCGTTCGCCGGTGAGCAAGGCACGAGCTGGACCAACTATTTCAGCGAGCACGGTTTTGCTCTCGACGCTTGAACCATCCGTAACCTTCTGACTGAAACGGATCTGTTCGTCCAGTTCCAGCCACACGGCTTCAGCGACTTTCAGGCCGGCGACGATTCCGTCTTGTTTGGCGATAATTCGGCCGCGAAGCGAGGCGTGGGCCGGGACGATGCTGTCGGTGGTTACGTCGCCGCTGCCGACGTCCTCGGCAAGCGCACGGCGAATGCAGTCAAAGATCTCAACAGGCAGCGAAGCTTGGTTTTCGAGGTTTTGGAGCAAAGCGTATTTTAGCTCTTAGCGGACGGTGATCAAAACATCACGGTCCTCCTTCGCCTCGTTTCCGGTGTAATCCCGGGCGATGATTCTGAGCACGTAATCACCGGGCGGCAGTTTTGCAGTGTCCCAGGCGTCCCTGTTTGCGCGGCCATCACGCACCCAGTTGGTGACTTCGTACAAAAACCGCGTCGTTTCACTGCCATAGACAGTGATGCCACTCTGATCCGCATACGCGATTTTGGTGCTCTCGCGATCGGGCGGCAGGCGATCAAAGATCTGTGTAATCTGCGGTTCGGCAAAATCCCGCGCTGCGGTGCCGTCGGCGTTAAGAATTTGGTAGCCGAGCATATACAGACCAAGCCGGCGGCGGTTTCCGTTCAGGTTCGTGCGATCAAACGCGTCGACTACGATGCGCACTTTGCCCGTGACCAGCAGGCGGCCAGTTTGTTTTTCGGAAAACTGTTTTCCGGAATGTTCGAAGAGTTGAATGCCATTCTTTTCGATAATTGGCGGTATGTTGTCTTTGAAGCCAATCGGCGAGAGCTCGAGCGGATTCATCTCACCGCCCGATGGTCCAACAATCAGGTGAACGTGGTACATGCGATTCACGCTGCCAAGTGCGTCGCCAGGACGAAAACGCGTGCCGCGTTTGATCCTGACCCGTGCCACTTTCCCATCAGCGCCGTTCACAGGAATAAAACGCGGGTCGGCAAACATTTTTTCATCTGTGCCGCGGCCCACGAGCATGTGAATGTACGACATAACACCGACACGGAAACCTTCGTTGAGCGAACCAAATGCCCAGTTTGGCAACGGGCTGGTCACTTTTTCCGAGCGGACCGCACGAACCACGGTTCCGTACGCCCCAAACACGTCCAATCCGCTGTGCAAATGATGACGACTGTCGGTTGAATCGAAGCTGCCGCGCACTTCACCGACAGTCGCAACCACTTCGTGCGGCTGGTCTTGCGGATCGAGTGGCCAGATCAACGACTGTTGTTCGAGTATTTCGTTGCTGAGCCGCGGCACTGGACCACTTAAGGTCGCAGTTGTTGCCGTTGGCGGCTTCGGATCGAGTTTGCGCACGAGGTAATTGGCGCCGTCAGCAACGTAGAGTTCGCCCGTCTGCTGATTAACTGCGATTCCCGCAGGTTGGTTGAAACGGGCACCATCCGAGCCATCTGCGAAACCGGGTCCGATGCCCGCAATCAAGTGTGCCGCGCCGTCCGGTGCGATTTGAATCACGCGCGAGCGAACAAGTTCGGTGACGTACAGATAGTTGTCGTGTGTTAACGCCAGGCCGACTGGACTCGACAGACCTTCGCCGTTCACCGTCACGTTGAACGTGCCGACGTTTCCGTCCGGAGTTATCTTGCGGAGACGATCGTTGCCCGTGTCGGCAACGATGAGCGAACCGTCGGCGGCCACGACGATCCCGCACGGCGTATCGAAGAGACTCGTGTTGCGATCGCCATCAGCAAAACCGGGTGTTCCGGCTCCGGCGACGGTGCTCACCTGTCCGTCTGGGGAAATCTTGCGAATGCGATCGTTGTAAGTGTCGGCTACAAAGACGGTGCCCTGCGCATCGACCGCCACACCGATTGGACCATTGAAACGGGCTTGTGCAGTGGGACCATCGAGGTAGCCCGGAGTGCCGTCACCGGCGACAGTGGTCACCTTTCCCTTCGGAGTCACTTTACGAATGCGATTATTACCAGTATCCGCGACATAAAGATTGCCGTCGGTGTCGATCGCGAGACCTGACGGGGTATTGAACGCGGCGCTGGCGTGACTGTCATCCGAAAAACCTTCACCGCTGCCCGCGAGTATGGTTGCGCCTTCCTCGGGAGTGATCTCGCGAATGCGATCGCTCTCACCTGCGTCAGCGACATAAACTGTGCCGTCTTTGCCGATGGCGATTCCAAAGGGATCCGAAAACGCAGCTTGAGTTGGTTGCTTGCTGTCCCGAAATCGGGGCGTGCCGTCGCCTGCGATGGTGGTGACGTGAGCGCGCCAACCGACCGGCGTCAGCGCGGGCTTTCGTTTCAGTCGAAACAGAATGAAAGCCGCCGAGCCGACGCCAATCAGCAGGAGTGCGATGACGACTAACGCTTTGCGCATCAACGAGATTGGCCCAGGTAGACTTCCGGTTGCGCGAGCATCTCCTCGACGCGCGCCACGTAGCGTCCGACGTGCAGGCCGTCGACGAGTGCGTGATGCACTTCAACTGAAAACGGCATCAGCGTGCGATCTGCTTCGCGCGTGAATTTGCCAAACGAGATCTTCGGGACGGAATCCTCGCGGCGCCAGTTGCGCGCGTGCGAGAAGCTCGTGAAAGAGATCCAGGGCAACGTCGTGCAATGAATGCGGGCGTCGTCATCGTGACGCGGCCGGAACGAGCGGTCTTTCCTGGTTTCATCAACGGCCCGTTGAGCTGGTCCAATGAACTCCGCAAACGTCTCAGCATAATCGAAATAGACCAGCGTGAACGTTTCGTTTGGCAGCATGAGCGTAGTGCCGCCATTGATCACATCGTGAACGAGCACCTGATCGTTGCGCAACCGATAGCGAAACTGCTCGATGTCGTTTGCGGCTTTGAGTGCGAAGTAGTGGTAAGTCAACCAAACACTAACACCGGGATGATGGCGAAGCTCGTCGAGAAGCCTGGTGACATCAAGACGAGTACAGATATTGAAGAATGGCTTGTCGAAATCGCGGTAGAACTCAAAGACCTCGCGTCGAGGCCAGGTATCAAGATCAAGGTAAGTCGGCATGTTCAGGATTGTAACTCGCCACGAAAAAAATTTCTCACATGAGGTGAACCCAAATAGATCAAAAGCTCGCGTTAGCAACTGGACAACGACTCAGGACAAGGGAGTCCTCAATGAAGATCGAACTGAAGTACCTAGCGCCAGCGCCAGCACCTTAGTAACGCCAATCCATTACTCACTGACACCTTTGGTCAGCCGGAAGAATTCAAATGAGCTTACAGACACCAAATCTCCTGATGGTTGGACTCGGCTCGTCGGGCGACGTGCCGCCGAATGCTGAACAACCCGCTCTAGCCGACGGTATACATCTTCGCTGGGCGTTCAAACGCGAACTCGGATTTCCGTGGTTTGGCTTTTACCTGTTTCGACGCCTGCACGATCCGGGAACGTTATCTTGGCTTAGCCAGCACACGGGCCAGTTGCCGAAGGGTCCCTGGTCCAGCAACTCGCTGGACACTCCGCTGGGACGCGTTGTCAGTGACAAGAACCTGATGCTGACTGACGACTTCGCGCCGCAAGGCTCCGTGGAGTTTGATCTTGCGGACCGTAGTTTCCTCGACGTTGTCTTTCCGCAGGCTGAACCCGTACGACGCATTCAGATGCGCATCGGCTTCCGTCAACGTGCAGGCGATCCACCGCCCACCAAAACCACTGTCAGCTTCACTGGACGAACAGCAGGCGCTGGTCCAAACCCGCGAACGGAAAATGGCGTCGTCTTTGAAGCGCGCGACAGCGCTGATCGTCCGCGGCCAAACACGTTCATCCGTTCAATCCAAACGCCGACCGGAACGGTCACGGGTCTTGGCTGTAAGTTCAAGCTCAACATCACTTTGCCTCAAGCGGCGAAGTTCGTCGAAGTGACGCTGACGGGCGCCGGACGGCGCAACAGTCCCGATGGATCGCCGACAATCGAAGCCATCAACGAAGACGGCACACGTGCCGAGATCGCTACGATGCAGGACCCGAGCAGCCGACTACCGGAGACATTCCTCCTTGTTGGTTCTGCAATCAAACGCGTTGTCATCGATGAGCGACTGGTTGAGGTCGAGCAGACCGACGATCAGGACCGGCTGATCCTCAATGAGATCACCTTCGGCAACGCGACCATCTCTGAAATCCAACTGACTGCTTATGCGTCGACGACGCCGGTTCGCAGCACAAAGATACGTGGATACGCGGGACGCATAGTCACAAGCGAGCTCGAGTTCGAGGGAATCACCGTACTGGAAATAACTTCCGCGCCCGCTGCGCTCATCGACCTCGGCACTGTTCCGTTGTCACAAGGCGCAACCAGCGGCTGGACTCAGTTGTCGCAGTTCACTTACCCGCTGCGTCTACCACTCACGCATCCGGATTATCCGTGCACGCCGCAGTTGGCGGAAGACTTCTCAAGCTCACGACAGCTCGCCACAAGTCGAATTCAGTATGGCAGCTCCCAACAGTTCACCGGTTCGCCGGTTCTGATTACGAATGCGGGGACCGTTTCCGTAACCAAAAACTCGCCGATCGTAGTTGGCACCAGCACGAACTGGACCAACGACTTACTCGACGCAGTGTTGCAGGTGAGCGGCGACGCGACCGTATATACCGTTGCGATGGTCGTCTCGCCGACCAAACTGGTGCTGAGCAGAAACTATTCGGGCGCCACGCGCAGCGGAGCGCAGTACGCGATCTCGCGCGATAAGTACGGTCAGTTTTACAACTATCTCGTCAACCTCGTTGCCGGCGGCAACGCCGCAGGCGCGATGGTGAATCGCACATTGCCCGCGCCGGTTACAACGGCAGGCACAGTGGCGCTCACAAAAGATTCAGCAACTGTGCAGGGCACTGGCACTGCGTGGTCGACAAGCCTCGCCGGTCTGGATATTCAACTGTCGGGAGAAGACACGGTCTATCGGATCGCGACTGTCGAGTCGGCCACGCAGCTCACACTCGACCGGCCTTACCCGGGCGATTCCAAAACAGGACAGACCTATCGCATCAGCGCGCGCTTTCAGGCGTCAACTGTGGACGCGATCACTCCGCGCATGCCCGAGCAGTCGCCACTCGACATGGTTGTTCTCGGCTCACTTCATCCGGCCGTCGCGCAGATGAGCGGGCTCTACTGGATCGACCCCACAGCCGATCCGGACCAAACCTACGATTATCTGATTGTTGGTGATAACACGGGTGTGGCCCAGTTGAATCCGGCGAACATGCTGGCACTGATTCAGCAAAGCGGGTTCGCGAATGTCGATGGTTCGATCGTTTACAACTTGCGCGCGAGCAAAGCGCCGGCGTTAACCAGTCCGAATCAACTCGAAGTGTATGCGCTTCCGGGCAGTAGCCGCCGAATTGAAACCGGCAGCTCGGAAGAATCGATCAACAACGTCGGTCTGCGCTGGAATCTGGACAAGACTCCGCTCGGTGCCCTGCTTCCCGGACGCGCGATCATGTATCACGTCTGGCGCGCGAATCTCGGCAACGGGACAACGCCAAATGCGCCGAGCCGTTACGATCTGATCACGAAGAATTGGCCCGTGCTGGTTGTCGATACGGGAGTCACGCCCGATTCGGCGCCTGACTGGCCAAACTTTTCGCTACACGCGTTCGACAACGCGCTCAGCGATGGTTGGTACAGTTATCAAGTTAGTGGCATCGATATCTTTGGCCGTCACACGCCAAACAGCGTTGCCGGTGCGTGGCGGCAGTGGTCGCCGGTGCCGGAGCCGCGTCCGTGGTATTACCTCGATCCGCCGAGCGATGCAGTCATTCATGCATCGGCGATCCGGTTGTTGACGAAGACCGCGCCGCCACCGCCGACGGGAGTCGAAGCGTACGCGCTCGATCCGGCGGACGTGACTGTGATCAAGGACGCTGCCTATTCACAGTGGCTGAGCAAACTGACTGAAGCAGAGAAGAAGAACCTCATTGGTCTGCGTGTTCGCTGGCAGTGGCCGCAGGCGCAGATGGACCAGGCGCCGCACACACGCGAGTTTCGCATCTACTTTCAGCCAGGCCAACTGAACGCAGTGCTCGGCAACACGCTCGCCGTCACCGCTTCATCGGCGACCGAGAGCAACGTCACGACTGATATACCCAACAACGAGTCCGCAAACAGTTTCGTCGGAGCGGCGCTCTACGCGGGCGATGATGCGTTCGTAGTTGTCGGCAGTGAAGCCGGCAGTCCACTGCGCGTGCGCGTCCGGAATGTTGGACCAAAGAACAACATCACGCCACCGGCGAACACGCCGTGCACGATAGCAATTCCACCCGCGTACACGGCGGGACTGGTTTCAGTCGCGAACGGATCGAAAGTTGTCACCGGCGACGGCACTGGCTGGACTGCAAGCCTGGGCGAAATGATGTTTCAAGTCGCGACTGAAGAGCGCGCGTATCGCATTGAAAGTGTAACGTCAGCGTCGCAGCTTGTGCTGGAAGAACCATACGCGGGACTCACCAAGGGTGATCGGGTTTACAACATCCAGCATCCACGATTTGTCGATTACACCGCGCCCGTGAGTTGGCAACGACGTTACTACGTCGTCAATGTGGACCAAAACTGGACCGCGGGCACCGATGCTTCAGGCCAGCCGGTCCGCAACTATGAGGTCTTTCTGCCTGTGCCTGAAGAGAGCGTGCACGACAGCGTGCCACTCACTCCATCGCGCAGCGAGCCGATTGTTTATGCGCATGTCGGTGTCAGTGCTGCGGACGACAAGACCTACACATTGGATAACCCGAAGTGGACTGGTCCATGGGCCGCACGCACCGGCAACGAAGGAAGAATCGGACCGCCAGCGAAGATCTTCCGCGTGCTGCGCGAAGCGCCACCCGCTCCGATCTTGCCGCGCATGCCGGAGCGTCTGCTCGCCACGCGCGCAGATCAAAACGGAAATTCGTTTTACACGTTCCGCTGGCAACCGCTGGAGCGCACCGCGACCTACGTCTTCCGTGCGTTTGACGACGCCGTGTTTCAGACGGACTGGTCACAACGTCCACGGCCGGCACTCGATCCAACGAAGCTGGAACTGTTTCCGAGTGAGGCGACCGACCCGCGTTGGACTGCAGCGAAACGACAGCAAGTTGCGACCGAGCTGAATCAACTGAACAGCTTCGCGCACGACGCAGGCGGAACAACGCAGGCCTTTAATTATTATCGCGGCCTTTCGGCGGACGCGTTGCGAATACTTGCCGGGCTTCCAGGCAACGACGACGCGTTCACGCAGATCACGGTTACGCCGCTCGTCACTGACGATCCGGCGAATGCGAATCGTCGCGGTCCGGACGATCCGGATAACTTCCAGATTGGCGATCCGAGTAATCCACTCGCGTCTCCATCGTTGCGCGCTTTTGTTGACAGCGTCGATGGACACGTAACCAATCGTTACTTCTACCGCGCTGCTTACGTCGACGCCGCGCAGAATCGTAGCGCGCTCAGCCTCGCGACGCCGCCGTTGACCTGTCCTGATTTAGCCGCACCGGAAGCTCCGGTTATCACGCGCGTTCTGGGTGGAGATCATCGAGTGATGTTGCGTTGGACGCAGGGCCGTGTCGATGGCGTGAATGAGTTTTTGATTTACCGAACCGACCAGGCTGACCGGGCGACGGACCAACGGTTTATGACACTCCTGACGACGATGCCCTCGCTGAAGCGAATCGCGATCGTCGCGGGTGCAACACATTTTCGATCGCCTTTTGGCGTGCAACAGCTGTTAGGTGTCTACCGTCGTGACCAGGGAAATCCTGCGGCAGTGCCACCTCATGCGCAACCGCCCACGGCAGTGAATTTCTGGCAACAAGCTGGATCGCAGGCAGTGATGGTTGTTGATGACGATGGTTACGGTGCGCAGCTTTACGGGCTTGGCGCGCTCGCTGAAAACACCGAACTCATCATTGTCTTCCGTGATGCAAAGGGTGTGGAGCGATTGGTTGACAGACTGCCGCTTGAGTTTGTCGATGAGTCGACCAGTCCAGCTCACGACTACTTCTATTGCGTGAGCGCGTTACGTCTTGTGGGTCAGAACGCAAGCGTCTCTGGCATTCAATCTCCGGCTTCAAAGATCGTTCGCGGTCGAGCGACTGGATTGCCGGATCAGACAGCTTAAGTTGAGGAGTAACTATGGCCACCTGGTTTTCACATCCGATCAAGTGGGACGGTACTAAGCTCGATCCGAACCCCGACCCAGAGAACCGCATGAAAGTCTCCGCCGATGCGGGACCGATCAAAATCACTGCGCTTTACGATGGATTCGTAGTCTATCGTCCGAAGTCAGCGAGCCCCGAAACGGGAAACCTCGAGCTGGTGCTGATGCCCGACAAGTGGCCAGACGAAATGCAGAAGTTTTTCAATCCTCTGTATCCACAACTGGCGCATTCTTCCCGTCTCACCGAGCTGCCGCCCGGCCGAGTGGTCTACCTCGACTTACCGAAGAGCGTCATCAAGCAAAACCTCCACAAACTAATCCTGGATAATTTCATGGTGTTTGTGGGCGACCAAAAGAAAATACACCGAACGTTGAATTTCATTCCTGACATTGGGCCAACCCAGCTTAAAACCCTAAAGGCGATTCTATTGGAAGCGTGGAACAGCAAGCCTATCGAAGACAGGCAAAAGAAGGTTGACGCAGCAATAGATAATGCTCTCGATCAGATTCTCAGTCTCTCGGTAAACGATCCCCTACTTCGCGGCCTGCCGGTTCAGGGAGAAGATGTGCTTTGCGCCATCGGAGATAGCAAGTCCCCTTCTACGGTAATCTTTGAAATTCGGAACCTTTATGGCGAACCACTTAATCCGCACTTCTACCTGAAGAGCATAGGTGGAACACACGCTGATCTAACTCCCGCTCCGCCGTTTCCGGCCGAAGTGCCGCCACCTCGTTTCAGGACGCCAAATAGTCCTCTGTTTATCCGGATACCCAAAACTGGCGGCGTCGAATATGACCTCGCGAAAAGTGGGGAGTACAAGTCCCCGCTAATCTGGAAACACCTGTTCGATGCAGCCAACGGCAGTCATACGACAAGTCTCGAGCCTCGTCCGGGTGAAACTGTTCAGGTTCCCGTGCTTGACGGAGATGCGCAGGACCGGGTCAATAAGATCTGGGACACCGACTTCTTCCCTATCAACAAGCATGCGGAAATATTTCAGGTCCCATGCGAGCTCATTCTGTCGACCATATTCAACGAGTCGCACCACAACAGTACTCTACCGACCGATC
The DNA here is from genome assembly GCA_036506775.1 of Pyrinomonadaceae bacterium. Classification (GTDB taxonomy): domain Bacteria; phylum Acidobacteriota; class Blastocatellia; order Pyrinomonadales; family Pyrinomonadaceae; genus PSRF01. The sequence goes on along the minus strand of DASXRE010000235.1, from coordinate 14,374 downwards.
TACACTCCATACACACGGAACCGATCGAGGCAGTCGCACCATTTCCTCAAGATTATGAGGATCTCATCAAACGCTCGAAGGAAACGGGTTCAAAACTCACCAAAAAAACCATCGAGGCCTATTTCGGAGCAACTGGCGGGTTCGCGACTGACTCTCGAGGATTGGCATATCCGCCGCGGGAAAAGCATTTTGACGGCCTCAAGCTCCCTAAAGTTAAACCGGCCTTCCCTTTTGACTCTACGGCTCGTATCGGCACTAGCGAAAATCTAAAAGAAATAACGTGGGCACAGCTCGACGAAATTGTTCAATTGAAGCCGCAGCTTGTCGCCACTGACGACATGCAGTTGCCCCCGCTCGGACGAACGTCAAGCGGAGATTATCAGTACGACCTGATCACCAGAGATGTGGGCTCGCAAGCTGCCCAAATCTATTGGGCCACCGTCGGGGGGGTTCGGCTCAAAGACGGTAAGGAGGATCCGTCACGGGCGTCACGGGGTCCACTTACCGGGTACCCATTGCCCACCACCAAGAGTTGGCCGGCTCTGGTTGATCCAACCGACGCAACGAAGGTAGTCACATGGGAACAACTGCTTTCGTTGCTTGACGTGTTGAGGAAAAGCAAGGCGAAGAATGTTCCCGAGGCTGTCTACACATTAGTACCGCTCGGAACAACGAGTAACTATTCGTATTCGACGCTCTTCGCTCGGCCGGAATTAATGAAGAGACTGCCTGTAACCGAGGATCAGGCCGACAACATCATGGCACGCTACTTCGCCCTTATGACCCAGGGCTTAGTGTTTCTTAATGAGGTTGGACCAGCCAAAGAACCAGGAGTCAGACGAGAACCAAAAAAATCGGAGCCACCGCCGCCGGAAACGGAATACCTGACTCTGGAGGAACTCAAGGCACTATCGGAAATCTATCCGGATCGCATTTCGATTGGCGTGGGCCAGATAACTTTCGAGACTGCGAGCAGGTTCGTTGTCCCCTGGATCAAAACGCACTTCGGCAATGCCTTCTTCACGGACCAAATAGGCGCGGAGGTGCCCCCGGATGGATTCAAAGAGCGAATCCCCTGGATGTGGAACAACGTGTGGGAGAACGAGGAATTCCAGATTGCTCTGATTGCTAGCTATCACAAACAGAATGCGACCACGTTCTGGCAATCCTTTAAGGAAAAAGAAGCGAGTGGTGGCAACACGTACCGCTGTGGAGACCTGATGACCCGGTTTGATTTTCCCCGCGTTGGTTCGGCCTATAACGCCGGATATGCGCGGAAAGCTTTTCAACCGGTGTCGCAGAATCCAGATTCCGTTTGGGGTCTTCACACGTCCGGGAAGTACTTTGTTGGCCTGTGGTCTTCCATCACTTACGCCGTCACGCGATTTCTAACGATTCCTCCTGGGGATCCTACAGAACCGCGCGTGCGGCTGCGCCCCGATATTGAAACTAATACAGGAATGGAACCTCGCTAGAAAGGTGATTGAGCCATGGCTATTCCGTTGAGTTTAATGATCCCCGAAGACTTGCAGCAATATACCGTGCCGCTTGGTCTCGATGCCTTTCTCGAGAACGTACTCTACGAGGATATGGCAATCCGCCAGGGTTTCCTGGATGTGAACGACGAAGCAGAACGCGATCCTGACCTGCCCGCGTTCGGACCCCTGCTGGGTCTCCATTTTAAAGGACGGCTGGCCGACAATCTTGGACTCGCGCTTCCGTCTGTCGGAGGGCTGGAGCTCGTGCTCGGCGCCGGGCGCATCGGTTTCGACGCGGACGTTGATTTCGAGGCCGACCGGATCTCAATCACGTTGAGCGCGGACGTGATGCGCTTGCGCTTTGCTCGCTCGCTGCTACAACCCGTCGTGCAAAAAGAGATCGCCGATCCAAACGATCCCACCGGACAACACAAGCTGACTATTTTCGTCGCAGATCCCGACGAGACCAAAAAGATCGAACTGGCTTTTCAGGTTGCTGTTTCCGTGGACGAAACGGGCAGTATTCAAGTTCGTTGGCCGGAGAACTCACCTGAGAGTATTACTCTGCCTCCGGCAATGATCGGTGACACGAGAGTTGTGGTCCAGGGAAACCTCGGGATCGACTTCTCTACTGATTCAGCACTGCCAAACGTCTCGGGCCGTGCACTTGATCCGGCGTGGGTCGGTGTCGTGGTACGCGACTTCAAACTCTACTTACCTCCGGACATGGCGGGCATTCTGCCGGAGCAATTAAGCGGCAGTTGTCTTATCGGGAGCCGAGGCTTGAGTGCGATGGTTCGCGGCCAGTGGTTGGACGCGGCGGGAAAACCGACGGCCGTCTTCAAAGAAGTGAGGCAACCGGATGGTTCGGTCAAGAGGTTTTATGAAGGGCCCGGCAGTTTCTCGTTCTTCGGTTTGCCCGGCGCAATGCGCAGCCTCGAACTCGACGTGGACGATAACGTGCCTGTCCGAAGTGAGATCGACGCAGAGTTTGTGTTGCCGTTTTTTGAAACGCCGATCGCAACTAATGTGGGCTTCGGCCTGGATGGTTCTGTCGATCTGGAACTGCGGTCCGCAGATCCAAACTCACAGTTAGTCAAAGTTCGCAAGGAAGGACTGCTCGAGTTGAGCATCGCGTCGCTTGGCGTCCAGCGGCGCGGTGACCTGGTGAAATTCGGATTGTCAGGCGAGGTGAAGCCACTGATTCCTGGCGTCGACTGGCCCAGCTTCAAGGTTGATGAACTCTCGATCGATACGAAGGGCCACGTTCTAATCGAAGGCGGTTGGCTGAACCTGCGTGAGACGTATCAAGTGAACTTCCATGGATTTCAGATCGAGATCAGCAAACTCGGCTTCGGCAACACGGAGAACGGAGGCAAGTGGATCGGCTTCACTGGCGGTGTGAAGCTCGTTGCGGGAATGCCGGCGGGCGCATCGGTCGAAGGACTGCGCTTTACGTGGTTCCCGGATGGTCACATCGAACCCAGTCTCAACGGCGTCGCTGTCAACTTCGAAATACCGAAGACGCTCAAGTTCGCTGGCGAGGTTTCTTACGACCCGCAGCTCGAACAATTTCGCGGCGCAGTCAAACTCGATCTGATGGCGCTCAAGATGGAAGTCGACGCCACCGCCATCTTCAAAATGCACCAGGGACAACCTTGTCTCGCACTCTACCTGGCGGCCGAATTTCCCGCCGGCATTCCACTCTTCGCAACCGGCCTCGGCGTGTACGGTATGGCGGGTCTGTTTGCGATGAACATGGAACCGAATCGGCAAGCAAGTCAGCCGTGGTATCAACTCGGATCACACGACGACTGGTACCACACAGCTCCAACTGGCGTGACGAGTCTCTCGAAGTGGACCGCTCGCCCCGGCAGTATGGCTTTCGGCGCGGGTGTAACACTCGGTACGGTCGCCGACAACGGGCACACCTTCTCCGGCAAGATGCTGCTCGCGATCGTCTTTCCTGGTCCAATACTTCTGATTCAGGGATCGGCGAGCATCCTGCACGAGCGAGCTGCGCTCGAAGGCGATGACGCGAACTTCCGCGCACTCGCAGTGCTTGATGGCCGTGCCGGCACGTTCACGCTCGGACTCGATGCTCAATATCGCTACGACGACAGCGGCGCATTGATCGACATCCACGGCGCCGCCGAAGGATATTTCAACTTCAACGATCCAAAGGCGTGGCATCTCAACGTTGGTTTGAAAGATCCGCGCGAACGTCGTTTAACTGCGCGGCTCTTCAAGCTGTTCGACTCGTATTCATATCTCACTCTGGACGCGCAGCAACTCGCGATGGGCGCGTGGATCGGGTTCAAAAAGCAGTGGCAATTTGGACCATTATCAGTCGCGCTCGAAGCCTGGATTGATGGCAATGCACGCGTGAGCTGGAAGCCGGCGCACTTCTACGGTGACCTGTCGCTTCACGGAAGTGCGAAGCTTGCGGTCTTTGGTTTTGGTGTCGGTTTGACTGTCGACGCAAAGATCGCCGCCGACGTTTTCGATCCACTTCACGTGCTCGGGCAATTCAACGTCGCGATCGATCTGCCGTGGCCGTTTTCGGACATCGCTGTGAACGTCAAACTCGAGTGGGGTCCGCAACCCACCCGGCCGCCGTTGCCGCTTCCGGTCAAGGAAGTTGCCATCGAGCATTTCAAAGCGAGCACGAGCTGGCCTCTGCCGCGCGCAAAACAGAATGGTTTGTTGTTGCCTAACTACGACGACAACGGCGACGGATTCTTCGAGACGCCAAAAGGCGGCTCTGTTCCTGTCGATATGAGCATCGTGCCAATCGTGCCGCTGGACAGCCGTCCGCACGTCACGTTTGCCCGCAGCATCAATGACGATGCGCTTGTTGGTGTGAACACTCTGCGAGTTGTGCCGGAGTTTGAGCGCATTGGTGATCCGGTGAGGAACCAGGGACCAGCGCGCGTTCGCTACGGATTGCAGGAGGTCGCGCTCGAGAAGTTCAAGAATGGAACATGGAGCGCGGTCGCGCGAAAAGCAACGGACGCAAATCAGAATGGAGTGCCGACGCTTTTTGGTTCGTGGGCACCCATGCCGCAAATGCCTGGCGGTGGCGGTCTCAACGTCGGGCAAACAAAACTGTGGTTGTGGTCCAAAACGCCTTTCGAGTACTCGCGTCGCAGCAGTCGTGCGTGGGATGAATGGTTTACCGATGAGCACAACGGCTATCCGTGTCAGGGGATGGCGGGCACAGGTTGGGACTTTGAGAAGATCGATCCCGGCCCTTTGCCTGGCTCCTGGAAACACCCCGATGAGCCAGGGCTGGTCATCGACGCGGCACACTCGTCCGTCGTTGCCTTGAGCCGGCCCTCGCACGGGCTCGCACATGCCCTGGGGATCGGGAGTACGGGTAGCTTCATGCTCGAACGACCGACCAATGTCATCCGCATCATGATCACAGACGGCCGCCTTTATCGCGACAGCGATTTCACAGGCCGCGACGCCAACATGAAATTCTTTGGCGCTGTGCTCGGAGGAACGGCGGATCGTCCGTACATCGAGATCCGCGGCACTAACATTGTACAGATCGACTACTTCGCCGAAGTTTTTCTGCAAGCAGCGTTAAACAAGAATGTTGCCGCTGCGATCGGCGGCGCGTACATTCCGAGTCTGAATCGACTCGTCTTCGTCGAGTTCGCGTCCGGCAACCTCTCCGCGATCGATCTGATCACAAACGATTACATCGTTCTGGGTCGTGGATATGAAACTCCGGAAGATGTGGTGGTGACTGCGAACGGCCAAGTCGCCTATGTCACAGAACGCACCGGAGCACTTCTCCGGGTTCCCTTGACCGGCAATGCGAATCGCGCGAATGCCACCGTTGTTAGCAAAGGCATGACCGCGCCTAGCCAGATCGCGCTCGATGAAGCAGGTGGCAAGGCGTACGTCGTTGAATACGACGATTTCAGCGGCAACGGCCGCTTGCTGAGTATCGATCTTGATGGCCCAACAGCGGGAACTCAGACCGTGCTCGCGACCGGACTCGATCAGGCAGTCGGACTGCTTCTCACCGAAGACATATCAACAGCCTACGTGAGCGAGCAAGGTAGCGCTGGCCGAATACTGCGAATCGATCTTGCTACGGGTAAGAGTGCAGTTGTTGCGGAAAAGATCCCGGCGATCTTTTTCCTCCGCTGGGCCAACGCTGCGCAGGACGCGATTTTGGTGGTGCAACGTGATCCGATCAATTCGCTGGTTCGCGTCGACCTCAATAAGCCAGGCGCCGAACCGGAGCGAATCATGGAGAACCTTCCGACTCGTCCTTCGAGCGTCGTTATTCTTCCTGACGATCGCTATGCAGTTTGCTGCGATCAGGAGTTGATCATCTTCACGACGACGCTCTTTGTTCCGAGAATTAGCGACGTTGGTGGCGATCTGCTCGTGCGTCACTTTGAAGACGAGTTGGCGCGCTGGTCACAGGTTGGTGAGGTGCTCGAGCCGCACACGTTGTATCGGCTGAAAGTGAAAACGAAGATTAGTGCGCGTGGTGAGGGACAGCTCGCGGGCTACAGCGTCGATCAACCTGTCGAGGAATTTGCGTACTTCCAGACTGATGGTCCGCCGGGAGTTGCGAGGCTGACGTCGCCACTGAGTCCTAATGCGAGCTCGTCGGCGCCAGGACCGTATGAAGGTCCGCTCGATGATCTCTCGCGCTACGTTCGCAAGACGATGCCGCGCGTGCTGTCGTCGAACACGCCGCGTCCGTTTTATCGCGCGTATGACGTCGGCATCGAGTTTGATGAGAACTATGTCGATCTGATGTACCGCATCGGACGCCGCGATCTGTCGATTCATCTTTACGATGGCAACGGCGCGATCCGCGACGACCAAGGACGCCGTCTCGTGCTCGCGAATCAATGGGGACGTGCCGAGCAGGTGAACCTTTCAGAACGTGAAGAGCGCTGGCTCTCAGTGCTCGGTTCGAGTGGTTGCGCACTGATCAATGAAGGCACGATTGTGAAGGATAGTACCTTCAACGCGCCGCACGAACCGCATTTGATGTCGCCGGCGGCGTCGTGTGAAGCACGTTTGATACCCGCGTTGCTGCATGATGATTTTGGCGGCTACACGAGTAACGGCGCCGATGGTCCAAACGGCAGCTTTGAGCGCTGGCAGGTGCGTGATGACGCGGGTAGTGATCCGTCCCAGTGGAGAATCAAACCCGACGGCAAGACGCCACCGGATCTGGAACTGATTCAGTTCAACAACAAAGCTACGACTACCGTCGTCTATCAAAACACTTTTGAGTTGCCGCCGGACCATTCCGAGCAGCCCTCGAAGTGGACTGACTATCGTTTGACCGTGGGTCTAAGGCACAAGGAGGGCAAGATTGGGATGGTTTTCCGTTACCGTGACAGCGCGAACTATTATCGGTTCGTGCTCGACGCGAGCGGAATCTCGAGCGGAATAACGCCAAAGAGCCAACTGTTCCGGGTTGTGAATGGAGCTTCCACGCCGCTCGCCACCGGCGATTACAGCTTCAAAGCTGGGGACGATCATACCATCAGCGTCGAGGCGGTTGGTCCATCGCTGCGTGTCTACCTGGATGACAATCCCCCGTTGGAGGTGAGCGACTCGGCGTTTAACGCCGGCTCAGTCGGTCTCTATTCTTCGGGAAACTCAGAGGCGCGCTTCACAGATGTTTACGTTGATGATTTTCGCAACCCGGCTCCGGTTGTCTATCGCCACAGCTTCCTGACTTCGCGCTTCAGGAACTTCGTCGATCATCTGAACAGCTTCGATAAGAAGACCTGGGGCGCGTCGCTCACTGCGGCAAACGTTGCTTCGCTGATTGCTGCGGCCGCGTCACCAACTGCGGCGGTGAGTGATGCAGAGTCGCGGGCTTACGATGCGTTGTTGGCCCAGTTGTCGAACGTTGTGGCGCCTTCGGTTGTTCAAGTCACGCGTGTCGAACAGGGTGGAAGTGCGATCGCATTTCTCGTGCAGAGTCCTGAAGGTTTCGATTGGAGCCGGATGAACCTGCAACTACTTCATGCGCAGCTCGGTAGTAAGTCGTACGAGCAGATGACTGCTCTTGTGTTGCGCAAGAGCGATGGTGCGGGAGTGTTCATCGTGTCGCCGAGTGCGAGTTCTTCGGGATCGCTACTGCCGCCGGGTGAGTATCGCGTGGTGTGGACGTATCGGCGGGATAATCGCGCGGTGGATACTAATAGTGACGTGCTGAGTGAAGCCGGCAACAGCGCGCCGGAGGAAGTGAGTCTGGATCTTCCGTGGCAGACGCAGTGAATTAGAGGAATTACCTATGAAAGAGAACAACCGAGAAGAAGTCGTTCAGACTGTGCGACACAACAGGAGCCCATAGTGACCTCGCGTAACGCAAGAGGAGCGTCATCAGCACACCAAAAGCGAACACGAAGATAGCGTTGTGAATCGTAAAGAGGTGCAGCGAAAACCAGCCTGGCAAGTGAATCGCGAGAAAGAGGAGCGAAGAGATTAGGCTGGCAACGGGGAACGACCACCACTCGTTCAATTTCTGAAAAATGAAACCTCGATAAGGCACCTCTTCGACAAACCCGATCAGCAGGGATGTGCTCAGAATGCTATTCCAGGTAATCGCTCCCGTGCGGAAATGCTGGAAGCCATGTTGGACCAGAGACACCAGCAGATTCAGGCTCGAGAATGCCAAGGCGACCAGAAGGCCCCGCAGCCAGTGCTGCCTGAGTTTCAGATAGCGTGATGGCTTCACTCCGTCGACATAATGCAAGTAGAGAAAAACGGGCAGCACCCAAATCAATGCGCGGACGGTTAGATTGATTGACGCATAGAGAAGCGTTTGCTCGTTTAGCGTTCTCAGCCGCGGGTAGCCCCAGAGGACCCAGATGGTCCAGGTCGCGTGAAAGAGGATTAGGTAGATGACGAATGGAGCCGGCGAGTGGTGATGGTTCTGTCGGTTCAACGTATTGCTATGACGAATGCGTCAAAGAGTAGCGCCCGGTCTGGCGGATGAGCATGTTAGAGGGAAACAACTGATTTTGCTATACTCCGACGCGCATGGCGGGGTAGCTCAGCTGGTTAGAGCGTGGGATTCATAATCTATAGGAAAGCGATCTTCTTCCTCTAATTTTTGCCATAAACAAGCAAATAACGCGGATTGCGTCCAGGTTTGAAACAATTTAAGCCGCTCGTAGCGGCAACTGCATCTCAAAAGTCTGGCAAAAGTCTGGCAAGAAAGAGTCTGGCAAGGAACCAATTCGAGGGAATCTCCGCTTGCCACTTTTGGACCAGGTTGCAGAGAACTCTGCAAGACGTCTCTCGACGGGAAAACAGCGTCACGTCTTTGGAAAACGGCAACGTATGTCTGCCTTGCTCCGGCCTACAGCGGAATGTAATCGAACGCGCTTATCTGTTGCGGGTGTGCAGTCTGTGCGCAGCCAATGGGAGTTTTTGTCAAAAGTTGTGTACGAGGACGTCGGGCAGCGATCTTGTGAGCATCCTCTTGTAGACCGTTTTTGAACTTCACATCTTTAACTCCTGGGCCAACAACGCGTGACCTTTGCGCAGGCGCCAGTTTTGTTCGGCGATCTTCGTCAGCTTGAAGACCATCGCCAACATGCTGGCACGTAAGACGCAACCGCGCGTCTTGGTGGTCCGCAATCTCACCGTACTAAAAGTTGATTCGATCGGGTTCGTGGTCCTGATGTGCTGCCAGTGCTCAGCCGGAAAATCATAAAACGTCGCCAGACACTCGGTGGCCTTCGGGTACTCGCTTCATAGCTCAACAAGAAGTGGTCAAATGCCGCAGACTCGAATCGCTTTAATTAATTACCGGTTAAATGAGTAACCCAGGCTGCACGCCAACCAGAGTAAACTATCTACAGTTCTTAACGTCCCGCTGCTCCCTTAAGACTCTTGACGAACTGCTCTAACTTCATGGCTTCGAGCTCATCCAACTTTGATTTGGCGTGGCTGGAATTATTCCCTTCGATTAACTCGCGCACCCCACCCATGTTCCGGCTCAACAACCACAACTCCTTCCCAAGGGAGAAAAGGCCGTGTTTCGTGAACTCTTTCCCCTCCTTGGCGACGCCCAGATACTCAAGGATGAGTGATAGCTTCCATACGTCCGTAAGCGCGTCCGGGGCTAACTGCGCGTAGTAATCCCCTCTGTCGTTAATGACGTACAGGCGAAAGGCTTCGAACTTATACACAAACGTTTCACCCATGTTCCCGTAATCCTCATGCTCAAGCAGGTCAAACTTGTGCCGAGGGAATAACAGTTCGAGAGCAACGACGATGAAGAAGCGCGCCAAAGCTTTCTTGAGTGACATATAATGATTAAAGAATTCTCAAATACTTATGAATTCTGCCGATCACCAAACCATAGATCGCGTGTGTCCTCGACTATGTTCTCAGGAGATTTTTTCAAATATTGTGTAGGCAGAACCTTCAGGCGGCGATTCTTTGAGTCCCCTCTTCTTGTAGTCCGTCTCTGAAGCACACGCCTTGGACCACTTGGGCCAAGCGAGCGTGCCCCTTCAGTTTGCGCCATCCCTGTTCCGCCGTCTTCGTCAACTTGAAAACCATCGCTAAGATGCCGGCTCGCGAGACACAACCACGCGTCTTCGCTGTTCGCAGCCGCACCGTAGCGAAAGTCGATTCGATCGGGTTGGTGCTGCGGAGATGCGGCCAATGTTCCGCCGGGAAATCATAAAACGTTAACAAGGACTGCCGATCCTTAACCAGACACTCGGCCGCTTTCGCATACTTCGCTTCATAGGTAGTTAGGAAACGATCGAAGGCTTGTTCCGCTTTGGCCCGACTCTCCGCCATCCAGACCTCATGCAAGGCTGCCTTGGCCTTTCCTTGCTGGCCTTTCGGCAGCTTGTTGAGCACGTTGGCCGTCTTATGTACCCAGCAGCGCTGCTCGCGCGTTGTGCCGAATACTTGCGGCAGCGCTTTCCAGAAGCCCAACGCGCCATCACCAATCGCTACTCTTGGATCAATAGTAAGCCCGCGTTGTTTCAGGTCCAATAAAAGCTCTTTCCACGACTCTGCGGATTCGCGGTAGCCATCAAGCATCGCTACCAACTCCTTCTTACCGTCCGCAGTTGCACCAATGACTACTAAAATGCACTGACTGGCATCCTCCAGCCGCACGCCGAAGTACACGCCGTCAACCCAAATGTAAACGAAGTTCTTGCCAGCCAAGTCGCGCTTGGACCAACGCTGGTGTTCTTCTTTCCAAACCTCTTTCAGCCGGCTGATAGTCGCCGCCGAAAGGCCCGCTGCATCTTGGCCCAACAGCGCTGTCAAAGCGGAGGAAAAATCCCCCGTCGACAGCCTCTTCAAATACAACCAGGGCAAAAGCTCTTCGATGCTTTTGGTGCGCCGCAAATAAGCCGGCAAAATACTCGAGCTGAACTTGATCTCGCCTTGCCGATCACGCACTCGAGGCGCTTTCACCTCACATCACCGATCCCTGTTTGAATGGTCCGTTCCGGCTTATGGCCATTACGCACCACCCGCTGTCGCCCGCGTTCGTCCTTCAGCGCTTGATAGCGCGCGATCACCTCAGCTACTTCGGCTTCCACGGCCTCTTGCAACAAAGCTGCCGCCCCGCGACGCAACACCTCCGTCAACGCATCAGCCACCGGCAACGCGTTTCCTGGATTCCTGTAATCAATTAAGCTATCTTCCTGCACGGCGTATTCCTCCTAGAAATAGGTTGATGGTTTGTGGAAACTCATCAAGAATACGCCACCTCTTTCATTCCGCTCATACACAACTGAGCCAATGACTGCGAAGACTATAACCGCTGCATAAGAGAAAACAGGGCGTTTACGTCTCATGAAAATGTAGGTCTGAGGTTCACCGCACGATCTTAAGTGTAAAACTTTAAATAGTTAGAGGATTGGAGGCTCACGTTACGGCGAAATCTCATGCATAATATCACCACCTCTCCGCCTGTCACTACAAGGCCTAAAGGCGGCATGACTTTCAGTATTCGTCAGAAAATCTCATGGTTCAGGAAACAGTCTTACATCCGAAAATGGTAGTCTCAGTAAACCAGTGCGGGGCGGCATGCGCCGCCCGTGTCCCCACTGGGTTCTTGTATTACAACTCCTTAACCGTGTGTACCGCCCTTCAGAACGTAAACGCACATGGAGTTGGTTGTACAAACGTCTGATTGTTATTTGCTTTGTCGAGAGCGTTCTTGAGCGCCTCCTGATAGCTTCTCCAGGAATCACCCGCCAACGCTGTTCCGTGTAACGTAAGTTCCGCGTTAGCTTCCGACATCAAGTCGTTGATCGTCGCAAAGCCCAGGCCGTTCGCGCTGTTAGTGCCTGGCGCGTAGACGAGAGCACTGCCGTTGACGAAGCCGGCTTCAACGTTCAGTTCCATCGCTGCATGCTGGGCCGAAAGCATATAGGCCATGTTTGTAGCCGTCGCACCTAACAGCCAGTTCCTGAACGCGGTGTAATCGCATCCGAAGTTCATGCGGGTGCCGGCGGCATTGCGTAGGTACAAGCCATTTAGAAGCGCCAGCTCAGAACAGACCGAACCACCATCGTTCATCGTCGCTTGTCCGTTCTTATTGGACCAGAATCCGAGTGTGTGGCCGCCAGCGGGTCCGAGACAGAGATTGCCAAACTCGACTGTTTCTGTTTCACCTGCGTCGACGGTGACGTTCACTGGATTGGCCGTGGTGTGAATCCAGTTTGTCTCCGCCGGATCAAACTCCGAAACGACGTAATCATCTGGAGCGACGATAACGCTCACGGGAGTGAAGCGAAACGGTTCCAGGTCGTCGATGATGCGGATTTTCCAACCGGTAATTGGTTGTCCGTCGTCATTAAGACCATTGGCGTTCGCGTCGTAGAACTTGTTGACGTTGAGCGCGCCACTAGCAGGTACGTCCAACTTTACTTTGAAATTGTCGGTTTTGCCGCCTGAGAAATCAGAGTTCGGGCTGACCCAAACTTTGTATTCGCCACCGCCATTGGTCGTGTCGTCATAACCGGGAGTGCTGTCGCTGGCTTTGATTACGACGGCTTCGAGTTGATAGCACTGGTCAAACTCTCCGTTGGTGACGTGCATAGGAGTTGGATTCGCGCTTCCGACACTCGTACCCAACAAGGCGCCGCCAGGTTCAGTAACTTGAATGTAGTAGAAACCGTCAGGCAGTCCGGCTGCGCCTTCGTGCGCTGGTCCACCATCGACATACACGTCGCTTTTGTTGTTGAAGATGTTGATGTTGGTCTCATCGCAGCTCGAGCCAGTGGTAAAGATCGCGCCGGTGTTCGGCGTATTTTTGGAGAGTCTCTTGATTAGCGTTCAATGCTGTCTCGCTCCTTTGATGGAGTACCAGCCGTCGAGGACCTTTCTTTTGAAATCGCGGAAGGCAAACTCTTTAGGTTGCTTGGTCCAAAACGGCGCGGGTAAAACCACAACCGTTAGATTGTTGCTCGGCTTAATTGCGCCTGACGCCGGAACGCACAACCTCGACGAGGCCCAGCGGCTCGCTGATATCGTCGGCATCATCAATCGGCGACTGCTCGTTTGCGATACTCTCGCCAATCTTCAGTCGGGCGCAGGTCTGACCACTTCAATTGAAATCGAACTCGGCGAACCGCTAAGCGATCATCAAAGAACGGCCATGAAACTTCCGTTCATCAAAAGCGTCCAGTAACAGAGGCTGCCAGGAGGATCTGGAAGACTGAAAATCCAAGGCCTCTCAGCTTTGTTTTCCGCTAAAATCGGTATAGAATCACGCGCCGCTATAAGCAGTTAGCAGGCAAGCACGATCCTCACCTTCAATGCGTAAGCCCAGAAAAGTCTGCATATGGTTTATGCCGAAAAGTTGTCGCTTTTCGCCACCGGTTTGTGTGTTTTGCTTGGTCGTACGGACGAGCTTGAAATGCGTCATACTGAAATTGGAGACCCCATGCAACCAAAAACGGAGAGAGGCTGTGGCGACCTATGGTTTCTCAGACAATTCAACCTGCCCATGAGAATGAGCGACGACGAAATGAAGATTATCGCCTCGGTCTCTCGAATGACCTGGCACCGCCGTGGTGAATTGATCTTTCTGTCCGGTGATCCCTCCGACAGCATTTATTTTTTGAAAAAGGGCCGAATAAAGCTCACTGGGCTGAGCGAGGATGGCCACGAAGTGTTGCTTGATGTGATTGGTACCGGGGAGCTATTCGGCGAAATTGGCGCAATCCATGAAATGCCGCGTACGACCTCCGCTGAGACTATCGAAGACTCATTACTGGGTGAAATACGCGAAAGTGACTTTGAAACCTTGCTCGCCACGCATCCAAAGATGTCCTTACAAGTGCTCAAACGTGTTGGGTTAAGGCTGAAAAAAGTCGAAGCCCGGTTGCTCAGTTTTATTGCCAAGAACGTCTTTACAAGAGTCGAGGAGGCGCTGATTGATCTGCTGGATATCGAGTCCACCGCCAGATCGAATCTGCCCTTTACCATTAGGCTTACTCAGCAGGATCTTGCAAACATGATCGGCGCATCCCGCCAAGAGACCTCACGCGCTCTCAGGCAACTGGAAAATTCGGGAGCGCTGCAGCTAAAGTACCGCCGCATCGTTATCACCGCGCCACACAAACTCCGATGGGAACAGATTTCTTTGAAGTCAGAAAGGGAGGGATCGAAGTGTGCGTGATCCGCAGGCTTGTCTGTACCGAGGCGCAGTCTTGGGCCTGCAATTCCCTGTCCTCTTTATCTTCTTGACTCCGATAGATGGACCGGCGTTCGATCAGCTTCTTTTCCAATCAAATTCCTGATCAAATTGTCAGCTAGGCGACATTCTCATCGGACTCACCAGTGGTATCTTTCCCCTCTCTGGTCCATCTTTATAGTAACTCGATACATTTCGGATCTGGTGT
>DASXRE010000234.1:0-16691 GCA_036506775.1 Pyrinomonadaceae bacterium | reverse complement strand
GGTTGAGATCGACACGCGCTCGTTAAAGGCCACGCGTCATTTCATCGTCACGAAGAACAAGGAGATGGGAATGACCGGTGCGCCCGCGATGCACTCAGCGAGTACAACGCACGCGATGCCCGGCATGAAAGACACTGGTGGGCACGGCATGGAGCCGCCGAAACCCGGAAACAGCTCATGCTCGCCCACGTGGGCTGAACCCTCGGCGGATGGCTCTTCTGTTTTTGTCGCGTGCAATGCTTCCAGCGAGATTGTGGAGATCAACGCCAATAGCTGGGAACTGGTCAGACGCATTCCCGCGCGGCCGGGCGTTTATAACCTGGAAACCACACACGACGGCAGGCGGCTGATCGCCACAAACAAGCGTGATCAGTCTGTTTCAATCTATGACTTGAAGAGCGGAACGGAACTGGCGCGTGTGCCAACGAAACGAAAGGTGCTGCACGGCGTGGTGGTGTCGCCGGATGATCGCTACGCGTTCGTCACAGTCGAGGGAGTGGGTTCAGAGCCGGGAACAATCGAGATCATCGATCTGGCGACGTTGCAGACAGTTACGACACTCGATCTGCCGCCCGGCGCCGCCGGCATCGATTTCTACAAAACGAATCCCTGAGATCCGTGGCTAGTGTCCGGGCGAGGTTGTCGATCCCTTATCGATCAAGTCGCCGAGCTTCACGATCCATAGTCCGGAGTTGACGTCATTGAAGTAGATCAACCCGTTGTGCGGTTGCGCTCCCCACGTGAATGCCAGGTTCGGGCGAAAGCCGTTCGGATCTCCGGTCCAGATGCGAGCAATCTCACGCCCCTGCTGATACAGGTCGCCACGCAGTTCGCCTGAAACATCGACCATCCTGCCGCCGCCACTATAGTAACCCACGTACATCGTGTCGTTCTCGACCCACATGTTGTGCGCTCCGCCTTCGGGCACCGGATACTCCGCCACTTTGCGCGGATTGTTGATGTCGGAAACATCAACCACGTGAACTATGCCGCGCACCGGAATGCGTTTGGTTCCCCGGATATCGAAGAAGGCAGGAAAGACTTCGTCGCCGAGGAAGACGTAGTTTTTGTAGCGATACACTGAGTGCGTGCCTGCGAGCCACCCGTTGCCGTAGAGTTCGTTGTGGTTGAAACGCAACTGACTCACGAACTGCGGATGCTCGGGACTACCACCTTTCAAACCAGCGCCGACGTCGAGAATAATCAGACCATCGTGCCAGTAAGCGAGATACGCGAGACCATCTTTGACTTGCAGATCGTGAATGTAACGTCCCGCGATCGTTTCGCCTTCCTTCGTCTGGATCATGCCCGCCATCGGATTCTCAGTTTGCCAGCGCGCGACTTCTTTCGGGTTTTTCACATCCGCGAAATCGATGACGCGCATTGAACCGGTGGCATCGTCAGTAAGGTAAACGTAGTGATCGTGCACGTATGCACTGTGGACGCCGCCGGTAACGGTCGCAGTGTATTCCGAGATGAGTTTGGGATGGGCCGGATCGGAAGTGTCGTAAAACGCGATGCCGTTCTTTCGATTCGACGCACCCTCCCGCGAGATCACGAGGATCTTGCCGTCCGCCGTCGTCATGATGTCGTTAACGAGCCGCGCATCGACCTTGATCGTGTCGGTTAACTTGGGCTGCGATGGATCAGAGATGTCGTAGACCAGGAACCGATCCGAGATGGTCGAGTAGTAAGCATAATTGCCGATGATCCACTGCTCGGCACCCTGAAACTCCTTCATCGGCGCGCGACCGACGACCGTCAGTTCGCGTTCGAGATTGCGTGGCGCGACGACGATCGAAGCACTCGAGGAAACATTTCCACCCGTAGCGGTAACGATGTAAGTCCCCGGCCGTTCAGCAACGAACCCACCATCAGCACCAATCGTCGCGCCGGTGCCACTTACGGACCAGCGCATCGCGACGTCGCTTGCCGGATCGCCCTTGGCCGCAAGATGGACCACGTCGCCGGTGCGGGCGGATTTAGCGGCCGCCGTTACCAGCAGACTGCGCAGGTTGTTTTTGACTACGGTAATCGTAGTCGTGGCTTTTGCTGTACCGCTGGTCGCGGTGAGCGTGGTTTTGCCTGGCGCGAGTCCCGTGACTACGCCGCCGGCATCAACCGTCGCCACTTGCGTATTGTCTGAAGTCCAGTTGACGGGCACACCGCTACGCGGATCACCACTGAGGATACGGGTGACCGTGTCGAGTTGAGCGCTGCCGCCGACAACGAGAGGCATCTTGATCGGCATGATGTCGATCGTCTTGATGCTCGGCGCCTTCACCATGAAGGTGGCGAAACCCGGCGTGCCGCCGACAATCGCGCCGACTGTCACTTCACCCGGTCCGAAGAGCTTCACGTTTCCATTGTCATCCACTGCCGCGATATCGAACGGTCCAGCGAAGTACGTCGATGGCTGTTCCTTGACGACGTTCCCGGCAGCGTCTATCGCTACTGCCGTCACTTTTACCTGCTGGCCAACTTCAGCTTCTTTAACGGAAGCAGTGACCTGAACGGTTTTGATCGGCGCTGTTGCCGAAGCAGGATTCGAACCACTGGAACCTTGGCCCAGCGCCTGCACGGACACGATTGCCACCGCGGCGATTACAAAAAGGGACCTCATAATAGAAAACATAAAGACCTCCGCATTTCTACTCACGTACGAGTGCTTGTTCGATTGTTTGCTTCAGGCGGTCGCCACTTCTTCCAGCGGTATAGCCGTTCCAGTGGCTGACAATGCGGCCGTCGGGATCGATGACCATAGTTTGTGGAATTGAGCTTCTGCCGTTCATCAAGGCGCGGGCGATTTCGCGATCTGCATAGCCCAGACGAAAACCAAAATTAAAATCGCGCGCAAACTTTTTCACGCGCGCAGATTCGTAGCGCGGATCTTCCGTTGTCAGGCCGATGAAGACGACGTCGCGATCGGTGTAGGCCTGGCGCACCTTTTCGTACTCGGGCACTTCACGGCGGCACGGACCACACCATGAAGCCCAGAGATTTATCACCACCACCTTGCCGTTAAAATCCGCCAGCCGAAAGTTGTTGTTATCGACCGCCTTGATTTGTCGTTCCCGGATACTCTCCGGCAGCGAGAGAAGTTCAGTGAGTGGTGCTGGACCGGTCCTGGTGATTTCAGGCTCAGGCGTGAGTGGTGGCTGAACCGGCGCGGGCGGCGTCGCGGAAGCGGATGAATTAATCCGCCGGCCGGATTGCGATGCAACATTCAATGCCGAGACAGCAGCGAGGAAGAGGAGCAGGGGAAGTCTTCTCATGACGAGGTGGAGCATACCCGATCTGTGGTTCGGGCGGCTATATTCTGCCGTCAATAAAGAGGTGAGGACTCTTTATCGACCGGTGTTCTAGTAGTGGATTACAGCGGTGTAGAAATCGTTTAAATCCGACACTGTATTGCTGCTCGCACTTAGAGTGAGCTTGTGTGGACCCTGGGCCAGCTTGACCTGGATGTATAACGGAACCACCGCGCGGTGGGTCGCATTGCCATTAGAGAAGATTTTCGCGGTGCCGACTGGCTGACCGTCGATTTGAATATCGATGCCCGTCATCACGTTTACGGATTGAGTCCAAACAGATCCGTTCACTTCAAGATACATCGGAGAATCACCGATGGAGTTGAACGTTGCGGTTATTGGTAGTGGCCCAGCCTGACTGAGGATCATTTGTACTGCCATGCTAAATCTCCTTCCACACATTAAACGGGGGACTTCAAAGAGTGTTAAAGCGCGGGCACCTTAGTCGTTCGCGTCAGTGTTGTCAACCGGGTTCCTGGTAGAGGCCGATGATGTTTCCGCCGGGATCGCGAAAGCGTGCGGTGATCTCCGGTGCGTCGCCGCCGATTGGCTGTACGATCTCGCCTCCCTGAGCAACGATCGTGTCGATCGTATCGGCGACGCTGTCGACCATGATGTACAACAACAGGCCCGGTTCGGGTGAAGCAGAGCGATTCGTAACCCACGTGCCGCTCACCTCACCTACACCATCATCGAACGCCGCTTTACCATCACCACGCCGCCGCACGTTCCAACCGAACACGTTTTTGTAGAACTCGATCGAACGCTCAACATCAATCGCGGGAAGTTCAACGTAACAGATTTTGCCGTTACCGCTTGTTGGTGGCATTTGATACCCCTCTTTGAATTAGACCGCTTCGGACTGCGATGAGAAGTGAAACTTGTTGACCTTAAGCGCCGGCAGCAGGGACGCGTTGCCGCCCTGACCTTCCGAGCTTCCCACCCGTTCCGGCTTGCCGATCATGTCGACGTTTCCGGGCGCGAGCAACTCCATTAGGCTCTGGTTGAAGCGGAAGTTCTTCACCGGATATTGAATCTTGCCGTTTTCGATATACCAGATGCCGTCTCGCGTTAGACCAGTCTGTAACGCCGTTCGCGGATCGACGTTGCGGATATACCAGAAGCGCCCGAGTAGTATGCCGCGATCCATCGACTTGATCATCTCTTCAACCGCGACTGGCGATTGCGAACTCTCGATGATGCTGTTGACTGGACCAGGCGTCGGCTCCTTGCCTTTTTGCTTCGCCCAGAAACGCGAGTAGACGAGGTTCTCCAGCACCCCGTTGCGCACGAGATAGATCTTTTGCGCCGGCAAACCTCCCTGCGCCGACTGCGTACCAGGCAATTCCGGATGCCATGGATTGCTGTAAACGTTGATGCGTTCGTCGAAGATCTTTTCGCCCACTTTTGTCTTGCCACCCGGCGCGGAAAACGGACTGCGGCCTTCTTCAGCGCTGCGCGCGTCGAAACTGAAAGCAAAGAAACTGAGCAGGTCAGCGACTGCCTGCGGTTCGAGTATCGCTGGATACACACCCGGTTCAAGTACGCGAGGATTGCGTGACTCGAGTGCTTTGCGAATGGCCTCGTTCGCAACCCGCGCCGTGTCGAGCTTCGCCACGTCGAAATGGTTACGCAGAAAGTAGCCCGAGCTGGTTCCGTCCGGCGTTCTGGCCGTTGTTGCCAGACTGATCAAACTGGATTGTTCATACATAAAGTTGCCGTTTTTCGTGGCTGTTGCGCTGGATGATCCGCGTGCCTGATGAAAGCCCGCACCGACGACTTTCGCCTTTTCGCACGCAGAGATCACGTCGTTAATCGTCTTCGCCCTGCTCACAACAGAAATATTCGACGTCGCCTCGGCGTACCCGTTCACGGGTTTGTAAGTCTGTTTGCTCAGCGTCGGCATGTACTCGCGATCGACCGGTGAAATACGGGCGAGTTGTTCGGCAAGTGCGACAGTAGCTTTCAACGACTCGTCGTCAATCTCGTTTGTCGAAGCGGCGCCGCGCTTGTTGTCGACCCAGACAGTGACGCCGATCGTGGCATTCTCGCGCGCCCCGCTCGTCGTGAAGGCATTCGAGGCAAAACGCAGGTGACCGTAGTTTTCGCTGCTGACACTCACAGCCGCGTCGTCCGCCTTAACGTAGCTCAACAACTTGTCACAGATTGCACGTGCGTCTTTTTCAGTGAGTAGCATTTACGATCTCCTCGTCAGGATCTTCGAGCAGTGTTGAGTACGTTGACTTGCCGGAAGCGCGCCACGGGACAACCATGACTTACTGCGTTCGACTGACCCGGCTCGCCTTTGCCATCGCTGAAGCTGCCGCCGAGTTCGTAAGATGCCCGTCCACCCAACCCATCACACGAATTCCAGAAATCGGTGGTGCGTGATTGATAAGCAACATCGCGCAGCATATCGCCACGTTTGCCGTTCTTGATTTCCCAGAAGACCTGACCGCCAAACTGAAAGTTGTAACGTTGCTGATCGATCGAATAGCTGCCGTCGCCGTAGATTAGAATGCCATTGTCGACACCGGCGATCAGATCATCGAGCGAGGTGTTGTCTGCTCCAGGTTGCAGCGAGACGTTGGGCATGCGTGGAAACGAGATGCTGCCCCAACTGTCGGCGTGATTGCAGCCGTAGGATTTTTTCTCCCCGGTCATCGCAGCGAGATCGCGCGTTGTTTGCCAGTCGACAAATATGCCGTCCTTGATCAAGTGCCAGCGTTGCGCGGGAACGCCTTCGTCGTCGTAACCGACGGTTGCCAAACCAGCGGGCTGCGTGCGATCGGCGACGAAGTTCATGATCTTCGAGGCGAACTGGAGCTTGCCGCGCTTGTCCGGCGTGAGAAAACTCGTTCCGGCGTAATTTGCTTCCATCCAGAGCGCGCGATCGAGTTCCGTTGGATGACCCACTGATTCATGAATCGTCAGCCACAGATGCGAAGGGTGCAGCACGAGATCATACTTGCCGGGATCGATCTGCCTGGCTTTCAACTTCATCGCCGCTTCTTCGCCGGCCTGTTGCGCCTCGCGTTTCCAATCGTACTTCTCGACGTACTCGTAACCCATTCCTTGTGGTCCAGCGAGCGCGCTGCGCGATTGAAAATCGCCGTTGGCTCGATTGACTGCCGTGACCGTGAAGTTTGGGTTTGCGCGAATGATGTATTGTTCGATCCGGGAGCCGTCTGTTGAAGCGTAAAACTTCTGCTCGTTCACGAAGCTCATCGACGAACTGACAAAGCTCACGCCCGCTGTTTTCATCGCCGACTGATTGAGCGAAAGCAGAAACCGGATCTTGTCGTCGATCGAAACCTCGAACGGATCTTTCTCAAACGCGTTCTTCCAGGAGGTGACGATCTTCTCGACAGGAACGAGCGAGATGCGTTTGCGTTGATAGACGGAGTTCGCGCGCGCAATCTCAACGGCTTGTTGCGTAATACGGCGCACGTCGTCGGCGGTGACGCTGCGGCTCGACGCGAAGCCCCACGTTCCTTTGTAAAGCACGCGCACGCCGAAGCCGAAGTTCTGACTGCGCGAAACGTTCTGCACCTGCTGTTCGCGGGTGGCGATCGATTCGCTGCGATAGCGGTTGATGCGAATGTCGGCGTAAGTGACACCGAGTTTGCGAGCAGTGCTCAGTGCGACATCCGCGAGCGCGTTTTTGTCGACGCCGTTGGCGGCGGCTTCTTCAGCGGCAATGACGTTGCGGAACCACTCGGGCAGTCCCGACACTGAAAGCGCCCCAGCCGCAACTCCGGCCGTCTTCAAAAAATCACGACGAGAGGTGGTCATGTACGAGCCTCGTTTGGGAAGGGAATTGAAACGCGGGGAAGATCTAAAGGCCTGATACGTTGAAAGTCAACAGCACCGCGGCTTCGTGTCACACTAACTGTTCGTACGAGCTAAGGACTCTTGGGCTTGTCGGGAACGATTTGTATCTCGGTGTATTCGTCACGCGAGAACCACCACGCCTGAGGAGTGTAGGTTGTTCTTATATAGGTTGGGCTGATAGCCGTTGTGTCTGGCACCATGTCAGGAGTTATTGGCTGAGTCATGCGTGCGTAGTGCGTCTCAACGTTTCCGGGAACCTCATACTTCGGATACCGGCCTGCCCAAATCTCAATTGACTTGACGCCGGGATTGAAAAGGTATCCTTCAGCCTTCGCGGTGATCACGGCAATGTCTCCGGGCCGATAGTATTGTTGGTCGGTTGTTACGTTCACACCACACCAAAACCACGACATAACCAACACGTAGGGAATGAACAGGACGACGATAAGACCTACAAACAGCAAGTACTTCGCCCTCCTCGCCCAGATCAAAAGCCAGATGCCAAGTGCCAAAAAGGGAACGGCTGTCAGGAGTGGATTGACCCAGCCGGTGAGCTTTACGGCCAGGAAGCCAAACAATCCGGCCAGAGCCGCAGCGGGCCACGTGATTACCAGAATCTCTTCACACGTTGTGATGCCCGACCATTCATGTCGAAGCACAGTCTTTAGCGTCTTCCCATAAAGCACCGCGGCTGCCAGGACGAAATAGATCAAGACTACCAAGTGCACAAACGCGACTGCGATAAGAGTATGTTCGGCTGGCCGTTCCCTCGTAATCGTAACGATATTATTGAGTAAGGTGACCCACATTGCTCCCAGGAACAATGCCAGGGCTAAGGTTAGATCAAGCGACATAGTTCGTTTCCTCTACGATCGCCATCGCTTTCGCCACTGCTCTAGTGCGTTCTCACGGTTTTCGCCGTCCTGGGCACACGTGGTCGACATTCCATGATCACGACGCGCAGGCGTCCGTTCATCCTCGCCATCATCGTTACTCGTCCCACGTCGAAACCATTGATGGTCGAGCAGCATCTTGCCTGTCTCGAAAGCTGATGTGGCTCCGGCATTTTCATGCTGCCTGCCGCGGATTGCCTGACCCGTTTCCGTTGCTCGCGGCGATACCGGCCGACCTGGTTGAGTGCGAGATCGCAGTCCGATCCGATCGAGCGCGCGCGGAATCTCGCGGTTGCGCATGAACCACCGCCAGACGTTGCCGCTGCGCATGTTTTCCGCACTCAGCAGAATGATCCCGACGTTAATTCCAATCATGTCCGTGTCCGTCCAGCCAATTTTCGGATTGAACGCGTCCACGAATCCATAACGGCCGTAGATCGTCCGGCTGTACGTTTCGTACATCTTTTGAAGCGCCTGAGTCGCGAGTTCGGGCGTGAACATCAACGAGCCGCCCGCAGCCGAAGGAACGATCGTTCCGTCGATGTCCGGATCGCGTGGTGGTCCGCCCCACGCCAGATACCCTTTTGCACTATCTGACGCTGTGATGCCCCAGACGTCTGGTCCATATGCGGGAAACTCGTGACGAAGATTTATGCAGAAGGCGCGGTGCGCGAGCGTCGCCGCGATCGAGTTTTGAAAGTAGTCGATGCGATCGCCCCTGTTTTCGCGGCGATTGCGATAGTCGATCCAGGCGTGCGCGTACTGATGCATAAATAACGGCACGCCGATCGTCGTGAAATAGTTATGGCCTTCATAACGATAACGATCTCGCCATAACGCGTACCACGCAGCGGGCGAGATTGGATGCGTCGGCGAAGCAACGGCCAGGACGTAAAGAATCGTGTCTTCGCTGTAAGTGTCCCAACGCGCCTTGAGAAAACCGCTTTCGGGTTTCCAGCCGTGCGACAGAAGTAGTGGATCGCCGTTGAGCATCCAGCGAAAGTCAACGCGTTCGTAGATCCGCGTGGCGAGCCGGACGATCTCCGCGTCCTTGGCGAAGCACTGACGCACAGTGAGAACCCCGGCAAGCAAAAGAGCAGTGTCGATAGAAGAGACTTCGCTGTTCCAACGACGCTCGCCCGTCTTTGCGTCGAGCCAGTGGTAAAACCAGCCGCGTTGCTGAAAAGCGCGCGAGTCGAAGAAGCGCAACGTGCTGCGCGTGCGCTCAAGAGCCTGATGTCTCTCAATCCAGTTGCGCTCAGCCGCGATACAAAGTGATGTCAACCCAAAGCCAGTAGCCGCGATGCTCGCTACGTCACGATGGCTTTCGGGCAGGTGCGCGCCGTCCATGCGCGCACGATCGGGAACGAGTCCGGTCTTTGGATCCGCCTGTTCCCAGAAATAAAGGAAGGAGCGTTGCTGAAGGTCATCGATGAAGGCTTGCTGCGAGCGCGCCGGAATGCTCCACAGGAGCAGTGCAACGAGAATCGTGAAACGCAGCCTTCGGATATTTTCTTACCTCTCCACTATTTCATCCACTACTTCAAACTTCGCTTGAATGACGTCTTGCGAATTGGATCCAACCATCACGATGAACTCACCCTGCTCAACAACATACCGCATCTGCCGATTCCAAAACGCGAGCTGGTCACGCGTCACCGTAAACTCCATGCGTCGCTTCTCGCCCGGCTGAAGCGTCACGCGCTGAAATCCTTTCAACTCTTTCACCGGCCGCGCCATCGACGCCACCGGATCGCGAAGGTAGAGCTGGACCACCTCATCGCCCGCACGCTTGCCGGTATTCTCGACCTCGACACTGACAGTCAATTTATCCGCAGTTCGAATTCGGCGCGCACTCAGTTGCAGGTTGCTGACTTTGAAGCTCGTGTAGCTCAGACCGTAGCCAAAAGTGAACTGCGGCGTCCACGGGACGTCAAGATACTTCGATGAATACTTGTTCTGCGCTTCGGGCGGGCGGCCCGTGTTCAGATGATTGTAGTAGATCGGCACCTGCCCCGCGGTACGGGGAAAAGTCACCGGCAGCTTACCACTCGGATTAACATCACCAAAGAGAACGTCGGCAATTGCATTACCCGCCTGGCTCCCACCCATCCACGCCCCGAGAATCGCGGGCACGTTATCTACGATCCAGCCAAACGTCAGCGGCCGGCTGTTGATGAGAACCACAACCGTTGGTTTGCCGGTCGCCTGAATCGCTTTGACGAGGTCCATCTGACGGCCCGGCAGATCGAGTGAGCTGCGGGATGCTGCTTCGCCGCCCATGTCGTCGCTTTCACCGACAAAGACAAGCGCAACGTCTGATTCTTTTGCCAGCGAGACCGCTTCGGCAAATCCCGCATCAGAGTCGCCCTTGATGTCACAACCTTTCGCGTAACCAACTTTCGTCTGCGCCGGCACGCTCGCTTTGATACCTGCAAGCGCAGTCACCGTGTTTTCATCGCGTCCATCGCCGGCCCACGGACCGAGTACGGAGCGGCGATCGTCAGCCAATGGTCCAATCACGGCAATCGACTTCACCGTCTTATCGAGTGGCAGGACACTACGATCGTTCTTCAACAAGACCATCGAACGCGCCGCCGCTTCGCGCGCCAGGCGAAGACTCTCCGGCCGCAGCAATGAACCTGGCTCGCGTGTTTCGTCGGTGTAAGGTTTGTCAAAGAGTCCGAGCCGGTACTTGATCCGCAGAATGCGGCGCACCGCTTCATTGATCGTCGCCATCGAGAGTTGGCGTTGCTCGAGTAATCGTGGGCCAAACTGATTGTAACTGCGGCTCACCATCTCCATTTCAACACCGGCATTCAGCGCCAACGCGGCAGCCTGCTCTTCATCCGCGGCCACGCCGTGATTGATCAGTTCTCGCACCGCTGTGTAATCGCTGACGACAAAGCCGTCGAACTTCCATTCCTGCCGCAGCACTTTCGTGAGCGTGAAAGGATTAGCCGACGCGGGCACACCGTTGATTGCATTGAACGAACTCATCAACGTCCCGACGCCGGCATCAACCGCCGCTTTGAAAGGTGGAAAGTAGATCTCGCGCAGAACGTTTTCGGAAACATCAGTAGTGTTGTAATCGCGCCCGCCTTCCGCGGCGCCATACGCGACCCAATGTTTCGCGCAGGCGACCAGTCTGTCCGGCGCACTGTAATCGCTGCCCTGAAATCCGCGCACGCGAGCAGCGGCAAAGACGGCGCCGAGAAATGGATCTTCCCCGGCGCCTTCAGTGATGCGGCCCCAACGTGCATCGCGGGCGATGTCGAGCATCGGCGCGAACGTCCAGCGCAGGCCCGCGTTGTTTGCTTCCTGCGCCGCGACGGCCGCCGTGCGTTCGGCCAACGACGGATCCCAACTGCTCGCTTCGGCAACCGGAATCGGAAAGATAGTCCGGTAACCGTGTATCACATCGAAGCCAAACAGCAGCGGAATTTTCAAACGCGATTCAGTCATCGCCACGCGCTGAAGCTCATTTGTCTTTGCCGCGCCACGCACGTTCAACGTCGAGCCGAGCAGACCCTTGCGGACCAGATCAACATGTTCCGGACGATAGTTTCCGCCGGCTTCGCCGTCGAGTTGTTGCAGTTGGCCCAACTTTTCCGCCAGCGTCATCTTCGCGAGCAGCGCGTTGATCTGCTGCTCGATGTCGCGCGGACGCTGTGAACGTGCCGGCGCGATCGCCGCCAGCAAAACGCAGACGACAGTTAAGAGGACTACAGTGATCCTTTTCATGTTTAGGCTTTCCACAAAAACTCCAAAACCGTGCATCCCGCGAGGATTGAAGTCAGTACCACCTGCGGTAGCGGGTGGGTCGACGTACGGTTAGCACTTATACGAGCTAATTGCGCGGCGTTGACCCACCCGCTACCGCAGGTGGTACTGACTTTCTGCTAGTTCGACGTGAGCTTTTGTGCAAAGCATCACGTTTGGTTAGAAACTAAATCGCGCCTGGAATTCAACGACTCGTCCCGCCAGCGCCCCACGAGCCCGGCCAAAGTCGGTGCTGTCAACGTTGGGCGAAAAGAATCCGAATGGCACGAGATTCAGGTTGTTAAAGAGATTGAAGAAGTTTGCCCTGACTTCGAGAAACGCTCCTTCACCGAGCACGCTCGGCAAGCCGGTACGCTTCGCCAGGCTCGCATCGACCGCGAAATACTTTGGACCACGAAACGAGTTGCGCCCGATGCCGGGTAACAAGGTGCCCTGTGGGTTGTTTTGATCGAAAAAGACCAAACCACCGCCGGGGAAGTTTCCACCGGGTCGAATGAACGCGTCGTTACTCGTATCGTCTAGCGCGCCGCCAAAATAATGCGGTGGACGCGACGGGCAGATGAAATCCTGTGTGCCGGGCGCGCGCACGCATTGACCGGTGTGCGGCGTCCACGGAAAACCTGTGTGGGCGGAGAGTATAGCGTTAATTTGCCAACCACCTAACGCCTTGCCGATAAAATCCTGACGATTGCGGAACAATGGCAAGTCCCATAATCCGGACGCCACGAGATTGTGACGGACGTCGTAGTCGGATGGACCACGTTCCTGTCTCAAGTCTTGCGGAAACGTTTGGTTCGTTACCGCGCCCGGACCCTCGTTCGACAACGTGTCGATGCTTTTGGCCCAGCGATACAAGATGTCGAATTGAACACCGCGAGAGAGACGCCGCGTCAGCCGGGCATTCATGGCGTTGTAGTTGGCATTCACGTCCGGTGTCGGAATGTAAACCGCGAACGCAAAGAAGTCAGGCGGAATCACCGGCTGTATGAACCGTTGATTAACGAGACGAATCAGTTTGTGACTCGAACTGCCCTGGTAACCAACGCTCGCGGCGAGCTTGAAAGGCAACTCGTACTGCACCTCGAACGAATAGCCGTAGACGTAAGGTATTGGTGTGTCGGCCAGCGCACCGTAGATCTCAACAGTACGACCCTTCGGAGCGCCCGTAGCCGGATCTATACCAACAGCGAGTGCCGGATTAGGGGCGTAACTGAACGGAGAACTGCTCGCGCCCAGTTCGTAAAGAATCTGGCCACCGGCAAAAGGATCACCCGAGGTGCCGCAGCAAATGGCATAGCGCGCAAAGAACGGTGGATTGCCACGAGTGTTTGAGAAGACCACTTGCTCGATGCGGTTGTAATAGATGCCGGCACCGCCGCGAACCACCATCTTGTCGTGGAAACGGCCGGGACTCCAGGCGAATCCGAGTCGCGGCGCGAAGTTGTTGCGATCAGGATTGTAAAGAGTATCGGTCGGCTCCACGCGCGCGCCCGCCAGACCGCCGCCTGGTCCAAAGATGAAGTTTGACACCAGATTGTCGCGTTCTTTGAGCACCTGGAAATACTCGTATCGAACTCCGAAATTCAAAGTGAGATTGGGACGCATCTTCCAGTCGTCCTGGAAGAACAGGCCATAACCGCCGGAGCGAAAATGACGCTGCGCGTCGGCGACACCGCCCGTTCGCGGGTCGGCGTTGATCTGATAGAAGAGCGGTGCATCGTTGGCGAAATTGAACAGCCCGCCGAAGGTATACAACGGTCGTGACGCGCCGTTCAGGTTGTCGTCGTTACGTTCAAGACGAAGCTCGCCGCCGAATTTCAAACCATGATTGCCGCGCACGTTACTGACAATGTCGCGGAATTCGAAAGTCTTTTCCGAGAAGATGCCCGGCGTCGTTTCCGCCTGGTTCGCGCCGAAACGAATTCGGCTGCCGTCCCTGAACACGTTTTCGATCTCAACGCGCGGGATGCCGAAGTTTGTCTGAGCTGAAGATTCGACCTCGTTGAAAGCAAACTTGGTGAAATTAAAACGAAGCTCATTCAACAAGCTCGGCGAGAAAGTACGATTGTACAGAGCCGTAAGCGCGGTGTTGTGAGGCGAGCTGGTGATGTCAGCCTGGGGGCGTGCGCCGGAGCCGGTGTCGCTGCCAACGCGGAAAGTACGCGTCAAATAAGTGCTGAAGGCAAACTGATTCTTGGCGTCGGGGTTGAAATCAAAACGGGCATTGTACTGGTTTGGCTTATTGATCGTTGGCGCATTGATAACGACCTTTTGCACATCCGGAATGCCGTCGAGTCCCCCGCCCGCGTCTCCTGTATATTGGCCCAACCCCAGATTCAGTGAGCCAATGTCCAGACCACCGGCGACCTCCTTACACTGACGACCCGGGATGATGTCGGTGCACAGTGATGGTGCCAAGCCGCTAATACGTGGCAGCAGGCCGTTGCTGCCGAGTATCGCTGTCGTGATGCCGCCCGGACGCGCCGCGATGACCTGCTGTCGGAATTGCGGCGTCTCAACATACTGCACTGTGGGCGTGCTCGAGTTGTCGCGCAGGCCTTCATACGAAAAGAAGAAGAAGGCGCGGTTCTTGCCACTGTAGACGACTGGTCCACCCTCGCCGAAATGCGGCCAGTAGAGTGGTCCACCAATGCTACCGCCAAATTGCCGGAAGAGACGTTCGACTCTTTCCGTCGTGCCGCGGCCAAAATCGTTCGGATACTTGTTGAAGGCGTTCAGCTTCGGACTGTCATATTTGAAGAATGCGCTGCCGTGATAATCATTCGTGCCATTCTGCGAAACTACTTTGATCTGTGCGCCGGAGCTGCGACCGTCTTCGGCGGAATACGTTGTCGAGGAAATCTGGATTTCTTTCACCGACTCCTGGTTCGGCGTAACCACGGCCGCGCCGCCGTGCGTCAGACTGTTTACGCTGACGCCATCGACCTGAAAGGTATTGGCGGTGACGCGTTGACCGTTGGCGCTGATCTGCGGTTGGTTCTCTGCCTGGAAGATCGAGTTATTGGAGCCGCCTGGTCCAGTGTCCGAACCCGCGTTGGGCAGCCCGGAAGAGTTGCCGTTGCCGCCACGCGCCCCGTCGCCAAAGATGCCCGGCGTCAGTCGCGCGAGTTCGTAAGGATCGCGTCCGACTTGCGGCAAGCGTTTGACCTCTTGCGGGGTAATATCTTTTGCGACGTTGGCGTTTTCAGTTTGGAGTTGGGCGGTTGCTTCCTGAGTGACCGTAACGGTCGCCGTGACCTCACCAATCTCCAGAATCACATCGACGCCCTGAATGGTCTCGGCTCCAACGGTCACATTTTGCGCGAGACTCTTTTGATAACCTTGTTTCTCGACCGTCATTTCATATTTTCCGGGCGCCAGACCGAGAATGCGATAGAAGCCTTCATCGCTGCTGGTGGCCTCCTGCGTCTTTCCCGTCTCGAGATCCTTGAGCGTGACTTTCGCGCCAGGCACGAGGGCGCCTGCGGAATCCGAGATCGTTCCCTGTATCCCGGCCCGAAACTGGGCCTGAGCGGTGATGACGGCTAATAAAATGAAAAACCCGCACACCATCAGGCGGGCCAAACTGAAGCTGGTTCGCGACATTGCAAGACCCTCCGTAACGCAAGTTGGATTGACTGCTCTGTGTCTGTGTCTCGGTGGTTTATGTTCAAACACAGAGACACAGAGACACAGAGAGAAGCTGAACTCTGAACCTGGACCTAGATCAATAATCAAGACGGGGGAGACGGTTGAATCAATTGTACACTACAACCACGGGCGGGAAATTTTTATGTGCCGCTCTACACAAAAGTGTTGTTTTTGTAAAGGCGAGTTAAGATGAGGCGGTCCATGTGGTCCCAAGCCCCGCAATTACTGTCTTTATCAGGTGGCGAAGTACACGTGTGGCGTGCGCCTCTGGAGCAAGCGCCAGAATTGCAAGCCGCGTTGCAAGAAAGGTTTCTGCATAGCCTGGATGAGACGGAGCGCGAACGGGCCAGCCGGTTTCATTTTGACAAACACCGGCAACGTTTCATCCTGGGCCGAGGTTTTCTGCGAGCGCTGCTGGCGCGTTATCTGCAAACTGCGCCGGAAGCCGTGAGTTTCTCGTACGGACCATACGGCAAACCAGCGTTGAGCGGGGAGCATTACTCGCTGCGCTTCAACGCTTCACACTCTCACGAGCTCGCGGTGTATGCGTTTGCGCAGGACCACGAGATCGGGGCCGATGTTGAATACATCAAGAAAGACCTCGCGATCGAGGATATCGCCCGTCACTTCTTCTCGGCTTACGAAGTTCAGACTCTGAGCGCTCTGCCCGAAGCGGAAAAAGCCGCGGCATTCTTTCGGTGCTGGACGCGGAAGGAAGCGTACATCAAGGCGATTGGCAGTGGCTTGTCGCATCCGCTCGATCAGTTTGACGTGACGTTCGCTCCCGGCGAACCGCCTGCGCTGTTGCGCGATCATCGCGATCCTGACGCGGCGGTGCGTTGGTCGATGTTCAACCTCGAACTGAGCGATTACGCAGGGGCACTGGCAATTCAAAACATCAATGTAACGAGTGTCCGGACATTCGATTGCCCGATGCCGTAAACATCAAACCGAGCGCTTCGTCCGTCACAAACCTCTCATCCAGATCCGAAACGCGCACTTCGCGCTCCGTTCGTCCGTTATTAACGTTCACACCCGCGAGGCCGTTACCGTCCTTGCTCTCCAAATCCGTATAAAAGTACATCCATTGGCCACGCAAAGCCGCAAGTCGATCGCGATGCCACAGAAAGCGCGAGAAGCGATCGAGTTGTCGCGACGGATCGATGCGATCGAGCAGTCCATAGCGTTTCAGCGCCGCAACCGGATCATTTGGTCGCCG
>DASXRE010000233.1:0-3966 GCA_036506775.1 Pyrinomonadaceae bacterium | reverse complement strand
TACAGTGCCATTACAATCAACGGAACCAACTTCAGCTTCCGCGGGGCAATGAATGCTGATAATCCCGATACTGCGAAGCTCATCAGCACCTTGCTGGCCGGACTGATGAA
The DNA here is from genome assembly GCA_036506775.1 of Pyrinomonadaceae bacterium. Lineage (GTDB taxonomy): Bacteria > Acidobacteriota > Blastocatellia > Pyrinomonadales > Pyrinomonadaceae > PSRF01. The sequence continues at coordinate 3,856 of DASXRE010000233.1, read as the reverse complement.
AGAAGGAATGGACTCCGTGCCTGACAAGCAGGTGCAGTCGGTTCTGCAAAGCATCAAGATGACGCCGAAAGAGAACGAGATCGTCTGGGAGGCTGACATTCCGGAAAAAGTGGTTGCCGATCTCTTTAAACCGAAGGCGGCGGCGCCCGCCACGTCCGGGGTCAAGTCCACTACGCCGCCGCGGCGTCCAGTTCGCAAGAAACGGTCGAGATAAATTGAAGGAGACTTATATGTCCATCATGCTGCGCCTTTCGGCGTTTGCCTTATTCCTCGTCGCGACAGTCTTGTTCGCTAGTGCACTGAAGATCGGCTTGACCTCAGCGCAAAACGCAAACAGTTCTACGACTACCAACAAGAATCAGAACGACAGCAGATCGGTCACTCCGGCCACGCCGCCACAGGATTTTTCCAAGAACACCTGGGAATTGCCTGAAGACGCGGACAAGACTCCGAACCCCGTAGCGGCAACGCCGGAATCGATCGCCAAAGGCAAAGAGCTGTTCCTGGAGCGCACAAAGGGCAACTGTATCTTCTGTCACGGCGAAACAGGTGCAGGTAACGAAGCAAACCTGCCGCGGCTGCGTCGCAAACCGGCCGACCTTTCGAACAAGGAACGCATGAGCACGAGGACTGACGGCGAACTTTTCTGGAAGATCTCTAAAGGTATTAACGGGATCATGCCGGCTGGTGAGAAACGGATGAGCGAAGAAGAGCGCTGGAACGTCGTCAACTACGTCCGCACGCTCGCGAAAGACAAACAGTAACCACCTCTGTGTCTCTGTGTCTCGGTGGTTGTTTTTCTAAGCAATGGTTAACCACACAGGCACAGAGATTGTCAGAAAAACCGTTCGGCGTAATCTCTCAACTCTTTCAGGGACGACTGCGCCAGAACTCTGAAAACCTTAACTTCGCAACCCGCGGGTATCCGTGGCGCCATCAGCGAATCGGTAATCACAAACGTCGCCGATCGCAGCCCCTTGTCCCAGCCACGCTCGCGTGCATCACGAAAACTCAGCGCGTCGGCGTCGAGACCAGCCGCCACGAGCATCGTGCGCGCCCACTTCAGAAACTCAGGCCATCGAGACACGATCGCCACCAGCGCATCGGCTGGTGGCCGCGTTTGTCCGCGCATCGACTCCACGACTGAAGCTGAGTGAAGCACCAGCACCTCAGTTTGCGAGTCGACGCAATCAGCAAAGTTTTTCAGATGACCATACAACACCAGCGGCACCGCGCCAGTGAACGAACGAGCGCTATCGACGTCCCCTAGTCCAGCACCTCTTACTCTCACCTTCGCCGCCGCTGAGATCTCCGCGACGAGTATCTCTCTCAACTCCGGATCAGACTCGAGCAACAGAAAATGATCCGGCCGCTGAAGCGAGAACGATCGCCGCACGGCTTCCTGGATTTCAATGAGCGAATGACCTGCTTCACGCAGATGCCTGAAGAAGCGTGAGACCAACTGGTCCAGCGCGAGTTCCGCTTCGAGTTTGCTGTCGTTGCGCGCGCGCACGTAAACGCCGCTGCCCTTGCGAAACTCGACCCAACCACGTCTGGCGAGTTCTCGATACGCAGCGCTGACGGTGTTGGCATGAACGTCGTAACGGCGGGCCAGATCGCGCGTGCTTGGCAGTCGCTCGTTGAGCTTCAGGTCGTTGCTGACAATGCCGAGGACGATCTGGGTTACCAGTTGTTCGCGAATCGGCACTTCACTGTTTTTGGAGAGCCAGATGCGCATGTGGGTTTTGACAGAATTACAGAATCAACTATAAAAGAACAGCGATGGACACAAGCTCCGCCATTGCCGTGCTCACCGCGATGATCACGCCCGCGGTCCTGATTTCGGCCTGCGGCAGCATGATTCTCTCGACTTCATCGCGACTCGGACGCGTCGTGGACCGCGTTCGCGCTCTTTCCGATCGCCTCGAAGATATGGCCGAACGCAATGAGCGAGGCGAAGTGGCCACCGAACGCCAGGCGCTAATCTTTCAGCAACTGGATAAACTGACAAGTCGCGCCCGGCTGCTGCAACGCTGTATGGTAACGTTTTATCTTAGTCTCGGCATGTTTGTCGCGACCAGCGTTGCAATTGGTGTTGTCCCCTTCGCGAGCAATCAGCATTACAACTACATTCCGGTCGCGCTTGGTCTCGCTGGTGCATGTTTCCTTTTCTATGGCAGCATGTTGCTGATCTTCGAGGCCCGGCTGGCGCTCAGCACCATTCATGGCGAGATGGATTTCATCTGGCGCCAATCGAAACGCGCAGCGCCCGCGGAGATCGTCGAGCAACACAAGCCGCATTTCGTCCACTTCAGACGTCATGAGTGATTCGTTACTTCCATCAGCAGACGCAGCGCGCGCCTCGAAAGACGCGCCGTCGTATCTCCGCTTGCTGCGTAGCGGCGAGTTGCAGAAGCGTGTGGAAGAACTGGAACGTCTGCTCGAACGCTGCACGGTCTGTCCACGCGATTGTCTCAACAACCGGCTGAACAACGAGATCGCCGCCTGCTACTCCGGCCGTTTGCCGATCGTCTCTTCTTACACGGCGCATTTCGGCGAGGAGCCGCCGCTTGTCGGCACGCGCGGCGCCGGTAACATCTTCTTCGGCAACTGCAACCTGCGTTGCGTCTATTGTCAAAACTACCAAATCTCGCAAACGCACAAACAGCAACTCAAGAATGAAATCACGCACGAACGGCTCGCGGAGATGATGCTGGAGTTGCAGGCGCGCGGCTGTCACAACATCAACTTCGTTTCGCCGACTCACTTCGCACCGCAGATGGCGCGTTCGATCCTGCTCGCGGCGCAAAACGGTTTGCGGTTGCCAGTGGTCTATAACACGAACGCCTATGACGCGGTTTCAGTGTTGCGGCTGCTGGATCGAGTTGTGGATATCTATCTGCCGGATTTGAAATACGCGGATGACGAGTCGGGCTACTTGTATTCGAAAGTCAGCGGCTACAAGGAGTTTTCGCGGCTCGCGTTGAAGGAAATGTTCCGGCAGACCGGCTACGAGCTTGTCTTTGATGAACACGGCTTGCTAAGGCGCGGATTGGTAGTGCGGCTGTTGGTGTTGCCGAATGATATTGGCAGCATTCGCGAGTCGATTGAGTGGATCAGGGACGAGCTGAGCCCGCGCGTGGCGATCTCGCTGATGGCCCAGTACTACCCGACGCACCAGGCGGAGACAAACAAGCGTTTCGTGTTGCTCTCGCGGCGCATCCGGGAATCGGAATGGATGAAAGCGACGGCCGCGCTTGAAGAGTTGGGAATGGAAGAAGGTTGGGTGCAGGAGTTTGACGGCGCCGCTTACTACTACCGCCCGGACTTCAAAGATGCGGCGCGGCCGTTTCGCGACATCAGGGATTTTGAGTAGCAGTTTCGTATCTCACCGCCGGACTGCCCGCTGGATAAAACACGCCCAACAAGCGCAACTCTCCCGTGCCGGTGTTTTCCACACAATGAACCTGCGTTCTCGGGAGATAGATACAAGATCCGATCCCGATCGGCGTGGATCTGGTTTCAGTCCACATCCGTCCCTCGCCACGGAGGATGAAAAGCACTTCTTCGTATTCGTGAAAGTGATCCGGAGCCCGGCCGGGTGGAATTGACCCGACAAACTGCGTCACTTCAGAGTCGATCAGCACGCGATACCAGCGGTCCGCGGTGGGCATGGCGCGTTGATCGGCGAGTCGAACGACAGAGACATGAAGCGGCGAATCCGTTGCAGGAGACTGCACGCTTACGAAGCAGGCCGGCTGACTTCGTTGGTTTTCAAAGTGGAGGGTTTTTTTAGCCGGGATAAAAACACCGGATTCTGGTTCGACTTCGTGAGCCACTTCATCAATGACGACTC
>DASXRE010000232.1:0-7363 GCA_036506775.1 Pyrinomonadaceae bacterium | reverse complement strand
CAGGCGTCGACCGCGTAAGACCTCCAGATCATAAAGTCCGCGTCATTAACAATTGGGTGTTCGATCTCGTATCGCAGAATTATCTGCCGGATGTTCTCGGTGTCTTTCTCGTTCTCGAATTTGGCTGAGTGCACGCCGATCACGACCAGCTCGTTTGGATACTTTTTCTCGAGCTTCTTCAAATCCGGAATGATGTGAATGCAGTTGATGCAGCCGTAGGTCCAGAAGTCGAGCAAGACGACCTTGCCTTTGAGTGCCGCCAGTGAAAGCGGCTTGTCAGTATTCAACCAACCGCGGCCGCCTTGAATTTCGGGGGCTCTTACCCGTGCTCTATCTTGTGCAGACATCAAAATACCTCGCTCGGAAGCGAACAAAGAACAGGTTAACAGTGATACTGCGAAGATTAGTGCTCTCATCAATGCTCGTGCGGTTCTTTTACGTTTTTATCCGCGTTCACTCCGCTTTCGAGTAGCTGGTCGACGCGATCTATCGCGCGTCGCAAATGGGGAATCGTAATCGATCCGCCGACTACGAGCGCGACGTTGAAGGCGTCGAGAAACTCCTGGCGACGCACACCGATCGCGACGCACTGTTTGATGTGATAAGTGATGCAGTCGTCGCAGCGAAGGACGGTCGAAGCGACAAGGCCCAAAAGTTCTTTGGTTTTCTTGTCGAGAGCGCCGTCTTCGTAGGCCTGTGTGTCAAGCGCGAAGAAACGTTTGATGCCGAGATGGCCGCTGCCCAGCAGCTTTTCGTTCATCGCTGCGCGATATCGATCGAATTCGTCCATGTCCGCCATTGTATATGTCGCTCGAACCGGGGCAAAACCTCCTTGGAGTGCGGGGACTTGTCACCGCTTTGGTCAATACAGCTACGCCAACCCACACAGACCAAAGCGGCGACGAGTCGCCGCACTCCAAGGAGTCGCCGCACTCTAAGTAGGTTTGTTTGTCGTGGGGCGGCGTTGTAACCTTTCCCACACCCAATGAACGACCAGGCATTCGCAACGCTCGAATACCAGCAACTGCTTGCGCTGATCACACGAAACGCTCAGACCGAGGCGGGTCAGGCGCGTGTCGAAACACTGTCGCCGGCGCCCAGCGCGGAACAGTTGCAGCGCGAACTTGCTGCACTCCGCGAATGTGTGCTGCTGCGCGGTCGTGGCGTCAACTGGTCCTTCAGCAGTTTCACGAATCCCGACGAAACGATCGCGCGCTTGCGCGTCGAAGGCGCCGCACTTGATCCACTGACGATTTTGGAAACGGCAAAGTTGTGTGAGCAGGCGATGTCGGCCCGCGCCGCCATTCTCGCCGAGCGCGAAAACGCATCCGTGCTGTGGCAACTGGTCGAAAACCTGCCGCGGGATCTCAACAGCCTCGTTGCGCGCGTAAGCAACAAGATCTTGCCGACCGGCGAACTCGACGATCGCGCCAGTCCGGAACTCGCCCAGATTCGTCACGAGATCTCGTCGTTGCGTTCACGCATCACCCGTTCGCTCGAAGGACTCATGCGCCGCTCAGCGGAAGCGATTCAGGACGAGCTGGTCACGATCCGCAACGATCGCTTTGTGATCCCTGTCAAGGCAGATCATCGCGGACGCGTTCAGGGAGTCGCGCACGGCTACTCCTCGTCCGGCGCAACCGCCTTCGTCGAGCCGCTCGAAACGATCGATGCGAACAATGAACTACAAGGCCTGCACGAAGCCGAAGCGCGCGAGATCGCGAAGATACTTTTCCGTTTGACTGAAGAACTGCGCGCGCAACTGCCGGCGATCGAAAGGGCCGCCGCGGCTGTTGCGGAACTGGACTTCATCAACGCAAAGGCGATCTTTCATCAACAGTTCAACTGTTCCATTCCGCAAATCGACTCGAGCGCAACACTCGAACTTGTTGAAGCACGTCACCCATTGCTTGAAGAGAACCTGCGCGCGAGTGGCGGTGCGGTTGTTCCCGTGTCGTTCACGCTCGACGAGGAGCACAACGCGATGATCATCTCCGGCGCAAACGCCGGCGGCAAGACGGTCGTCCTGAAAACAACGGGCCTCCTTGCGTTGATGGCTCTGTCAGGTATTTCGATTTCCGCGAAGTCTGCGAGATTGCCGTTTTATGAGAGCGTGCTCGCGGACATCGGCGACCACCAGTCACTCGCCGCGAATCTCTCGACGTTTACTTCCCACGTCGCGAACATCGCGCGCATGATCGAGCTCTGTGAGCCGCCCGCGCTGGTGCTGCTCGATGAAGTCGGCACCGGAACAGATCCGGAAGAGGGTTCCGCGCTTGGGATTGCGGTCGTCGATCATTTTCGTCGCGTGTGCCATGCACACGTCATTGCGACGACTCATTACAGCGGGTTGAAGATGTACGCGGGCAACGAAGAAGGTGTGCTGAATGCTAGCGTTGAGTTTGACGAAAAGACGCTGCGGCCCACATATCGATTGATCGTCGGCGTTGCGGGCGCTTCTTCGGGACTGGAGATCGCGCGTCGCTTTGGTGTCCCGCAGACGATCGTCGCAGCGGCGGTGACTTCCGTAAAAGATTCTTCGCTGCAAGCCTCTGAATACCTGCGACGAATCAAGCGGGAAGCTGAAGAAGCTGAAGCGTTGCGACTCGCGCTCGAAGAAGAACGCACCGCGGTCGCGGATAAGTTTGCTTCACTCGACAAAGAGGCGGCGAAGCGCGAACACGAACGCCAGGCTGCATTCGAGCAGTTGGCCCAGCGCACCGTTGCCGATCTCGAGAAACGAGCGCGGGAACTGGTCGGATACATCGAGGACCGCACCGAAAAGATCAGAGCCGAACGCGAAGCTCAACGCCAGGTTGCGGAAATGAAACGCGCCGCACAGCGAGCAGCTAAAACAGTTAGCGAGCCACCGGCTGACGCAACTTCACGCGGGGTTCGCATCGTGCGCGATGGTCAAACGGTACTTGGCGCATCTTCCGGACCGTCTCACGCCGAAGAAGAAGCGGTTGAATATGTAACAGCGTCGCCGCGCGAGATCGTCGCCGGCGACAAAGTGAAGCTGCTTTCATTCGGCTCGGTCGGAATCGTGGACCAGATCAAAGACGGCTACGCCGAAGTGCGCGTCAAGGCGTTGCGCTTCAGAGAAAAGCTCGAGAATCTGGAACTCGTCGAACAACAGCCGACTGCAAAATCACAGCAAGGCAAACTGGAAAAGTTGCGACGCTCAACCGGCACCGAGGTGCATCTCTCAGGCACGGAGCAAAAAGTTAAATCGGAATTGAACGTCATCGGCCAAACGACCGATGAAGCGATCGATGCGGTTGACAAGTTTCTCGACGAAGCGTCGCTCGCGAGTTTGAGTAAGGTACGGATCGTTCACGGTCATGGCACCGGCGCGTTGCGGCGTGCGATTGCGGGTTTGTTAGGGGACCACCCTCACGTCGCGCGTTTTCTGACCGCCCCTCCCGATCAAGGCGGTGCTGGTGCAACGCTGGTTGAGTTGAGACAATAAGCTCGCTGTGCAGAGCAAACCGGCCTCGGGTTTAGGATAAAAGTGCTTTACCCCCAAACATTCATCGACGATCTCAAACGTCAGGCAGACATCGTCCGCGTCATCCAGGATTACGTGCAGCTCAAGAAGAAGGGCGCGAACTGGATGGCGTGCTGCCCGTTTCACAAGGAGAAAACGCCGTCGTTCTCCGTCAGTCCCACCAAGGAAATCTTCTACTGTTTTGGTTGTCACAAAGGCGGAACGGTCTTCAATTTTGTGATGGAGATCGAGCGCGTCAGCTTTCCGGAAGCGATTCGGATTGTGGCCGACAAGATCGGAATGCCGCTGCCCAAAATGATCGACGACAGCCGCTTCGAAGCGCGGCGGCAGGAGTCTGATGAAGTCATTCAACTCAACTCATGGGCCATGGAGTGGTGGCAACAGCAACTCGAGTCAGGCAAGGAAGCACGCGTCGCGCGCGATTACCTGATCAAACGCGAAATCAGCGAAGAAACGCAGAAAGCTTTTCGCTTGGGCTACGCGCCTGATAGTTGGGAATCACTCTCTCTGTATTTGCGTCAGAAGGGAGCGAGCCAGCAACAGATCGACCGCAGTGGCCTGGTAGTAAAGAAGGAAGAAGGTGGTTCGTACGATCGCTTTCGGGGCCGCTTGATGTTTCCCGTGCTCGACGTGCAAGGCCGGCCGATTGCTTTCGGCGGCCGCACACTCAAGGCTGACGAAACAGCGAAGTACATCAACTCGCCTGAAACTGCTGCTTACGTCAAAGGGCGAAATCTTTTCGGTCTGAATCTCACTCGTGATGAGATTCGCCGTCAGGGTTTTGCAATTCTCGTTGAAGGATTTCTCGATCTGATCGTGCCTTATCAGTTCGGCGTGCGTAACCTCGTAGCGAGTTTGGGAACAGCGTTGACGACAGAGCAGGCGAAGTTGCTAGGCAGGTTTGCGCGCAAAGTGGTAGTCAACTATGATGGCGACCGCGCGGGCGTACAGGCAGCCAAGAAGGCGATCGAGATTCTTTTGGCAGATGATCTCGATGTTAAAGTGCTTGTACTTCCCGACAATGCGGATCCCGACGAGTTCATTCGTAAGTTTGGCGTAACTGAATATCAGCGACGGCGAGCACAGGCACAACCACACATACAATTTGTAATCGAAAACGCTTTGCGCGAACGCAATCTTCACCGGCCGGCGGAGAAGGCGGAAGCGGTAGAGGAAGTTCTCCCGTACATCAAGGCGGTTAGCAGTCGCATTCAGAAGCGCGAGTATTTCGACATGGCGATGGATTCGTTGGGAATCGATCGCGAGAACGTAAATACTTCCGGGTGGCGGCGCGAGTTATGGCAGTCCGTGCGCGACAATCGGCCCACGCGGTCCAGCGCGATGCACGCAGTCGCGAGACAGGCAAAGGTCACGGCTGCGGAACAGCGTCTGCTAGGACTGATGCTGGCTGACGCCAATCTGCGACACGACATCCTGCCGATGTTGAAAAAAGAAGACTATGAAGATCTCGCGACCGCGCCGCTTTTCGAGGCATTGCTCGCGCTCGACCGCGAAGGCACGGAAATTGACTTCGACGCATTGCTTCGCAAGACCGAAGGCAACGAATTTGCTGCGAGTGTCGTGCCGATGGTTATGATGAACTCTTCGCTGCACGGTTCTAATGAGCATTATGTGGCCGAAGAATGCGTTTCGACGTTCCGGCTGATGAGAATCGAGCAGCGCATCGAGGAACTGAGAAGGGAACTGGCCATCGCTGAGCGTGAAGAAGACACTGAAAAAGTTTCACGGCTGGCCGCGGAGCAAATCCAGCTCGCTGCGGAACGGCAACTGATGTTGCAACCCGCCAGAGAAGCGACGGCCAAGTAAGCACTAATAAATCGACTATGGAAGACAAGGATCGCGACGACGTTATGGAACGCCTGCTCGAACTGGGCGGCGACAAAAAGTACCTGACGTTCGACGATCTCAATCGCGAATTGCCCGACAATGTCGTCTCACCCGAGGACATCGAAGACGTACTCCAAAAGCTCGAAGGTTCCAACATCCCAGTCGCTGATTCCGACGAGCGGCTGCTCGAACAGGCCGCCGCGACAGTCTCCGACGACGAAGAAGAAGTTCTCGATGAAGACATCGAACTCGATCTCTCCGCCGGCGCTCTCGAAAAGACGAACGACCCGGTTCGTCTCTATCTCCGCGAAATGGGTGTTGTTCCGTTGTTGACGCGCGAAGGCGAAGTCGCAATCGCCAAGCGCATCGAGCGGGGACAGTTGAAGACTCAAAAAGCGATCTCCCGTTCGCCGATTGCCGTGCGCGAGTTGCTCAAGATCGGTGAAGAACTCGAGGCGCACCGCATCAACATCCGCGATACTGTTTCGTTTTCCGAACAGGCTGAACTCACTGGCGATGAAGACAAGGCCGAAGAGTATCGCACCTGGACCATCGAAGGCATTCAGAGTATTGCCAAACTCGCCAGGCAGGCGCTGAAAGAATTGGAGAAACTCCGCGCCGAACAAAAAGCGAATCGCGGCAAGAAGAGCAAGAAACTGACGCGGCTCAAACGAAGAGTGGCGCGCACGCGGTTGGAAATCGCGCAGGAAATCGGACGTTTGAACCTGACGGAGCGAGCACGGCAGCGTCTCATCAATGCGATACGTGCGGTGCAAAAGTCAGTGCGCGAAGCAGAGCGCGAGATTGATAATTGCAACGAGAAGTCGGGGCGCAAGCGCGTCAAGCCTGAGGATCAAAAGGACCTGCGACGCCGGATCCTCGCGGCCAGGAAGCGGATGTTGCAAATCGAGATCGACAATTTCGTTGGGCCAGTCGAGATCAAACGATCGTTGCAGGCAATCGTCACGGGCGAGCAGCAGACCGGACAGGCTAAACGTGAACTGGTCGAAGCAAACCTGCGTCTGGTGGTTTCGATTGCGAAGAAGTATACGAATCGCGGCTTGCAGTTTCTCGATCTGATCCAGGAAGGCAACATCGGTTTGATGAAGGCCGTGGACAAGTTTGAGTGGCGGCGCGGTTACAAGTTTTCCACTTACGCGACGTGGTGGATTCGTCAGGCGATCACGCGTGCGATTGCAGATCAGGCGCGCACGATTCGCATTCCCGTGCACATGATTGAGACGATCAATAAGTTGATTCGAACGTCGCGCTCGCTGGTGCAGGAGTTAGGACGTGAGCCGACGAGTGACGAGATCGCGCGGAAGATGGATATTCCGGTTTCGAAGGTGCGAAAGGTTTTGAAGATCGCGCAGGAGCCGATCTCACTGGAAACGCCGATCGGTGAGGAAGAGGATTCGCATCTCGGCGATTTCATCGAAGACAAGTCGATCTTGAATCCGGCGGATGCGGTTGTTGCTTCAAATCTGCGTGAGATAACTGATGAAGTGCTGGCGACGCTTACGCCGCGTGAAGAAAAAGTGATCAAGATGCGGTTTGGGCTGGGAACGACCGGCTCCGAGCATACGCTTGAAGAAGTTGGTCAGCACTTCGCGGTCACGCGTGAAAGAATCAGACAGATCGAAGCCAAAGCGCTGCGCAAACTGCGTCACCCCTCACGCTCGCGAAAGTTGAAGGCCTTCCTCGACGGCGCCCCGCACTAGGCGAGTCAACGGTTCCAGTTACTTACTAAAGTCGAGGAAAGCTGTGCTGGTTGCGGTGTGATCGAACTCGTAGTTGTACGTATAACCCGGAAACTCGACCGGCTTCACAAACTGAACCCTGATTTCAATCCGATTGTCGCGCTTCATGGGCGTGATAAGAGCATTCGGCGGCACCTCATACTCGGCGAAGTTCTTCATCAACTGTTCTCCGGCCCAAGCCGGTGGCTTGCCTTCCGCCGAAGCAACGTCGACGTAATGCTGCATGAGGTCCTGGAAGTTATGC
>DASXRE010000231.1:0-6978 GCA_036506775.1 Pyrinomonadaceae bacterium | reverse complement strand
AAACGCCCCCGCACTCCAAGGAGGCACCTTAATGTGACGGCTATCAGGTCACAACGAGGGCGTCGGTTGAAACGGAGTCGCGGAGCTGTCCCATCATTAGCGGGTCGCCGAACACAAACGCGATGTTCGGCTCGTCGCGCGCCGGGGTTTTGCATGGTTCAAGCGAATACTTTTCGGCGATGTTCTCGCACAGTTGCGATGCTACCGGTGAGAGATAGACGACACGTTTGTCATCCTGGCCGTCTTCGCTCAGAATCGTAGCGTGAAACATCGCAAATCCGGCCGGCTCTTTTTCCCGCCGATAGACTTCCCACCCGAGATTCCCGATTTCCACAGTATCGGGGCAGGTTTCCGTTTTCAGAGGCAACAGGATTCTATTCCACGACATATATGAGCTTCCTTTTTTCGTCAGGGAGTTTGAGTGTTCGGTTTCTGCCTTCTGATTACCCAACCCGCCGCACGGTGTCAAGAAACTTCTATTGGCGATTCTTGTTGTCGGCTGGTTGTTATCGGCTGGCGGGGTTAATATGTCGATATCCAGTGAAAAAAGATTTCCAACAGATCAAGCGGGTGCTGGGACGGTGTTTACGGCTGTTGTGCCCGGCGTGTGGGGAGTCGAGCATAGTGGCGCACCCGTTTCGAATCCGGCACCACTGCCCGGTCTGCATGGCGCTCTTCAAGCGCGAGGACGGATTCTTTGTGGGGGCGATTCTGGCGAATGTGGTGACGACGGAGTTTGCCATCCTCGTGGTCTGTTTCTTCTGTTTACTGATACTTGGAGCCGAGTACCAGAGTGTGCTGGTGGTGCTCTTTATCCTGGCGCTGGTTTTCCCGATCGCCTTCTATCACCATAGCTGGAGCTTGTGGCTGGGTTTTGACTTCATCGTTGAGTCGCTGCCCAAGTACACGCCGTTCTCACGGTACGAAGGCGGGAAGTAACATTAAACCACGGTATTGAACTAAGTTTCGCGGATATTGGACAACTGGGTTATACTCCCGCTGCTCGCCCGCCCGCTGTTTCAGGCGCTTAGGTCAAAACAAGGCAGAAGGAGTCTCGGAGCGATGGAATGTTTCTCGCACGAGTTGGCGAGTTCGAGTTTGTTGATCGTCCGTGAGACGATCTTGATTTAACCAGGTTCAGAGCACACGCTCCGAGTATTTAATTGCTCGTTTAGCTTGCATGCGCTCCCTGTAAACAGCATCTCGGGCCCAGCGCCCGGCGGCTAGTCAGGTTTTCTGTTGAGAAAAAGAAATTGTTGTCGCGTTCCGGACACCCATGATCCGCGCGCGACCGGAGTTGCGCCTCAATCGGCGCACCACTTCCAATCCATCCACCTTCGGCCACTCGGAAACCGGTCTCAACCCCACTTCCGTGGCCAACCAACCATTCTTGAAAAAGGCAAGCAATGTCAAAACAACTAATCGTTAGCGTCAACGGACGCGAGAAGAAGATTGCGATCATTGAAGACGATAAGGTCGCAGAGTTCTACATAGAACGTGGAGAACAACATCAGGGAATCGTCGGAAACATCTACAAAGGCCGCGTCATGCGCGTCCTTCCCGGAATGCAGTCCGCCTTCGTCGACATCGGTCTCGAACGCGACGCGTTTCTCTACGTTTCGGACTTCTTCGATGAAGAAGAAGAGTTTGAAAGAATCGTCATCGATAAATCCAAGAAGGGCACTCCGGACGCAGAACACGCCGCCGCGGAGGAGGTCGCCATCAATCGTGTCGAACGCGAGCAGCAGATCGAAGCTGCGCACGAACGCGTCGAACCGCTTCAGCACGAGACGCCCGCGCCGGTCGAAGCTCAGGAAACTGCCGAGTCAGGGCGCCGCCGTGGCCGTCGCGGTCGTCGTCGTGGACGTTGGGAACGAGGCGAAGAAACTACCGCCGCTGCGCCACCGTCCAGGCCGCAGTTCGATGTTCCCGACACGCCGTTTGTAGCCCCCGATCCTTCCATCGAACGCATCGTTGACGAAGAAGAAACAGCCGCCAACGGCGAGATGTTCAAGGACGCCCGGCTACAGGAACGACTCTTCGATCAGATCCACGCTGTTGAGTTCAACATGGAAGACGACTTTCGCACGGCGGAAGTCGGTTCGTTACTGTCGAGCGGCTTTGGTAGCGACATGTTTGAACGGGTCGACGATAGCGGCGATGCTGAGGCCGAACCACCGATGCGCGAAGAACGGCGTCCAGCCGAAGCTCACGTTTCGAGTTTCGTCGACGATGTCAGTGACGACACGCTGCGGCGCATGGAGTTTCAGCGCATAAGTGACGAAGAGGAACTGGCGCAGGAGGCGGCTGCTGCAGCGAGCACCAGCAAACGCTCGCGCAAAGGCGCCACGAAGAAACGCGCGCCGCGCGCTGCCGCCGCAACCAAGACCGCCAGCAAAAAGAAGGCATCAACGAAGAAAGCTTCGAAGAAGCGGGGCGCTGCGGCCAGCGCAAGCGGAGAATCGGGTGCCGGCGAAGAAGGCGGTTATGCCGACTCGGAGGCCAGCGTTGTTGAGGCGCAGTCGCGCAGCGAATTTGCGACGCGTCGCGGTGGACGCAGACGACGCCGGCCCAGCAAAAACAAACCCGGCACGAGTGCACCCGGCGAACAGGAAAGCGCAGTATCCTCGGACGGACTCGACGACGAAATCGAGCAGCCGCAGTATTCCGAAGCTCCGGACGAGATCGAAGTGGCGCCGCCACCTCCGCCCGAGCCTCAGTCGCGACCACGTGGACGCGATCAGCGCAGAGATCAGCGCGGGCATCGTAGCCAACGCCGCGAACGCCACCAGCCGGCGATCACCGATCTGCTGAGTGAAGGTCAGGAAATTCTGGTCCAGATCGCCAAAGAGCCAATCGCCAAGAAAGGCGCGCGCATCACTTCCCACATCGCTTTGCCCGGCCGCTTTCTCGTTTACATGCCGACGGTCGAACACGTCGGTGTCTCGCGCAAGATCGAGGCAGACAGCGAGCGTCACCGGCTGCGCAAGCTGATTCAGACTCTTCGTGCTGAAGAGGACGTGCCGTCGGGCGGTTTCATCGTCCGTACCGCGGGCGTCGGTATCAGCGAGAAAGAGCTGCGCGAGGACGTGCGCTATCTGGTTCGCACCTGGCTCGACATCCGCGCCTCGGCTGAAAAAGCAAAGGCACCGGCGCTGGTCCATCGGGATCTCGATCTCGTGCAGCGGCTGCTGCGCGACCAGTTGTCAGACGATTTCGAGTCCATTCGCGTCGACTCGGAAGAGGAATACCAGGCTATCGTCGAGTTCATCAACCGGATTCAGCCGCGCCTGGTGCGACGGGTGAAGCTCTACACGAAGGACCAGCCGATTCTCGAAGCCTATGGCGTGCAGGTGGAGATCGATAAAGCGATCAAGCCGCGCGTGTGGCTGAAGTCGGGTGGTTACTTGGTCATCAACCAGACCGAAGCGCTGGTAGCGATCGACGTCAACACCGGCAAGTTTGTCGGTCGCGGCAGTGGCCGTCTCGAAGACACGATTACGCGCACGAACCTCGAGGCCGTCGATGAGATTGTCAGACAGATTCGCTTGCGCGATCTCGGCGGCATCATCGTGCTGGACCTGATCGACATGGAAGAGCGCCGCAACCGGCAGAAGGTGATGCAGGCGTTGCAGGAAGCGTTGCGTAACGACAAGTCGCCGACGAAGGTACTTTCGTTCAACGACTTCGGTCTGGTGATCATGACGCGCAAACGCGTGAAGCAATCGCTGGAACGAACACTCTGTTCACCGTGTCCGTATTGTCAGGGCGCGGGCCTCGTGAAGTCGCCGCAGACGATCTGTTACGAACTGCTGGAAGACGCGCGTCGCCTGGGTAAAGAGTTGAATGGCGACAGCGATAACAAGCAAGTTACGCTGCGTATCAATCCTGATGTGGCGAAGGCGCTGCGTTCGAGCGAACGCGACGTGATGGTGGAGATTGAGGACTATCTTGGACCGATCGACATCACGAGCGATCCGACTATCCACCAGGAGCAGTTTGACTTCGCGGTTGTCTGACCGCGGGTTGATAAAGAATATCGCGCTGACGCGGAGTAAAACCGGCTTCGCTGATTAGATAGCGAAGCATCTTCTCGTCGGCACGATTGCTCGCTCCCGCGGCGGAGACGACATTCTCTTCAATCATGATCGAGCCCATGTCGTTGGCGCCGAAGCGCAATGCCACCTGCCCGAGTCGTAGTCCCTGCGTCAACCACGACGACTGAAAGTTTTCGATGTTGTCGAGAAACAGGCGCGACACTGCCAGCATCTTCAGGTAATCAACACCGGTCGGTTCATCCTTGATCTTGCGGCCGAGCGCCGTGTTCTCGCGTTGAAAAGTCCACGGGATAAAAGCCGTGAAGCCGCCCGTCTCGTCCTGCAAATCGCGAATGCGTTGCAAGTGCTTGAGGCGATGTTCGATCTTGTCGCCGATGCCAAACATCATCGTCGCGGTTGAACGCAGTCCGACGCGATGAACCGCGCGCATTACCGCGAGCCACTCATCGGTCGTGCACTTCGTCGCCACTCGCTTGCGCACTTCATCGTCAAGAATCTCCGCGCCGCCGCCGGGCAGACTGTAGAGTCCCGCCTCCTTCAGCCGGCCCATGATCGTTTCGTAGTCGAGTTTGGAGATCAGATGGATATTGTGAATCTCGGGCGGCGAGAAGCAGTGCAACTGAAATCCCGGATATTTCGCGCGCAGCGAGCGCAGCAGGTCTTCGTACCACTCGAGCCCGAAGTCAGGATGCAGTCCGCCCTGCATCAACACGCCGGTTCCACCCAGTTCGATCGTCTCGTCAATCTTCTCGCAGATTTCCTCGAAGGTGCGCACGTAAGTGTCGGGCGCGCCGGGCCGGCGATAAAACGCGCAGAACGTGCAGACCACGTTGCAGACGTTGGTGTAGTTGATGTTGCGATCGATGATGTAGGTGACGATGTTGTCAGGGTGGCGGCGCGCGCGAATCTCGTCGGCGGCAACGCCCATGCGGGCGACGTCGTGCGACTCGAGCAGCGTTCTGCATTCATCGGCTGACATGCGCTCGCCTGCGAGCACGCGGTCAAGAATCGGTTGAATGTTGGCGGAAGACATGGCTGGTCTGAAAAGAGATTAACAAAATCGCAGCAAGAACGCCTCCTTGGGGTGCGGGGACTTGTCACCGCTTTGGGCCTAACATTCTGGGCAAAGTTTTGACCAAAGCGGTGACAAGTCCCCGCACTCCAAGGAGGCTAAATAAACCGGAGTGGTTTCACGGTTTCAATCAGCTGGTGCTTGAAAGCGAGTTCGAAATAAAGCTGTAGACCACGTTTCAGTGAGTTGTCGACTCTGAAGACGATGTTTTCTGTCAGGTACTTTCGCAGCTCTTCACGCGGCATCGGAATCTTCTCTTCATACTCTGCAACGATCTCCTCGACGTGGGCCACGCCTTCGTCGCGTGCGCCTGCAAAATCGACTATTCGTGCCCGGTCGAAGGCCTCGTCGCGCACCATCCACATCGCAAACACGAATCCGAGTCCAGTGTACTTGCGCCAGAGGCTCGCCATGTCCCAGACCTTGAGTCCGGTACGTGGAAAAGTCATGCCGGGATCGCCGATGATCAATGCGGCGTCATTCTGGTCCAGCATCTCAGCCAGGTTCGGCGAGCGTGTGGTCCAGGCTGGTTCATGGTCCAGGAACTCGCGAAAGATGATCTTAACGAGGGTTGCGGAAGTTCGTGACGATTCGTCCAGCGCCACGCTGCGAATCCGTTCGAGTTCGGTGTCTTTGGAAACGAGCACTACGCTCAACACTTCCTTCTGCGAGCCGACGCAGACGTCAGGCACGAGTGCGCCGTCGGGAATGCGTTGATACTCGATAACCGGAACCAGCGCACCTTCGACCTCCGAGCGCGACAGCAATTCGGCGCAGCGTGCGGGAACTGCTTCAACAAAATCGACGCGCCCGCGCTTTGAGCCGCATAAAAAGCTCCAGATCAACGGTGCGGAATTCAGGTAACTGGATGCGGCTAGCCGGAAGGGTGTGGTCATGTGGTTTTCAGTATATTACTATTCGCCGATGCCAATTTACGACCTGAGCGTTCCGATTAGCAGCGATTTGCCGACTTATCCGAGTGATCCGGGGATTGAGATCCGGGATTGGTCCTGTCTTGCTCATGGTGACGGCGCGAATGTCTCGGCGTTGAGCTTTGGTGCGCACACGGGAACGCATGTTGACGCGCCCGCGCATTTTATTGAAGGTACGAAGAAGGTTGAATCGCTTTCGCTGGACGTCTTGATTGGTGAAGCGGAGGTGATTGAAATGCCGGAAGAGTGTCGAGTTATTGATCAAGAGCTGGTCGCCGCGAAGTTTAAGAAAGGGACGACGCGCGTACTTTTCAAGACCCGCAACTCGGGTTTTTGGCGTGCGGATTCAAGGGATTTTAGAACCGATTTTACGTACCTTGAGCTGGTAGCAGCCAAATGGTTGGTGGAGCAGGGTGTAAAGCTCGTCGGAATTGACTACCTTTCGGTTGAAAAGTTTCGTTCAAAGGACCACGAGGTACATCGTGCGTTGCTTTCGCACGAGGTAATTATTCTCGAAGGTTTGAATCTCAGTGACGTACCGGCGGGAAGGTATGAACTGATCTGTTTGCCGTTGCGTCTCCGCACCGCTCTCGGTGACGGAGCACCGGCACGGGCCGTGCTCAGAACGCTTGATTAGATGACACAGCAGGGAAACCCAAAGTACCGCGAGCGCGTTTACTCAATCGTGCGTCGGATTCCAAGCGGACGGGTAATGACTTACGGGCAGATCGCCGAGCTGCTCGGTGAAGGCTACACGGCGAGAACTGTCGGGTTCGCGATGCACTCTTCGCCTGAAGGCACGCCGTGGCATCGCGTCATCAACGCACAGGGAGCAACCTCGACCGGCCGCCTGGTGCTGCCGCACGACAAACAGCAACGACTGCTCGAACAGGAAGGCGTCGTTTTCAATAAGAAC
>DASXRE010000230.1:0-3179 GCA_036506775.1 Pyrinomonadaceae bacterium | reverse complement strand
GCCCAATCGGTATCTCGCGCAAGACAGGGTCGTACGCGATCTCGCCAATCATTTTGTAGGCTGTAGCGATCACTGTAGCTTCCGTTGGTCCATACGTGTTTTCGACCAACGTTGACCGTCCGACGTGCTCTTTCCAGAGAGACCAATGCTTGGGATTTGCCTTTTCTCCACCGAGGATCACTAGTCGCACCAAGGGTGGGAAAGAAAGTTTCTCAGCAGCGATAACAGATACCAGTTCGTGCCAATACGCAGTCGGCAAGCTCAAAAAAGTAAGGGATTGCTCCCGGCATTTATCGAGGAAGGAATGAACAGTACTGATCATGGAGTCGTTGCGAACGACAAGCGTCGCGCCGCGAGTCAGGCACGGGTAAATCTCCTCCGCGCTCGTATCAAAACTTATCGAAGCAAATTGCAGCACACGATCGTGAGCGTTGATTTCATATTCCTGGGCGGCGGCGTTGGTATAGTTTGCCAGCGAGCGGTGAGTGATCTGCACACCCTTGGGTAGGCCGCTGGAACCGGAAGTGTAGATGACGTATGCCACGTTTTCAGGAGCCACTTCGACTGTGGGAGATTCATGATTCTCCCGCGCGATCACATCCCAATCGGCGTCGAGATAAACAACCTCGCATTTTTGCTCCGGCAGAACGCCGGCCAGGCTTCGCTGCGTCAGCAGCACCTGCGCCGCGGCATCCTCAAGAATGAAGGCGAGACGCTCCTGCGGGTAAGCCGTGTCGAGCGGAACGTATGTGCCGCCCGCCTTCAACGTCGCCAGCAGAGCCACGATCATCTCCGCCGATCGTTCCAGACAAACGGCAACATTGGTTTCGGGTCGCACACCCAGTTTGCGTAAGCGATGCGCCAGTTGATTCGCACAGGTGTTTAGTTCACGGTAGCTTAATTGTCTGCCTTCAAAGACGAGCGCCACTGCATCGGGCGTTTGCTCAGCCTGTCGCGCGAACATCTCATGAACGCAGTTCTCCCCTGGGTAATCAATCGACGTGTTGTTCCACTCGACCAGCACTTGATGTTTCGCCTCTTCATTCAACATCGGAAGAAGCGACAGACGCTCGTCGGGACGAGCGACGATACCTCCGAGAAGTTGCAGAAAACATTCGGTGACGCGTGCAATGGTCGATGCTTCAAAGAGGTCCGTATTGTATTCAAGAGAGCCTTTGACACCGTCCGCCCGCTCCTCCAGGTGTAAACTCAGATCGAACGGCGATATCTTGCCGTCGAACTCGATGGGGTTCACTTTCAGGTGGCCCAGTTTCAACGTCTCGAGCGGCGTGTTGTCGAGCAAAAACATCACTTGAAACAGGGGCGTGCGGCTCAGGTTACGCTGTGGCCGCAACTCTTCAACCAGCCTCTCGAAGGGTAGTTCCTGATGCGCGTACGCGCCCACGGCGACCTGGCGCACTCTCGCCAACAACTCACGAAAAGACGGATCGCCGCTCAAGTCTGTGCGCAAAGCCAGCGTGTTGGCGAAGAAGCCGATCAAGCCTTCAGTCTCCACGCGACTGCGATTAGCTACCGGCGTGCCGACCACGATGTCGTCCTGACGCGCGTAGCGCATCAACAAAACTTTGAAGGCGGCCAACAGTACGATGAAAAGCGTCGCGCCTTCTCGGAGCGCCAGATCTTCGAGACCGGCGGTAAGGTGAGGCGGCAAGGCGAAGTGATGGCGTGCGCCATGAAATGTTTGCACCGCCGGGCGCACGCGATCCGTAGGTAATTCCAGAACCGAGTCAAATCCCTCGAATTGTTTTGTCCAGTAGCCGAGTTCCTTCTCCAACAACTGGCCGTGAAGCCTCTCTCGTTGCCACGCGGCATAGTCCGCATACTGAATCGGCAGTTCATCAAGCGGCGACGACTTTCCCTGTAAGTAGACATCGTAGAGCGTCGAAAACTCCCGGCTCAGGACGCCGCGCGACCAGCCGTCGCTAATGATATGGTGCATGGTAAAGAGCAATACATGTTCACGTTCGCCGAGCCGCATCAGAGTGGCCCGTAGCATCGGCCCCTTTTGCAGGTCGAAGGGCATGAGCACCTCAATGTTAGCCAAACGCAGCATCTCGGCTTCGCGCTCTGACTCAGGAAACGATTCCAGACTGATGCTCTGCAAAAGTTTTGGCCAGGCCGCGGCAATAACCTGCACAGGCTGGCCGTCAACAACCTGAAAGGTTGCCCGCAGTGATTCATGCCGCCGGACGATCTCGTCGATCGATCGCTCCAGGGCCGACCGCTCAAGTTCGCCGGTAAAACGAATGGCCGTCAGGATGTTGTGCGCGTAGCTCCCTGGTTCAAGTTGGTCGATGAACCAGAGTCGCTGCTGCGCGAACGACAATGTGTGCACATGACGTTCCGTCCGTCTGGGAATCAGTATCGACTGAGAGCCGGTTTCACCCTTCTTCTTGAGTTGCTGCATGAACAACGCCAGCTTTTCGGGTGAGAGTCCGGCGAGACGTTTAGCTATATCACTCACAACAGAAGTTACCTTTCGAGTGTATGAGGCAGTATTGCTTTTATGATCGGTCGTTCTCGAGCAAAGCCCTGACGCTCTCCTCCGGCAACTGTTCGAGCTCTTCAAGCAGACGCTCGAGGTCGTTGCCTTCCTCGGCTTGATTGCCGAATTGCGCCTGAGCGATGCTGACTGCCAATTGAGCGATCGTCGGCGCTTCGAAAAGGAGATGCAGAGGCAAGTCTACATGAAACATCTGCCGCAGGCGCGAGATGAGCCGCACCACCAGCAGTGAATTGCCCTTCAATTCGAAAAAGTTATCGTGCACGCCAATCCGCTCGATGCCCAGCACATCTTTCCAGACCCCGACCAGCGACTCCTCAACCGGGCTTCGGGGCGCCACAAACTCCCTCGCTCTCGGCAACTGCGATTCATCTGGGGCAGGCAGAGATTGCCGGTCAAGCTTGCCGTTAGCGGTCACTGGCAACTTATCCATCATCACGAACGTTGACGGAATCATGTGCTCCGGAAGACGCTGCCGGAGAAAGTCGCTTAAGGCCGCTCCGCTCGTGTCTGCCTGCTCGTTCACGACGACATACGCTGCGAGGTACTTGTTGCCGGGTCTGTCCTCACGTGCGACTGCGACACACTGCTTGACTGACGGAGATTGATGCAGCGCCACCTCAATCTCTCCGAGTTCGATCCGAAAGCCGCGAAT
>DASXRE010000229.1:0-5335 GCA_036506775.1 Pyrinomonadaceae bacterium | reverse complement strand
GCGTGGTGAGTGGACCACCGTAGTCAAACTGGCGGGTGGCCCAACCACCGTCGAGCACCTCGCCCATCGTGCGTCCTTCGTTAACCTTGATCACGCGCGCGGTGACCTGCACGTAAGCGTCGCTCGGTGGTTTCTCCTGGTTCTTTGCGTCATTCGCGGCGGGTGCCGTGGGCGGCGGTGTGACCGAATAACTCCCGATCACGATCAATGTCGCTTTCGCCTGGCGCGCGAGTTTGATGGCCGTCGCACGAGAGGGAATCACTGTCTCCGGCAAGTGCAGGCTCTGGTAAGCAAGGTCGCGCTCGTCGCTCGAGACGACGATCAGGCCGGGCCTGTTCAGAAGCTCGGCGAGCGCGTCGGCAAAACTCTCTCCGACCCAGTTGTACTCGGCGCGATTGGAGGTGTTTTCAAACGGCAACACCATGACGACGTCGGCCGACGGATTTTGTTGCGCCAGCGTTTTGACCGCCGGCAGAATCATGGCAAAAAGCAGCAAAAATGCAGAAAGTACTCTTGAAACTCGCATACTCGTAATGTAGCAGAAAAGCCACGGATTACACAGATAGGTAGTGATGTCCTGATTTGTAGGGGTGGCACTCTGTGGCCACCCCGTTCGAGGCGCTAAAAGGGCAGCCACGGAGTGCTGCCCCTACAAATTACATCGAGTAAGGAGCCACGAGGTCGTCTTCTGACGCGGCTGGGTTGAACGGGAGATCGGGATCGGAATCGCGGTGGGCGTCCTGGGCGAGCAGGTGAAGCACGCCCTGATTGTCGACCGGTCGCGAGAAGAGGAATCCCTGACCGTACTCGCAGCCCAGATTTTTCAACTGTTGATACTGCTCCTCGGTCTCGATTCCTTCGGCAATGACTTCCATGCCGAGATTGCGTGCGAGGGTCGAGATGGTACGAACGATCGCGTTGTCGTTATCGGTGGTCAGACGCGACACGAACGAACGATCGATCTTCAAATAGTTGAGCGGGAAGCGGTGGAGGTAACTGAGTGACGAATAGCCAGTGCCAAAATCGTCGATGCTGAGCTGCACGCCCAGCGCCCGTAGCTGTTTGAACATCAACGCCGCTGCTTCGACCTTCTCCATCACGACGCTCTCGGTGATTTCGAGTTTCAAACAATGCGGATTCAGTTTGCTCGTGCCGAGCGCGTCCTTGATGCGTTCGAGCAGATCCGGCTGCGCCACCTGTCGCGCCGAAAGGTTCACACTCAAACTCAACGAACGATGACTCGGATACGCCGACTGGCATTCGCGAATGTGTCTGCACGCTTCCTGCAACACCCACCCGCCGATCGGAACAATCAAACCAGTCTCTTCCGCGACCGGAATGAAGTCGGCAGGCGAGACGAGTCCGCGGCGTGGATGGTTCCAGCGAACCAGCGCTTCAAAACCAGCGAGCCGTCCGGTTTGCAGTGAAACAATCGGCTGGTAATAGACGCAGAACTCTTTCTGTTCAACTGCCTGCCGCAGATCGCTCTCCAGTTGCAAACGCGAAACGGCGCGCGCGTGCATGCCATGATCGAACACTTCATAACGAGCCTTGCCGTTTTCCTTGGCGCGATACATCGCGGTGTCGGCGTCGCGCAGAATGTCTTCCGGACGATCGTAGCCGCTCGAACTGAGCGCGATGCCGATGCTGGAGGTCGCAAACGCGGAGTTTTTGTAGAGCACAAACGGTTGGCTCAGTTCTTCCGAAATTCTTTGCGCCACGCGCACTGCGTCAGTCGCGTCGCTCATCCCGCTCAACAGAATCGCAAACTCATCGCCGCCAAAACGCGCGAGCGTGTCGACCGGGCGAAGCGTTCGTTCCAGACGTTCGGCGAAGGTGACGAGCAACAGATCGCCGTGCGTGTGGCCCAGACTGTCGTTGATATTCTTGAAGCGATCCAGATCGAGGAACAAGACCGCGAACAGGTGACCGTCGCGGCGCTTCGAGCTCTCCATCTCAGCCTTCAATAACTCGGTGAACATCGCGCGATTCGGCAGCCCGGTGAGCGAATCGTGAAAAGCGGCATGGCGGAAGTGTTCTTTCGTCTCCTCAAGTACGCGGCTGATTCGTTCCTGTTCGCCGATGTAGGCGTTGAGTTCCTGAACATGGCGTTCGGCCTGTTCGGCGCGTTCGTGCTCGGCCTCGGCGCGTCTGCGTTCAGCTTCTTCAGCGTGGCGTGCTGAAGCTTTCACTTCACGCATGTAACGATCGTAGCTGTAGTAGACGATGATGATGATTGGGATACAGACGAGGAAAGCCCAAAAGCGCGCGGTGCCGAGACTGCTGACGATGAAGCCCGCGCCCGCCGCACCGGCGAAATAGCTGATTGAGATCCAGAGAAAATTACGACTCCACATCCGCCAGATCGACTCGTTGGCTTTCAACGCGCTGGCAGTCGCGCCAATGCCGGTATGGACCACGTATTGAACGATGCCCATCAGGCAAAGCCCGATGATCGTGAGTGAAGCGCCGTAGGCAAAGAGCGCGGTCGGCGATCCGAACGTCAGCCTCAGCGCGATTGAGGTCATGAAAACGGCGCAAGCGAGTGCGGCGCCGCCAAAAGCCACCGTGCGCACTTTGCGGCTGATGCGAAGTGCCGAACAGACACCCGCCAGCGCGCCGATCAGCACGGCAGCTTCACTGCCGTACAGCAGCAGCGCGATGAAGACAAACGTATCGTCGACGGTGATGTTGAGATTGACTTGCGGGATGCGGATGGCGATGCGCGATCCGATTACGGCGGTGATGAGCGTTAATAGCAGGAAGTAACCGTCGATGAGTCCGTGCGGCAGTGTGTAAGCGGAATAGAGGCAGGCCGCCGCGCCCGCTGCGACGACCAGCCACATGTAAATTCCGGTCAGTTGTTGTCGTAGACTTTTCATCCGCACGTTTACTAGCTCTTACTTCATCGCTGGACCACTGTCGCCGAGTGAGCAGTCGCCGAGGGCGAACCCGTCACCGAGAGCAAATCCGTCACCCAGTGCGAAGCCATCGCCGAGGGCAAAGCCATCACCGAGAGCGAAACCGTCGCCCAGTGCGAACCCGTCGCCGAGCAGCAGCACGTTGCTGAAAAAGAACGAGCCGCCAAACAAACCGGAGCTGTCGCTCTTCGTCAGGTAACTTCCGAGGCTCACACTCTTGACCCACATGTTGTAGTTCAAGCTTTGCGATGTGAGACCTTCGTTTACACCATCGCCCCACAAGTAACCCTGACCGTAGCTGACCTGGTACTTGTTGATGAGATCCTTGCCGGTGATCGTGGCGCGTTTGAGAACTAATCCCTGAGTCCAGGGAAAAGTCAGACCAGCAATGGTGGTCTGTGGCGCGGGCGCAGTTTGGGTCAAGAGGTTCGAGCCGAAGGTTGGTTTCAAGAGCCCCAACAGATCACCGCGAACAATCTTCGCGAGAGTTACTGCGCCGGCAACATTGATTTGACCGGCGCCCTGGTCGAAAGTATTGAAGCCCGCCAGCGGTTGGGCCGTGTACATCAGCAGCAGCTTGACGAGGTTCGGCGTCAGGCTGGAGTTTGCTTCGAGCAAGAGAGCGGCGGCGCCTGCCACAACCGGCGTCGACATCGATGTACCACTGAGGTACATCAGCTTCATGTTGGTGGTGGAGTATTTCCAGGTTTCGAGTTCCGGGTATTTCTTCAGGAGATTGTTGCCGGCTGCTTCTGCCGCGATGATCTTGTTACCCGGGGCGACGAGATCCGGTTTGATGATGTTGTCGTAGTGGATCAGACCGTAGGAATCGACTGAGAAACTTCGCGTTGGGCCACGCGAGCTGTAGCTCGTCACTGAGTCCTCGTTGCGGCCGTCAGTGCCGTAACTGTTGCTGGCGCCGACTGTAATTGCGGAAGGTTCGTTGCCGGGGCAGTGAATCGCGCCATAGACCTTTTGGCCGTCGCTGTTCTGGCCCATGTTTCCCGCGGCCGCAACAACGATGACGCCTGAGTTAACCAGTTTGCGCACGGCGTTGCAGATGGGATCGTCTTCGTAGGAGCTGATGGCAGGAGTGCCAAGACTCATGTTCACGACGCGCACGTTGTAAGCGTTCTTGTTGGCTATCAACCAATCGAGCGCGGCCAGCACGCCTGAAACAGTGCCGATTCCTTGCGAGTTGAGTACGCGAAGATTGACGAGACTCGCGCCGGGAGCAATTCCTTCGTAAGCACCGTTGGTTGGCGCGCCATCGCCGGCGGCAATTGCGGCGACGTGTGTTCCGTGGCCCCACGGGTCGTCAGTGCGGTTCTCGCCCGTGAAGTCTTTACTGAATCTGATCTTGCCGGTGGTCGCAAACGACTTGTGCTTGCTGTCGATGCCGGAGTCGAGCACAGCAATGGTGACAGCGGAGCCGTCGAGATCGTTTGTGCCGAGAAGAGTCTTCTGCACGCGCACTTGTTGTGTGCCGGTGGTGTTGGTGAGATGGCCCGAACTGCGCACCGCTGCGTCGAGCGAAACGTAAGCAACGCTCGGATCCGCGGCGAGCAAGGCAACGTTGTTTGCCTCGATGTCAATGATGCGTATGTTCAGATTTGAAAGCACGTTTACGAGCAGTCCACCGACGCTGTTGAGCAAATTGCCAAGCAGTCCGTCGGACGTTGATGGAACCGATTGCACGATCACTTTGACACGCGCGTCACCCTGACCTGAAAGGAGGAGCTGTTGCAGATCGGGAGAGATCTTCGTACTGCTGAGACTCTGCGTGGGCGCGGCGTTCGCGGCGCGAACATTTGTGTTTGTAGAGACAAAGAGTGCGGAGCAGAGAGAGGCCAGCACTGAGATTGTCACAAGGCGTTTCAGGACTTGGGGGCGAGACATCCAGTTTCTCCAGGGAACCTAAAGTCGTTAAAGCTGGGCAATGCTCAAAAAGCGAGCGCAGCCTTAGTGCTAGCCCCGTGCCAGACACGTGATTTGGGGCATTTGTGCCCATTTTGCTGGAGAAACCGCTTTTCTGGGTGCGCTCGAAGGGCGCGAGACTGTCAATGGAGATCAATCAAGCTGACGGTTGCATTCGTCAGCTTGACCCTTGTTTATTACCGGTAGCCAATGAACTTTCGCTAAAATCTACGCCCATCCAGGTTAATAAAAGGAGAATTGCTCATGACAGCCCCAACGAGTCAATCGCGCAAGTTTATCGACTGTAGAGAATTTCCCAGTGACAAGAACTGTTCCCTCAAGATTTCGGGAACTGAGGACGAAGTGCTCGACCTCGCGGTGGTCCATGCGACCTCGTCACACGGGCATGAGAACAACGCTGAGTTGCGAGAAGAGATCCGCAAATTGCTGAAGGATGAATAGGCGCTGCAGTCCTAATTTTGTAGGGGCAGCACTCC
>DASXRE010000228.1:0-35219 GCA_036506775.1 Pyrinomonadaceae bacterium | reverse complement strand
GTTCGCTTGCGGAATTTCCCCGGCCAGCAACGCAAAGACGGTGCGGAAGCAACCTGATGGTACGGTGCTCGTCACCGATGGGCCATACACCGAGACCAAGGAGCACATGGGCGGTTTCTGGATACTGGAAGCTGCCGATATAGACGAGGCACTCGGGTGGGCGCGCAAGGGTGCCATCTCATGCGATGCGGCGGGCGAGGTGCGCGAGCTTCTTTTCTACCCGGCTCCGGAGGGAGCAACGGAATAGTCTGGCCGCCGCGACTTCGGAATATGCACCGTAGAGGACTCGAAGGAACTCAGTCATGAGAAAAATTATTGTGCTTGAACATATTTCCCTTGATGGTGTCATACAAGCCCCGGGCGGGCCGGACGAAGATACGAGCGACGGCTTCGCGTATGGCGGGTGGGCTGCGCCATATGATGACGACATCCTTGGAGCGGCCCTGCAAAAGCAGATGAACATGCCGTTCGACCTGCTGTTAGGACGCAAGACCTTTGACATTTGGGCGGCCTTCTGGCCTCAACATGGAGACGTATGGCCGGGCGTCATCACGGCGACCAAGTACGTCGCTTCGAATACCATGACTTCCCACGAATGGCAGCCGTCCGTGTTTTTGAACGGAGATATTGCAGAAAAAGTCGCCAAGCTTAAGCAAGAGCAAGGGCCGGATCTACACGTTTGGGGAAGTGGCAATCTCCTTCAGACGCTTATCAAGCATGATTTGGTCGATGTGTTCTGGCTGATGATATATCCGATCACGTTGGGCGCTGGAAAGCGGTTGTTTGCGGATGGCACGATCCCGGCGGCCTTCAAGGTAACGGAAAGCATAGTCGGCTCGAAAGGCGTCATTGTCGTGAATTACGAGCGTGCAGGCGCGATCACAACCGGAACCGGAAGTCTATAAACATTCGGCCGTCTCCCGAACGACTATCTGATAACCGAAGCGATGAGCTACGGCTCTCTGAGTCACAGGAAACAAGGAGGAATCGAATGAAATACGTCTGTTTGGGATACCTCGAGCCAGGAAAATTCGAAGGGATGACCGAGGACGAGCGACACGCAATATTCGACGAATGCTTTGAGTACAACGACCATCTGCGCGCCAACGGACATCTTGTTGCCGAAGTACCTCTTCAGCCTCCGGAGACCGCGTTGACCCTGTACTGGAAAAACGGCAAAGTCGCGACGACCGACGGCCCCTATGCGGAAACCAAGGAACAGCTTGGCGGCATTCTCATCCTTGAGGCGCGAGACCTCAATCATGCCATTCAGCTTCTGTCACAGCATCCAGGCGGCATGAAGTATGAACTTGGACCGAATGAGATACGGCCGGTTGCGGATGTGAGTGAATTGATGAGGGAGAGCGAGCGGCGACGGGGAAAGGATACCTCGCAGTGATGGCGGCCACGAGGGAAAGAATGATCAGTATCATGGCCAGGATTATGTTCGCGCTGGTAATCAGCATCGGCGTCGTTGTGCCGAAGGCGGCGGCACAGTCGGATAAATATTCGAAAATGGCACCTGTCGACCAATACTTGATGGAAAGGAATGCTGAGGTTCTGCTGGCGCGGAGCGCCGCTCCCGATTCCATATCCAGCGACGCGACGATCTTGGTCTTGGGACGGCAAGGCTATGAAACAGCTGTCCGAGGAAAGAACGGGTTTGTCTGTATGGTGGAAAGAAGCTGGATGGCGCCGTTTGACTCGCCTGAGTTCTGGAACCCGAAGGTGAGAGGTGCCGAATGCCTGAATCGCCAAGCGACGGAACGGCCGCACCCATGCATCAAGAGTAGATTGACCACCACGCAATCGAGACATCCCACTCAGCTCCGGCTTGGCAACCCGAGTGGTCTGCCCAGCGAATTGTCGGCCGCTCACAGCTTGAGACACAAGAGGACATATGGAAATAAAAAGAGTCAACACACCTGACGCACCAAAACCAGCGGGTCACTATTCACAAGCGACTGTCTACAATGGTCTTGTCTTCGTTGCCGGACAGTTGTCGATCGATCCCGCCACCGGCGCGCACAAACTCGGCGGCATCGAAGAGCAAACGGAGCAAGCGCTGAACAACGTGCTGGCGATTCTGCAAGCAGCCGGCAGTGACTGGAGTCGCGTGCTCAAAATGACCGTCTATGTTGCAGACATAAATCTTTGGGAAGCTGTGAACAAAGTATACGGGCGGATGTTAGGCGAGCATCGGCCGGCGCGCGCGGTCATCCCGACCGGGGCACTTCACCACGGGTTTTTGATTGAAATCGACGCCGTGGCGGCCACCGATCAAAAGTAGTCCTTGTAAACACCTTCAAATTTCATTTAGTGTAGGCACCCGATGAATACCCCTACCCTTGGGTCTACGATCGACCAACCCGCCGATGGCGGCCGCATGATCGTTCTTACCGCTCCGCTGACCGAGGCAATCGATCACGCCGGCTATTTCATTCAAATGGCCCTGGCTTCGTTGCCGATTTGGATGGAGGGCGTGATCAATCGAAAGTATCCGAAGTGGCGTGAAGTCGAGCACAACGAAGACGGCTCGGCTCGTTACATGCCCGCAGGCGTGCGTCTGGTTGAGAAGTCGTTGCAACGGGAATATCGCCGCGACGACATCGTCGCCTGTTACCCGGACGACCTGGCGAAGTTTGTTGGCCCACGCACCCGCGTCGTCGCGGTCTCGACACACAATCCACTCGGCGTGACCTTCGCTGCCGGCGTTTACACGTCGATCTTCGGCTCGTCAAAGATGCCGATCAACTCGCATTACTCGCGGCAGTTGTTTGCGCAAATCAAAGCGAGTCCGTATCGAGACAATTTCAAAGTGATCGTTGGCGGTTCGGGCGGATGGCAGATCATTCAGACAAACTTTTACGAAGAGCTGAGTGTTGATTGTGTCGTTGAAGGCAGAAGCGAGGCGGTCGAGACACTCGAGCTCTTTCGCAAGGCAATCCAGGGAGAAGAACTGCCGCGACGCGTCGAGGTCAATCATCCACTCGATCGCGAGGGCATTCTGTTTCCCGACACCCGCACGACTTTTGGCGTTGTCGAAATGACGACCGGCTGCGGCCGGCGGTGCAAGTTCTGCGTGCCTGATCTGAATCCGCAGATCGATTTGCCGAAAGAGAGGATCATGGAGGCCGTGCGCGCGAACGTGCGCAACGGCAACAAGCAGGTGTCGCTGGCCACGGAAGATATGTTCATCTGGGGCCAGGTGCACACGGACACGCCGTTCTACTTTCCGAACCGCGAAGCGCTCGTCGATCTCTATTCCGATATCGTGAACACGCCGGGCGTCGAGCAGCACGTATTGAGTCACTGCACGATCGCGCCGGCGGTAGTTGATCCGCTGCTCATCAAACAACTGTCGGATCTGTTGCTGCCGAAGAGCCCGATACATTTTCCGCTGTTGAGCAGTCATCCGCAGAAGAAAGCGCTTGCGCCTTTGATCGGTCTGGAAACCGGATCGGTACGGATGGCGAAGCAGATCATGTCGAGCAAGGGTGTGCCGTTTTCGATCGAGGATTGGCCCAGCGTGGTGCTGGAAGGATTGCGCGTGCTGAATGAGAACAACTGGTTCCCGGCGATGACGCTCATCATCGGCAATCCCGGTGAGACTGACGAAGACACGATGGACACCATCGATCTCGTCTATGAGATAGAACGCCGCGGTCTGTTTGCTTTCCTGGTGCCTTCGATCTTTACGCCGCTGCACGACACGCGCATGGAGAAAGAAAAAGGCGTGACGCAGACGCGTCAACTCTCACCGTTGCAATGGCAACTGATGATGAAGTGCTGGAAGATGAATTTGCGGCCGGGTCAGTACAGTTGGTGGGGACCGATGGCGTGGCGAGTCGGCTCGCTCGGCATGTGGCTTTACAAGTTGCGCAGCCTCAATGGACCAAACTTCACCTGGCCGTTGCTGATGTTCTCCGGCGCGATTTCCGAAAAGACACTGCAGCGGATGGGCAAGATCTATCGCGGCAAACCTCTGAAGACGAAGAACCGCCGTGAACTGATCGCATCGTTGAAACCCAAGGACTGGCAGCATCTGCGCGCCGACAACGGCGACATGCCGGCTGAATTTGCACCACGCGCCTCCGCGCGCGGGGTGAGTGCTTTACAGTAGTGGGCCAGGCAGCCAAAACGAAACCAGTCCAATCGCCGGCGAAACAGGTTGCGGGTTTTATTGCGAAGTTCGATCCCGCAATAGCCAAGCTTACGCGTTCTGCGCGTACCGTAGTACGCAAGCGATTTCCCACCGCGATTGAACTCGTTTACGACAACTACAACGCCCTCGCCATCGGTTACAGCAGCACCGAACGAACATCTGACGTACTCTTTTCTCTCGCCGTCTACGCGCGTGGAGTAAATATCTATTTCATGTACGGCCGCTCGCTGCCTGATCCGGAAAAACTTCTTCAGGGAAGCGGAAGCCAGGGCGCGTTCGTGCGATTGAACGATCTGTCAGTGCTGGACCAGCCGGGCGTGAAGGCACTCATGGGTGCTGCTGCGCGACAGGCAGAACCACCCCTTGCAAAAAGCGGGCGCGGTTACACCATCGTCAAATCGATCTCAGCAAAACAACGGCCTCGGCGGCCATAGTCAAGGTTTATGAAGGATCTCAAACGGCTTCTCGATAAGAACAAGGCGTGGGCTGAAGGTATCAAGGCAAGCGATCCCGGTTTCTTTCCGACGCTCGCGAAACAACAAAACCCGACCTTTCTCTGGATTGGCTGTTCCGATAGTCGCGTGCCGGCGACGCAGTTGGTGGGCATGGTCCCGGGTGAGATGTTTGTGCATCGGAATGTCGCAAACGTGGTGGTCCACACGGATTTCAATTGTCTGTCGGTGATGCAGTATGCGGTGGACGTGTTGAAAGTGAATCACATCATCGTGTGTGGCCATGATGGTTGCGGCGGCGTCAGGGCGGCGATGCAGAACCTGCAATTCGGGTTGATCGACAACTGGCTGCGGCACGTGCAGGACGTGATGCACGTGCACGAGGATCTGCTAGCGAAGATCGGGGACGAGTCAGAGCGCGTGGACCGGCTGTGTGAGTTGAACGTGATCGAGCAAGTGGTGAACGTGAGCCGCACGACCATCGTTCAGAACGCATGGCAACGCGGACAGGAGTTGGTGGTGCATGGCTGGATTTATGGTTTGCAGGATGGACTGCTGCGCGATCACGGCCTCTCGATCGACAACGGCGCGGGGCTCACCACGGCCTATCACAACGCGCTCAAGATGATAATGTGATCATGGTGAAGCTTTTCCGCATCACGGTGGTGTTTTTCGTGGCGATCGTTTCCGTCACGTTCATCGCGGTGCTGCTCACCGGAATCGCCTCGATGCTTCCGTTGCCGATGACCTCGCACACGGATGGGATCGCTGCGGTGCCGGGCGGCGTTTCCGTGAAACTGTTCCGCGCGCTGCTGGTTGCTGCCGTGCTGCTAGTCGGCGGTTGTTATCTGTTCTGGCGCCGGCGGAGACTACGCTGATCGTTGGCGGGCGGCTTCGTACAACAGGATTCCGGCAGCCACTGACACATTCAAGCTCTCAACCTCACCCTGCATCGGAATGCTCACCGCCTGATCCGTGGCTTTCAATTCATCCGTGGTCAGACCGGTTGACTCTGGTCCAAGCACGAGCGCAGTCGCACGCGTCCAGTCATAATCCGTATGCTTCAAAGTCGCGTCAGCGTCAGTGCCGACCAGACTGATCTGTCGTTGCCGGCACCAATCTACCACCTCGTTGAGATCCGCCTGGCGCCAGATTGGCAAGCGAAACGCCGAGCCCATCGCCCCGCGCAACGACTTGGGTGAAAATGGATCGCTCGTGTTTTTGGTGGCAATGATTCCACCGGTGCCCGCGGCTTCGGCGGTTCGCAAGATCGCGCCGACATTTACCGGATTATTTATCTGATGCAGCACGACGAGCAGCGACTTCGGCGTCAGGCTGGCAGCTAGACGTTGCTCGGAAGCTTCAGGCCGCTGCGCCAGCGCGACGATTCCTTGCGGCGTCTTCGTGTAAGAGATCGACTCGAGCAGCTTCTCACTGACTGTTGCCACGCGACTCGACGCTTTCGAGAGTTCAGCTAACGCTTCCGCCGCTTTCTCTTTGCGGATCAGTTCCTCAGACGCGACCACCGCTTCAATCTTGAGCTTTGATTTCAGCGCTTCGACGCACAGCCGCAGTCCTTCGACAAAGATCAACTC
This sequence comes from Pyrinomonadaceae bacterium, assembly GCA_036506775.1. Classification (GTDB taxonomy): domain Bacteria; phylum Acidobacteriota; class Blastocatellia; order Pyrinomonadales; family Pyrinomonadaceae; genus PSRF01. The sequence goes on along the minus strand of DASXRE010000228.1, from coordinate 29,007 downwards.
GTCGACTTTGCCGTCGCGCACAGCACGGGCCTGACGAAGCAGGGAATTGTCGCGGCTGGTTACGTGCATCTTCTGGCTCAAACTTCAACTTCAGCCCAGATGGGCCAATGATCGGAAACGTGCAGTGGCCGCGCGACGCCCCAGCGAACGATTTTTACTTCGCGCGAAAAGATCCAGTCGGCGTGCATGCGCAATCCGGCGCCGCGCCACGTTGCGGTGCCCGTTGGAATTGGTGTCGTGTAGCCGTGCGATTCGAGAAACTTCCGCGTTTCGAGACACTTCTCACGCGACAAGGTGTTGAAGTCGCCCATTATGATCGTTGGCCCACTAACTCTATCCGCTTGTTCCGCGATCACGTCGAGCTGTGCGAGTTGTCCGTCACACTCTGCATGTGGATCGACGTGCGCATTGAAAACGCGAATTCCTGAGACCGTCGCAGCCATTGCGAGACGTGGCCGCCAGGGACACTCATGCCACGGAAGATCGATTCGTGTCACGTCACTTAGCGGCAAACGGCTTAACAGCGCCACTCCCGTGTCGCCTGTGTCGTGGAGATCAATAGGCTCTTCGAAGTCGAGCCACCACTGGCGCTTGGCCGGCTTGATGCCACGCGGAATTCCGGCGGGCACATGCACCCAGTTCATATTCAACTGTGCGGCGAGTTCCTGGGCAACGTGATGGCCGCCGGTGCGAAGGGTGCGTTTATCCGCTTCCTGCAAAGCCAGCAGATCGACCCGCGGCAGCAGTTTGTCTTCGGAGAAAACGCGCGCCGCATCCGCGATGAGCTGGCCAACGTGTTGCGGACGACGACGCAGACTCATCAGGCCGAGTTTTCGTCGCAGGCCACCGGAGATGAGATAAGGTCCGCGAGCATAGCGGATGTTGTATGATGAGATAACCAGACGGTTTTGCGTTCGTTCGGTTGGGTTGAGGTTGTTCTGCAGCCCAAACTCGAGTTTTTCGTCGTCGGTGAGTGGGGGAATTGCGATGTCTGTGGTGGCCGTTGTTGACGACATGTTCTTCAAGTCGAAGATTCGCGCCGTGGCGGAAGCGGTTGGAGTGGAGATCAGTTTTCCACGGACAAAGGAATCGTTAATTGAGAAGGCGCGGGAAGCGGATTTAGTAATCGTCGATCTACAGAATCAAAAGTTTGATCCCCTCAGTCTGCCGTCGATCTTGGGCGCGAATCGACTACTCGGGTTCTTTTCGCACGTCGAAGTTGAATTGCAGCGCAACGCCCTGACTGCGGGATACGAGAAGGTGATCCCTCGATCGGTGTTCACCCGAGACCTCGCCCAGATACTCACTGGTTCGGCTTGATGAACGACTCCTTGGAGTGCGGGGACTTGTCACCGCTTTGGCCAAAGCGCCGACAAGTCGGCGCACTCCAAGGAGGTGTTCAACGGAACCACTATCCAACTGCCGCTGGTGCGATCACTTCGTAGATCGAACGCACTTCGCTCACCAGTTCCTCATATTGCTCCAGCGTCAGCGCCTGGGCGCCATCAGAGAGCGCGTGTTCCGGCTGATCGTGAACTTCAACAATCAATCCATCTGCGCCCACCGCGACACCCGCGCGCGCGAGCGGTGTAACCATGAAGTTCTTTCCGGTTCCGTGTGACGGATCTACGATCACCGGCAAGTGCGAGATGCGTCGCACGGCGGGAATCGCCGCCAGGTCGAGCGTGTTCCGTGTGTGTTGCGCAAAGGTGCGAATGCCGCGTTCGCAAAGAACGACCTGATAATTACCCTCGGCCATCACGTACTCAGCCGCCAGCAGCCATTCATCAAGCGTCGCGGAGAGCCCGCGCTTCAACAGCACCGGCAGCCGCGCTTTGCCCGCGCGTCGCAGCAGCGAGAAATTTTGCATGTTGCGCGCGCCAATCTGAATCATGTCGCCATAACGTTCGACCAGATCGACGCCGGCTTCGTCGAGCGCTTCGGTCACGATCTTCAGCCCGTAAACCTCTCGAATTTCAGCGAGTATCTTGAGTCCTTCTTCACCGAGGCCCTGAAACGCATAAGGCGAGGTTCTCGGTTTGTAGGCGCCGCCACGGAAGAAGCGCGCACCGCTGCGCCGCACGGCTTCCGCAATGGCAAACGCCTGCGCGCGGCTTTCGATCGCACATGGCCCAGCAATGATCGCCAGCTCATCGCCGCCGATGGTCGCATCGCCGACGCGCACGACAGTCTTCTCTGGCCGCAAGTCCAGGGTGATTAGTTTGTAAGGCTTGCTGACGCGAATTGCTTCCGCCACGCCGGCGAGATTCTCGAAGTGCGACGGATCAACCGCGCCCTGATTGCCGGTGATGCCGATGGCAGTACGCGTCGCGCCCGGCATCGGGTGGCTTTTGAACCCCAACTCTTCGATTACGCGCAGGACAGCCTCGACCTGGCTGTCGGTGGCGTCGGCTTTCATCACGATTAACATGTTGCTTTTATACTCTCAGCTTTTGGGAAAAGTACAGTCTTACATCTGTTCGGGAACGCGAATGCCCAGGATCGAAAGCGCGGTCGTCAATTGAGTTCGCACGATTTTCGTCACCGCAATCAACACGGCGCGGCGCACGTCGTCCTTCTCAGTGAGAATACGATGATCGTGGTAGAAACGACTGAACGCTCGCGCGACTGAGAAGGTGTATTTCGCGAGGTTCGCGGGTTCCGCTGACTTGCGGCACTGTGCAATCACTTCATCCAACTGCTGCGTCAACATTACCAGCGACCAGACTTCGGTGCCACTCTCGCCGGACAAGACCTCGGCGATTCGAGCCTGCAACTCGGCGTCGTCAACTGTCTTTTCTAACAACGAGACGGCGTCGCGGAGAGTTTCGTCACCGAGTTTGCGGAAGATGGAGTTTGTTCGAACCGCTGCGTACTGGCAATAGGGCCCAGTTTCGCCTTCAAACGAGAGCGCTTCCTTGAAGTCAAAGGCAATGACGGTGTTGCGCGTAAACTTCAACAGGAAATAACGCAACGCCGCCACCGCCACTTCGTGCGCAGTTGCTTTCTTGTCTTCTTCGGAAAGCTCCGGGTTCCGTTTTTCAACTTCGACGAGCGCGCCCGCTTCGAGCTGGTTGATCAGATCGTCGGCCTTCACCCCCAGACCTTTGCGGCCGCTCATCTCGATGTAGGGCCGCGCGCGATCTTCTTCGCTCAACTTGATGCCGAGTTCTTCACACGCTGCCGGCGAGAGTGCGACCATCTCGTAGCTGAAGTGGACGCTTGCATCCTCGCCAATCTCCGGCACCAAGGCGGCGACGCCGCGAGCCACGATCTCCTGCGGATACGACTGCCGCGAATCGATCACGTTATAAACCTTCCGGCCGCCGCCAAAGCGTGGCCGCTCGACGCCGGCCTTCGCTTCCGCTTTCGCGTCGGTCGTTGTTACCCAGAGCGTGTGGCCGTCGGGATAGCTGCGAAAGATCTTGTAATGGAAGTCGAGTCCGAGCTCGCCGAGTTTCCAGAGTTGATACGCAATGTCTTTGCCGGTGTAAGTGACGGTGTTGTTGGAACGAACGATGATCTTGTCTGATTCGTGTTCGTCTGTGCCGGTGTGCGACTCGAAAGGCATGACCCAGCAGCCTGCGTGGCGGCCTTCGGTTTCGAGCCGGATCACGCCTTTACTCTTCATTAGTTCGAACGCCCGCTCCCAGAAGTGCAAGTGGAGAATTTCCGACTCGCGCGCGAGCAGGTCGTAGCGAATACCGAGTCGCTCCATCGTATTGAGAATGCATTCGACGTTGCGCGTCGCGACGTAGTCGGCCAGTTCGGCAATGCGATTGTTGCCCTCCTCGATCGCGTGCAGCACCTTGGTGCGCATCTTGAGCTTTTCCGGGTTAGGATTGTTGCTGGCGTTGCCGTCGCGGTAGAAGAGTCCGACTTCGGTGTAGAGATCCCAGCAGTAGTAATCAAACGAATAGTCCGGTGCGAGCGAGGCGTCGAGGACCTTGATCTTTTCGAGGTTCATCTGCTCGAGGTGCAGAAATCCAACCACGACATCAGCCACCTGGACGCCGGTGTTGTCGATGTAGTTTTGCACTTCGACGCGATCGCCGGCGGCCTGGAGGATGCGCACGAAAGTGTCGCCGAGAACTGCGTTGCGGACATGACCGATGTGAGCGGCTTTATTTGGGTTGATGCTCGTGTGCTCAACCATCATCTTGCTTTGATCCGTGTTTGCCTGGACTCCCGCATCGCTCTTCGTCGTGAAAAGGTGCAATAACCTGGCGCGATCAAAGAAGACATTGATATAACCCGCGCCGGCAATCTCAACGCGCGATACTTCCGGAACGCTTTCCAGTTCAGGCTTGAGCTTTTCGGCGATCACGCGCGGCGCCAGCTTTTCGTTCTTTGCCTGTTTGATCTGTTTCGCCAGCTCGAAGCAGACCGGAAATGCCAGGTCACCCAGGTCGGGCCGTGGCGGCGTGTCGGCCATGAGTTGTTGCACCTCGACGCCGAACATCTCGCGCGCCGCGGTGCGGATTCGCTCTTTAAGTTGCTGTTGCAGGTCGAGTAAGGTCATGACAAAAGCGCAAAGTATAGCGCATTTGAGCCTCTTGTGCCTTTTTGTGGCTGAAGCGGTGCTCTGCTACCATCGCGCCCGAGCCCATGCAAACCGCTACCGTTCCGAACATCTCCGCCGAACTCCGTCAACGTCTCGCGAATGCCAAACGCGTGCTGGTGCTCACGGGCGCGGGTGTTTCGGCTGAATCGGGCGTGCCGACCTTTCGCGGGGGCGGGAACACGGCGATGTGGAAGGGCCTGCCTTTCGACGTCATCTCTTCGGGAGCGATGCTCGAACGAAACCTGCCGCTCGTTTGGGAATGGTTTGACTATCGCCGCGACGTATTGCGATCACTGAAACCCAACGCGGCACACGACGCGATCGCGCGCTGGCAGGAGCGCTTTTCCGATCTAACCGTCGTCACCCAGAATGTCGACGGATTGCATCAGCGCGCAGGTTCGCGCAACGTTGTCGAACTTCACGGCAGCATCTGGCGCGCGCGCTGCACGGTTTGCCGCCTTGGTCATGAAATACCGGTTGAAGGCGCTCGTCCCGAAGCTTGTGAAGAGTGTGGTAATGCGCTGCGGCCGGATGTAGTTCTCTTTGGCGAGATGTTACCGGCGGGTGCGTTTGAGTTCGGTTCTGAGCGTGCGTCAACTTGTGAGCTCTGTTTCGTGATCGGCACATCGGGTTTGGTCTATCCGGCGGCGAGTCTGCCGGAAATCGCCAAAGCAGCGGGCGCGTTTATTTGCGAAGTGAATCCCGAGCCGACGCCGCTTTCTGACTGGTGCGATGAAGTGATCACGGGTAAGGCCGGTGAAGTTCTATCTTTGTTATGAAGACTCTTTACTTTGACTGTTTCGCGGGTGCAAGCGGCGACATGATCCTCGGCGCGTTGGTCGCGGCCGGCGTCGATCCGACAATGCTGCGCGAACAATTGTCGCTGCTTCGCGTCGACGGCTTCAGTATCAACTTCGAAACCGTCGATCGATCAGGACTCAGCGCCACTTACGCGCGCGTCGAGACCGCGCACGAACACAAACACCGGCACCTGTCTGACATCCGCAAGATCATCGAAGATTCGGGTGTGTCAGATGGCGCGAAGAGACTTGCGGTACAGATCTTCACACGACTCGCGGAAGCAGAAGCGCGCGTACACAATGAACCAGTCGATCATGTTCACTTCCACGAAGTCGGCGCGCTCGATGCGATCGTCGACATCGTGGGCGCCGCAATCTGTTTCGATCTGCTGAAGATCGATCGCTTTGTGTGTTCGCCGTTGCACGTCGGCAGCGGGATGATTCAAATGGCGCATGGACGTTTTCCCGTGCCGCCGCCCGCGGTCGCTGAGTTGCTCAAAGGGGTGCCGTTTTATTCGACCGACATTCAAGGCGAACTGCTGACGCCGACAGGCGCTGCGATCATCACGACGGTGTGCCGGGAGTTTGGACCAATTCCGCGCATCGCCACGCAAGCTGCGGGATACGGCGCCGGCACGCGGGAGTATAAAGACTTCCCAAACGTGCTAAGAGTGCTGATCGGCGAAACTGAAGCCGATGCCGCGACAGACGAGCGGCTTTGGATGATGGAGACCAACATCGACGACATGTCGCCGCAGCTTCTGGGTCACGTGATGGAGCGCGCGTTTGAGCTCGGTGCGCTCGATTGTTACTTCACGCCGGTGCAGATGAAGAAGAACCGTCCCGGTGTGTTGCTTTCCGTGCTTTGCGGAAGCGATGAAAAAGAGAAGTTGATGAACCTGTTGTTCACGGAAACGACGACAATCGGTGTGCGCAGCTACGCAGTCGAACGGCGCGCGTTGCGCCGCAGCATGGTGAGGGTCGAAACGCAGTATGGGCCAATCGATGTTAAAGTAGCCCATTTGAACGGGCGGGTTGTGAACGAGATGCCGGAGTTTGAGCAGTGCCGCGCCGCGGCAAGCAAAGCCGGAGTTCCACTGAAGGTTGTGGAGGAGGCAGTGCGGGCGGCAATCAACCACAAATGAACACAAACAAGGTAGATCTGGATCTGATTGCGAAGGGCGTGCGCATGATCCTCGAAGGAATCGGCGAGGATCCCGAGCGCCCCGGGTTACAAGAAACGCCGCAGCGCGTTGCCGAAATGTATGCGGAACTGACCTCGGGCCTGCGCGAAGATCCGCAGCAACACGTGATCCCGTTGCCCGGCGACAAGCACGACGAGATGGTCATCGTGAAAGACATCAGCATCGCGTCGTTATGCGAACATCATCTCGCGCCGTTCGTCGGACGTTGTCACATTGCGTACATCCCGAAGGGCGGACGCATTCTCGGCATCTCCAAGTTGGCGCGCATTGCGGAAACGTTTTCACGGCGGCTGCAACTTCAGGAACGGCTCACGACTGACATCGCCAACACGCTTTACGAAGGGCTAAAGCCGCTCGGCGTGATGGTGGTCATCGAAGCGGAGCACACCTGCATGACTCTGCGCGGCGTGAGAAAGGCTGACGCGAAGACTGTGACTTCGGCAGTGCTCGGCGGCTTTCGCACTGACCCGCGCACACGCGCGGAAGCGATGGCTCTGATCAAAGGAAAGGACTAGCTCTCACATGTCATCACTACTAACCACTCCTTGGAGTGCGGCGACTCGTCGCCGCTTTGGCCAAAGCGCTGACGAGTCAGCGCACTCCAAGGCGGTGCGCTACTCCATGTTGGTCGTTTTGTTGCTGGCCTCAGTGATCGTGTCGCAACAAGCGCAGCAAAAGACTTCGCCAATAAACGAAGCCACGCTCAAAGCTCACATCAGGTTTCTTTCCGACGACCTGCTCGAAGGCCGTGGCACCGGCGCTCGCGGCGGCGAACTCGCCGCGAAGTACCTTGCCGCGCAACTCGAAGCACTCGGCGCGAAAGGCGCGGGCGAGAACGGCAGTTTCTTTCAACCCGTATCGCTGGTCGGCGTGAAAGCCGATCCGAATACAACGTTGACGGTTTCCAGTGCGAACGGTAGTGAGAGCTTCAAGTTTGCCGACGACTTCGTTGCGTTTACCGGCGCACAAACTAAACAGGTGGACGTCGATGCCGACATGGTGTTTGTTGGTTACGGCATCTCCGCGCCGGAACAGCGCTGGAATGATTACAAAGGAAGCGACGAAGACTACAGCGGCAAGATTCTCGTGATGCTCGTCAACGATCCTCCGGCGACCCCTGAGGAGCCGAATCTCTTTGCCGGTAAAACGCTAACGTACTACGGCCGTTGGACTTACAAGTATGAAGAGGCTGCGCGGCGCGGCGCTGCAGGCGCGATTCTGCTGCACACGGATGATTCCGCGGGTTATCCGTGGAGCGTGGTGCGGACTTCAAACGGATCGTGGCGCTTCGATATCGCGCGCGGTGCTAGCGAGACGACGCCGTTCTTGCCGTTTCGCTCGTGGGTGACTGACGCTTCCGCGCGTCGCATTATGAAACTCTCCGGACAGGATCTCGACGCGTTGCGCGCCGCAGCGGCCAAGCGCGACTTTCAACCAGTGAAGCTTGGGTTGAAGGGCAAGTTGAATTTGAAGAGTGAAGTGAAACGCGTCGCGGCGCCAAACGTGGTGGGCATAATCGAAGGCAGCGATCCGCAGTTGCGCAACGAGTACGTGGTCTATTCGGCGCACTGGGACCACCTCGGCGTGGGCGTGCCAAACAAAAATGGCGATACGATCTACAACGGCGCGCTAGATAACGCGTCGGGCTGCGCAGTGGTGCTGGCGATTGCCGAGCACCTTGCGAGTCTGCCGCCGGCGCAACGTCCGAAACGATCGAGTCTGTTCCTGTTCCCCACGGCTGAGGAGCAAGGCCTGCTCGGCGCTGAATGGTACACGAAGCATCCGGTCGTGCCACTCGAAAAGACTGCGGCAAATGTAAACCTCGATTCGATGAACGTGCTTGGCCCAACGAAAGATTTCATACCGTTGGGCGCGGAGCGTTCGTCGTTGAAGGCGGTCGTGGATGCGGTCGCGAAGGAGATGGGTTTGCAGGTCTCGCCTGACGCGCGTCCCGAGCAGGGCTCCTTCTATCGCTCGGATCACTTTCCGTTTGCGAAGGCGGGCGTGCCGTCGATCAGTCTGAAAGAAGGGAACGAATACGTTGGTCACACGAAAGAATGGGGTGAGGAGCAGTTTCGTGCTTACAACTCCGCTCACTACCATCAGCCATCGGATGAGATGCGCGACTCGTGGGATTATCGGGGCATGATTCAGGAAGCGGAGATCGCGCTCGCGATCGGCCGCAAGATTGCCGACGCGCCCGTGAAGCCTCAATTCAATCCCGGCGATGAATTCTCGAAAAAACCGTCTAGATGAAAACTTTTTACGTCACCACACCAATCTACTACGCCAACAGCCTGCCGCATCTGGGCCATCTCTACACCATGATCGTGGCCGACACGATCGCGCGCTCGAAGCGGCAGCGTGGCATTGAGACCTATTTCTTAACCGGCACTGACGAACACGGCATCAACATCGAACGCGCCGCGCAGAAAGCCGGGCGCACGCCGCAGGAACAGGCTGACTACGTCGTCAGTTATTTCAAACGCATGACGAGCGCGTTTGGTCTCGACACCGAACACGGCGGCTACGACATTTTCATGCGCACGACCGCGCCGTTTCACTACCAGGGCGTCAGCGAACTCTGGCGGCGCATTGCGAAAGCCAAAACTCCCAAAGGCAACGACGCGATCTACAAGGGCCACTACGAAGGCTGGTTCTGCGCCGCCTGTGCTGAGTACAAAACCGAGGACGAGTATCAGAAACCGAAGAACGAAGGCGAGCCGCCGACCTGTCTGATTCACGACACGCCGCTCGATCGCATTTCCGAGGAGAGCTACTTCTTTCGTCTCTCGGACTACAACGAAGCGCTGCTCGATGTCTACGCAACGCGGCCGGACTTCATCAGGCCCGAAGCACGAGCTAACGAAGTGATCAGTTTCGTGCGCGGCGGCTTGCAGGACCTGTCGGTGAGCCGTTTGAAGACTTCAGTGAGTTGGGGCGTACCGGTGCCTGACGATCCAGCGCACACGATGTACGTCTGGTTCGACGCGTTGACCAACTACATCACCGCGATCGGTTTTGGAAACGAGGAACGCGAGCGCGCGGTCGGCTTTGAAAAATTCTGGCCGGCGGTGCATCTCGTCGGCAAAGACATCCTGCGCTTCCACGCTGTTTATTGGCCCGCTTTTCTGCTGACCGCGGGAATCGAACTGCCGCGCGCGATCGTGGCCCACGGCATGTGGGTCGATCCGAATGGCCGCAAGATGTCGAAGACGCTCGGCAACACGATCGAGCTGGACGTCCTCCAGAAACACTTTGCGGTCGATACGATTCGTTACTTCTGCTTGCGTGAGATGGTGTTTGGCCAGGACGGCCGCTTTGGTTACGAGAGTCTGATCGATCGTTCCAACAGCGACCTCGCGAGTGGTTTGGGAAACTTGTCGAGCCGCACGCTGACGATGATTACTCGTTATTGCGATTCGCGAATTCCGTCGGGACGCATTCCCGAGGAGAAGTTGCTGCTGGCGAAGCGCACCGGCGTCGATACGGACGAAACGACGGTCGCGGGTTTCATCGAGCACGCGCGCGATCAGTTTCTGTTGCACTTCGAAAACCTTGCGTTTAGTCGAGCGCTGGAAGCGGCGTGGTCGGTCGTGGCACGCGTCGACAAGATGATCACGGATGCGAAGCCGTGGGATCTCGCCAAAGACGAGAACCAGAAGCAGACGTTGGGCGCGGTGCTCTATCGTGCGGCTGAGGCGCTGCGATGGTTGAGTGTGTTGTTGTATCCGGTGATGCCCGAAGCGAGCCGGACGATGTGGCAACAATTGGGGCTTGAAGGTGGGCCGGAAAAAATCGATCCATCGAAGTTGAAATGGGGCGAGTTGCCGGAAGGAACGGCGATCGGTGACGTCAAGCCTGTTTTCCCGAGGCTTGATAAGCCACAGATTTTGGCGGCGATCGATTCACCCGCTGGCGTCGAATCCGTTAAATCCCCGTCTCCTGAGACTCCCGCAACGGACGCCGCTGCTTCCGCGAGCACCGAGGGAGTAACGAGTTTTATCGAGATCGACGACTTCGCGAAGGTCGATCTGCGTGTGGGCCAGGTGTTGTCTGCCGAGCGCGTTCCCACAGCCGACAAGCTCTTGCTGTTGCAGATCGATCTGGGCGAAGCGCAACCTCGACAGATACTGGCGGGAATCGCGCAATACTACGAGCCGGAAAAACTGATCGGCCGCAAAGTGGTCATTGTGGCTAATCTGAAGCCACGCAAACTCCGTGGCTTTGAATCGCAGGGAATGGTCGTCGCAGCGTCGTACGGAGAGGAAGGGCGGCCGGTGATCGCGACTTTTACGGAAGACGTTCCAAACGGCGCGCGATTGAAATAGTCAGTAGTATCCTAAGCTGACGTTCTGCTCTGTGCAGCCTCTGTGTTCTCTGTGTCTCTGTGGTTTACTCTCGCGCCAGAAAACCACGGAGGCACAGAGAACACAGAGGCTGCACAGAGAATCCAGAATTAGCTAACCTAAGATGTTCGTCGATTCTCATGCGCACATTGATGGTGCGGAGTTTGACGCTGATCGCGATGAGGTGATCGAACGTGCGTATGCAGCGGGCGTCGAGACGATCCTCAACGTCGGCACTGGTAATCCCCATAGCGGCGTGTTCGAGCGTGCGATCGAACTCGGCCGCAAACGACCTTGCCTTTACACCGCGATCGGCGTTCATCCTCACGATGCGCGCTTCTACGATGACGCCGCCGAGTCCAGAATCAAAGAACTGTTAAAGACAGGCGAACGCGTAGTCGCGTGGGGCGAGATCGGTCTCGACTTTCATTACGACAACTCGCCGCGCGACGTGCAGGTCGAAGTTTTCAAGCGCCAGCTCCGCGCCGCACGCGACCTTGACCTGCCGGTGATCATTCACACGCGCGAAGCTGAGCCCGAAACAATCGAGATCCTGAAAAGCGATTACGCCGGAGCACAGCGCTACGGCGTCTTCCATTGCTTCAGCGGCAGCAGAGATCTCGCGCTGCGCGCCCTCGATCTCGGTTTCATGATCTCGTTTTCCGGCATCGTGACTTTCCGCAAGGCAGACGACTTGCGCAAGGTCGCGAAAGAAGTGCCACTCGATCGCCTGCTCATCGAAACCGACTGTCCCTTCCTCGCTCCCGTTCCGCATCGTGGCAAACGAAACGAACCGGCTTACGTCGTTGAAGTTGCGAGTTGTATTGCCGAACTATGTGGCCGCGAACTCCATGACATCGCAAACTTGACCGCAGACAATTTCAGACGGCTGTTTGGCCTGTTTACCCCGGCTTCTGCGCGTTAAAAGGAAGGAGATCTAACAAAATGAAACACTTGTTGTTCGCATTGCTGCTGCTTTTTCCCGTCGCCGCGTTTGGCCAGCACAGTCACGCGCCGACTAGAGAGGCTGCTCCGGTCACGCTCGAAAGCGGACTCGGCGATATCAATCATCCGGTTTCAACGAACAATGCCGAGGCACAAAAGTTCTTCAACCAGGGACTCGCCTACATTTACGCCTTCAATCACGCGGAGGCGGTGAATTCCTTCAAGCAGGCCACCCAGCTCGATCCGCAACTCGCGATGGCTTACTGGGGCATGGCACTCGCGCAAGGTTCGAATTACAACGTGCCGGCTGATGGAGACGCGCTTTTCGCCGCCTACGGCAATTTGCAGAAGGCGATCGAACTAGCACCCAAAGCTTCGGAACACGATCAGGCCTACATCGCGGCGCTGGCGAAACGTTACTCGGCCGATCTGCAGGCCGATCAGAAGAAGCTCGCCGTGGATTACAAAAACGCTATGGGCGCACTGGCGAAACGTTATCCGGACGATCTCGACGCCGCGACGCTCTACGCCGAAAGTATGATGAACCTCCGGCCGTGGCACCTCTGGACTCTCGACGGCAAGCCGCAGGAAGACACGCTCGAGATCGTGGCTGTGCTCGAAAGCGTGTTGCGCCGCAATCCGAATCACAGCGGCGCGAACCATTACTATATTCATGCGGTAGAGGCTTCGACCAATGCTGACCGTGCGCTGCCGAGTGCGGCGCGTCTCGGAAAAATCGCGCCGAAGGCGGGCCATTTGGTCCATATGCCTTCGCACATCTACATTCGCACCGGCGATTTCAGCAAAGCGGCGCAGGCAAACGTCGATGCGATTGCCGTCGACCGTGAGTACATGACGAAGGCAGGCGCAGCAGGCCTGTACCCGATGATCTACTATCATCACAACATTCACTTCCTCGCGGCAGCCAGTGCGCATAAGGGACGCTATGCAGATTCGATCAAGGCTGCACGCGAGCTCGAGGCGAGTGTGAAGCCGCACGTGAAAGCGATGCCGATGCTGGAGATGTTCATGCCATATCCGATCGTCTCGTTGGTTCGCTTTGGGCGTTGGGACGAAATCCTGAAAGAACCGAAACCTGATGAAGGTTTGAAAATCACCACCGGTTTCTGGCACTTCGCACGCGGCAGCGCCTATGTGGCGATGAATCAAACAGCCAAAGCTGAGGCTGAGTTGCAGGCTCTACAGACATTGACGAAGACTATCCCTGCCGAGGCGCGGATGTTCAACAACCCGGCGGCTGATATTTTGAACGTTGCTGATCTGGTGCTGGCGGGCAAGATCGCTTTCTTGCGTGGTGATAAGCAGACTGGTCTTGCTCTCTTGAATAAAGCTGCTGCGGCTGAAGATGCGACCAGTTACGCCGAACCTGCGGATTGGGACCTGCCTGTCCGTGAAGTCCTCGGCGGGATGTTGCTTAGCACTGGTGACAACGGTGCGGCCGAGAAAGTGTTTCGCGAGGAACTGAGGCGGCATAGGGGCAACGGGCGCGCTCTGTTTGGACTCGCGGAGGCTTTGAAACAACAGGGCAAGCGATCGGCGGCACAGGCGACGTTGCGAGAGTTTGCGCAAGCATGGAAAGATGCCGATACGAAACTGAGTGTGGCGGGTCTCAGCGGGATGCTGTCAAAGAGCGCGAGCAACACGGCGCCGGTCCAGTTTTCGACCGTCGCGCTCAACACTGGAGTTCGGCTGGGTTATGCGTATCAGGGTGATGCGAACGGAACTCCCGTAATCATGTTGCATGGTTATACGGATTCGTGGTTTTCGTTCAGCCCGGTGTTGCGTTTAGAATGACCGGTGAGTTAGACAAGTTGATCAGCAATGCCCGCATGATTGCCGATGATGCGCGTGCGTCGTTTGGAAAACTGTCCGCTGAACAGTTGAACTGGAAACCGTCGGCAGAGCGTTGGAGCGTTGCGCAATGCTTCGATCATCTGCTCACCTCGAACAGAGGTTTCTTACCGATTATCGAAAGCGTTCGCAGCGGGAAGAGGAAGACGAGGTTTTTAGAGCGTCTCCCCGTGTTGCCGGGTCTGGCGGGAAAACTACTAATCAAGTCGCTGGATCCGGCATCTACTCGCAAATTGAAGTCGCCGAAAAATTTTGAACCGGCGCAGAGCAACATCAGCGCGACGATCATCGACGACTTTGTAGCGCAACAGGAGCAGGTGATCGAAGGAATGAAGTCGACGAGTCATCTGGATCTGGAGAAGATCGTGATTACATCGCCGGCCGCTGCGGCTATCACTTACAGTTTGATGGACGCTTACCGCATTATCGTGGTTCACGAGCAGCGCCACTTGCAGCAGGCGAAGAGAGTAGCGGACGAACCAGCTTTTCCGGCCGCAACGTCTGTGTAATCTGCGGGTGGCTTTACTCAACCACCGTCAGGTTCTTGACGAAACCCCAGTCGCCACTCGCATCCACCTGAATATTGCCCACCTTCTTGCGTGCGATGATGATGTTTGACTGATACCACAACGGAAACACCGGCACATCGCGGCTCACGATCTCCTGAATCTTCACGTACAACTCACGCGCTTTCTGGCGATCGTAGGTGTTCACGGACTGTTCGAGCAGCGCGTCGAGTTCGGGATTGCTGTAACGGCTCCGGTTACGCGAAGACCGCGTCTGAGTTGGGATCTCGGAAGTCGCAAAAAGGTCCTTGTAAAAGATCGGATCCTGATTGCCGCCCACCCATTGCCCGTAAGTGATCTGAAAGTTTCCGCGTCGCAGTTCGTCAAACAGCGTGTTCAGTTCGGAGGTCTGTATCTCGACCGGGATACCGGCTTCCTTGAGGTAGTTTTGAATCACTCCGGCGTACTGTCTTCCGGCGACGCTGGTGCCCGACAGTTTGTAGACAATTGGTTTATCAGGCCGAAATCCGGCTTCGCTTAACAGCTTCTTTGCCATTGCCGGATCGTACGAATAAATGTGGCCCGGCGAATACGCCCACGACTCTTCCGGAAGAATCGAGTGCGCGATCTTTCCGTAACCGAGCAAGAGTTGCTGGATCATGGTCGGACGATCGATCGCATGAGCAATTGCCTGGCGTACCTTCACGTTATCCAGCGGCGGCGATGACGTATTCAGCGTCAATAGCACGACGTTCGAACCGGGAAATGCGATCACCTGAAGGTTCGGGTCACGCTCGAGTTGCTTGATTGCGTCAGGCGAAAGACTCGTCGGCAACGGCGCGATATCCACGCGTCCCGCCTGTAACTCCGCCTGCATCGCAGTGGTCTCTGCGATCACGCGCACGCGCAGCGAGTGCAAGTGCGCTGGACCATCCCAGTACTCCGGAAAGGCTTCCAGATCGCAGACCTGTTGCGTGTTGTCGTAACGAATAAACTTGAATGGTCCAGTGCCGAGCGGATGAGTCTTTTGTGACTCATAACTGTCTTTCGGAATCATCGGAACCGGGACCAGGTTTGATAATAAGCCAACCCACGGCTTTGTCAGCGTAACAACCACGGTCCGCTGATCCGGCGCCTCGACACTCTTGATATAGCGGCGCCTGTCCGCGCCCGTTCCTTCGAAAAAGCTGGCAGACTTCGCGAAACTGCTGGAGAAGAGCAGATCGAGCGTGTACTTCACGTCGGCCGAGCTCAACGGGCGGCCGTCGTGGAATTTGACACCGTCATGCAGCGTGAATGTGTAGCTCAGCCCGTCGTCTGAACGCTTGACATCGGAAGCAAGCTCGCCGACGTAGTCAAACTTCTCGTTTTTCTTGACGAGCGAGTTGAACATCAGGGTGCGTATGCGTTCGCTGGCGGCGTCGACGGAAGGTGAGCCGATCGGGTCGATGGTACGAATGTTGTCGCCCAACGCGATCACAAACGCATTGCTGCGCCTGCGGCAAGCTGTTGGTGCGATTATCAGGCAGACGATGAAAATCACCAGCAGGATAAACGCGCGTTTGGTCACTTAACCGGGCCTCCGTAAACGTAGTTGAGCTTGCTGTTCAGTTTTTTGATCTCGTCTGCCAAGGCTTTGAAGCGTTCGACATCGAGTGGCAGTGGTTCTTCGGCGATGGCTTTCGTGCGAGCAATTCTTTCCAGTGATTGCTGAATGCGTTCTTTCGGTAGACGTCCATCGCGCGCCGCTTCCACGAGAGCTTCGTGGCCGCGGCGGATCTTTTCCGGCGTGGCGCAGATGAGCAGCATGTCTTCACCGGCGAGTGCAGCACGCACCACTGCGTCGCCGATTTCGTAGTGACGCAGAATCGCACCCATCTCCAGGTCGTCGGTGATCACGAGATGTTTGTAACCGAGTTCCTGGCGCAGCAGTTTGGTGACGATGTTGTGGTTCAGTGAAGCTGGTTCGAGCAGACCGCCCGTGATCTCTTCCTTGATATCAATGTTAGGAAAGCCGCCGTGGCTCACCATCACGCAACGGATCCGATCGTCGCGGCGTTGGAAGAGTTCGATGTAAGGCGCGAGATCTTGGGCGATGAGATCCTCGTGCGAGAGCTGCACTACGGGAATCTCTTCGTGTGAATCAACCTCGCCGGCGCCGATGCCGGGGAAGTGCTTGAGACAGCCGAGCAAGCCTGTGCCTTGCAAACCGCGCAAGTAAACGGTGGTGTAGCCGAGCACTTCGCCGGGCGAACGACCGAAAGAGCGGGAATAGAGACCGTTCGAGAGCAGGTCGCGATCGTCGGTCATGATCGACATCACTGGTGCGAAGTTGATGTTGAAGCCGAGCATGCGCAGCACTTCGCCGGTGACGCGTCCGAGTGCGCGCGCGGCGGCGAGATCGCCATGTTGGCGAATCGTGCGCGCCGCGGGCATTGGCGTAAAGATGCGGCGGAGGCGATCGACGAGTCCGCCTTCCTGATCGATGCCGATCAGTGGTGGGATGGAAACAAGTTCGCGCACGCCGTCAAGGAGCGAGCGAAGTTGCTGCGGACCCGCGACGTTACGACCGAAGATGATCACGCCACCGGGTTGCGTCTCGGTGAGCAGATCGCGCGTTTGCTGGTCGAGTTCCGTCCCTGGAAGTCCGATGAATAAGAATTGTCCGATTTGTTGTTCGAGCGGAAGCGAATGAAATTTTTCAGGTAGCATTTAATATGGCGTCAGTGTTGTTGTATCTCCCAAGTCGCAAAAGTTTAGCATATCGGGGTTTTGGAGTTAGAGTTCTTCGACGCGTAGCGTCGATATGAATTTAGCCCGGCGTTTCAACGCCTGGTTAATTGCGTGCCGGGTTCGTAGTCGCGTAGCGACGTCGCTACGCGACTACGTTCGGGAGGATCCCGGCGTTGAAACGCCGGGCTAAATTCAGACGACGCTACGCGTCGTATAAGCGCCACCGCACAACCACAAGACTCGCGCACCACAAACTACAAACCTCTAGTCCTGCATCGCTGACTGTAGTATAAACAACCACATGCCACGCGAAATCACCGACCGGGGTCGCGTTGTTGAAGCCGTCCAGAATCTCGCTCTTACCGCTGAACTCTTCGAAGAACAAAACGGCAAACAGAAATACGCTGCCGATCTCGAAGTGATCGTGCAGGGCCGCGACTACGGCAACGGCAAACGCGTCGGACCTTACATTCGGCTCCTCGCATACGAAGCCGGTGAAGAGATCATGCGCGAGGGTGAATGGGGCGGCAACACATTCTACATCGCCGTCGACGGCCCGCTCGATGTTTACGTTGGTCAGAACGACGGCCGCAAGAAGATCGGCGTGCTCGAACCCGGCACGTGCTTCGGCGAGATGGCGCTGCTCGCCGGCATCGAGCGAAACGCAACCGTGGCCGTGCCCGCGAATCAAACCGCGGTCGTGGTCGAAATCTCGCGTCCCGCCTTACGCTTGCTGCGCAAGCTCCCGAAGTTTGGTCAAATCCTCGATGAGACTTACCGGACACACGGTTTTGCACGGGCACTGGAAGACTTCGCGAGCGTCACCGACAAACCTCTGAGCGAGCCGCTGGTCAACGAACTCAAAAAGTCAGCGCGCTTCATGGTCTATGGCAAGAACCACGTCTTGTGCAAAGAAGATACGCCCGTCGATCGCGTGATCTTCATCAAGAGTGGTTGGGTGCGGCGCACGCTCGGTATTCCTTTTCACGCCGCCTCGCCGGAGGTCGTGTTGGGCATGGACGAGAACACCGGCGTCGACTTCCTCAGCGTCGGCAACTGCCTCGGACTGGAAGGCGTGACGAAACCGGAAGTGTGGAAGTACAGCGCCAGTTTGATGGCACGAACCGAAGTTCTCGAAGTCTCGCTGAACACTTTCTCTACTGATCCAGAGCTTCGCCAACAGCTATTCGAATCTCTCTCCAGCTTATCGAATGCGGACGACTCATTGCCGCTCACGCTCGAATCCGTCGCCGACGTCAACGCACTGAGGTCCGCGGAAGAAGAGATCGCCACCGGCATCATCGACGGCAACAACGTGCTCGTAATGGACATGGACCTGTGTGTTCGTTGCGGCAACTGTTCGCTGGCGTGTCACAAGATGCACGGGCAGTCGCGCTTGTTGCGGAGAGGAATCCAGATTGAGCGGCCGGTGTCCATTGGAAAGAAACGGCTGCAACATGCCCTGGTGCCGCAGGTCTGCATGCACTGCGCCGATCCCGAGTGTTTGACTGGTTGTCCCACAGGTGCGATCTTTCGCGATCCGTTGGGCCAGGTCGACATCGATCGCGCGACGTGTATCGGTTGTTTCGACTGCGCGACCCAGTGTCCGTACGACGCGATCTCGATGGTCCCACGGGACGCGCCCGCAAACGGTCACGGTTTGCTGTCGAGCCTGAGGCGCATTTTCAGTTTTCGCATTGCCGACGCGCCGGCGCCGGCGGCAGCGGATGACGTGGTGGCGATCAAATGCAACTTGTGCGAAGGCACGCCGCTGAATCCTGCGGGCGTGAAGCGCAAGGCGTATTCGTGTGAAGAGAATTGTCCGACCGGCGCACTGGTGCGAGTGAATCCGGTCGAATACTTCGAAGAGGTCAAGTCAGCACAGGCGTTCGTCTTTCGCGATCAGACGCACGCAATCGGACGCAACATTCACAAAAGCGATCCGACCGCACGAGCGTGGCACCTCGCCGGCTTGATAGCGACGCTGCTCACCATCGCGGCCACCGTGTTGGGTCTCGCGAAGTATGGATTCGATAACGTGCTCGCGGGCACATGGTTGACGATGCGCTGGCTCACCGGCCTCACTGGTCTGGTGGGTGTGGCAGTGGTGATGACGTACCCGCTGCGCAAGCAAGTCTATCGACGCCGTGTGGGTGCGTTGCGCTACTGGATGCTGGCCCACGTTTATGCCGGCGTTGTCGCAGGCGTCGTGTTGCTATTGCACTCCGGTCCACGCACCGGCGGGCTGCTTACCACTCTCCTGTACGTCGTTTTCGATCTGGTGATCCTGTCAGGCGTCGTCGGAATTCTTGCTTACATCATCGCGCCGAGAATCATGACGCGAATCGAAGGCGAACCGCTGCTCCTCGAAGATCTGGAGAGCCGGCGCGAAGAGTTGAGGCAGCAAAGAGCTTCGATTCTCGAGCAGAGCGAAGGCTGGCTCAAGGAAGAAATTCGCGATCGCGTTTACCCGCGCTTTTCGTCTCGCGGCTTTTTATGGCGGCAGCTTTGGCGTCGCGAGGAACTGAAATCGTTGCTGGCCCAGGCGCGCGAGGAGTTCAAGCCTCGCACGACGCGGCTGGCGACGCCCGAGGAACGAGAGTTATTGCTCTCGGCTGTTGAAAGTGCCGTGACGCTGCGGCGCGTCGATGCACTGTTGTTGCTTCATCGATACCTTCGCTCGTGGATTCCAATTCACGTCGTCTCAACGGCCGCGATGCTGGCGCTGATGATCGTGCACGTCGTCCAGGTTGTCTTCTTCAATGCCCGTTAACAACCAGTACATCATCATCCGCGACGACTTGCTGATCGATCCGGCAAGGATCATCAGCGAAGGACTGCTGATTGGAAGGCTCAGCGAATGTGAAGTGCGCCTGAACCACCCGTCGGTGTCGCGCGTGCAGGCGGGTATCAAGCAGTTTGACAACGCGTATCACCTCTTCTCGCTGCGACCCCGGAATCCGGTTACTCTCAACGGTAAACCGATTGAAGAGAACGAAGCGCTCGCCGCGGGCGACGTTATCGAGATTGGACCATTTCAGCTCGAGATTGATACCACTGAAGACGCGCTGGTAGTCCGGGTTGAGCTTCGCATCGGAATGCAGATGTCGGAGATCGACGTTAGCGATCCGGGACTGAGTACAGACGGTTTGACGGCGCCATTGGACGCCAAGGGGAAGAAGCCGCGGCCCGCGCCGATAGCGGGCACGAAGGCGCTCGACATTTTTTGGGACAAGCGAATTCGCGAAGCCGGAAAGATGGTCCGGCCGTCACCGTTGTTTCCCAAAGCCGGCAGGAGAAGTGGTAAAGCTCAATTCAACTGGGCGCCCACATCGGATTTGATCTCGCGCTGGCCGGCGGCGTTTTTCACCTGGGCCATCATCATTTTCGGCGCGGGTTCGGTGGCCGCGGCTTACTGGTATGCGAACGCGTTTGCACCGGGGCCATTGTCGAAAGCACATGCTGCGACACAGATGAGCCTGTCGCCGGCGATTGCCGTTGCCACGAACAATGGTTCGTGTACGACGTGTCACGCGTTGAAGGGCAAGATGGATGACCGTTGTGCAAGCTGTCATCACACCGACGCGTTCATGGCAACTGAGATCAAGCCGCATGTTGCTGCGGGCATTGGTTGCGCTGATTGTCACGCTGAACACAAGGGTGAACAGTTCGACGCGACTAAAGCTGCGATTACTTCGTGCACGAGCTGTCACAACGACAGCAACAACCATGTCTACAACGGCCGGCGCACTGGTACGCCGCACGGCGGCACGTTTGGTTATCCGGTGGTGAATGGGGAGTGGAGCCCGAAGACAATTAATGATGAAGAGTGGGATTTGAAAAAGCTGGCGGTGACGCGTCTGCCGACGGATTCAGAGCAGAAGTGGCGCAGCAATCAGTTTCATGCGCTGCACGATCAGCGCGTGAAGGTTGTTGCCGGGATTAAGGGAAACGCTGAGGGCCGCTTGTCGTGTAACAGTTGCCACCTCGCCTTCGATCCGATCGACAGAACCACGCCGCGAACAACCTGCGCCACTTGCCACAGCACGCTGAACGGCAAGCCGGACTGCAATTCATGTCACGTGCAACACATTCATGACCAGAGTAATCCGTGGATGAACCGGATCAGCCAGCGAGATTCTACGGCTCTGCTGCCGGATAGAGACTGTTTCGCCGCCGGTCTAGAGGCAACTCCGCGCGCCGGTTTAGCGACGGCTTCGCCGCTGGATGTGAGGCGAGGCTATGCCTCGCCGGAGGTGGAGTGAAATAAATTTGGGGCTCGGCCCCGGTATGGCCTTTGGCCGAAAAGGGCGGAGCCCTTCATTTTTGGGGGAGGCTCCTCCGGCGAGGCAGAGCCTCGCCTCACATCCGGCGGCAAAGCCGTCGCTAAACCGGCGGCAGAGTCCTCGCTTACATGCCGTGGAAGGGCCGTCGCTAAACAGGGGCAGAGCCTCGCCTCACATCCGGCGGCAAAGCCTTCGCTAAACCGGCGGCAGAGTCCTCGCTTACATGCCGTGGGAAGGGCCGTCGCTAAACAGGGGCAGCGCCTCGCCTCACATCCGGCGGTCAAGCCGGATCAGCCGGCGGGTTTGTGGCAGGGGATACAGTCGTTTGAACCAGGAACTTTTCCTTTGAGTGCGGGCCGCGCCGCGATGGCTTTGTCGTGACAGAGATTGCAGTTGAGGTGGTATGCAACTTCATTCGTTAACTTCGTAGGCGCGGGCTTGTCGGGGTACTGAACTG
This sequence comes from Pyrinomonadaceae bacterium, assembly GCA_036506775.1. Classification (GTDB taxonomy): domain Bacteria; phylum Acidobacteriota; class Blastocatellia; order Pyrinomonadales; family Pyrinomonadaceae; genus PSRF01. The sequence continues at coordinate 7,290 of DASXRE010000228.1, read as the reverse complement.
CCGGCAGCGGCGCACTATCATCACCGGCCTGCAAATGGCACGCGCGGCAACCCTTCACTGGTTTCGCATCTGCCGCCGCCAAAACTTCAGCCGTTAACACCACCGTGCGTTCGGAAGTTTTCAGCGGGGCTTTGAGATTCGCGGGCGGTTGGTCCGTATGATGGCACTCAACGCACGTCAACACACTTTGACCGTCCGGGCTGTACTTCTTTGTCGCGTGGTTCTCGTGATTGAAAGGCACCTCGCCGTACTTGTCGGACTGGCTGTCCTTCGACAGCACGACTTCCTTCGGTTGGACTTTGCTCTCTTTTTCCTGGATGACAATGCCGAAAGAGCCGAGGGTAAGAAGCGCGATTAGCAGGATCTTCATAGTGGGGAATCTTATCACATGGGCATGCGGAAGGTGGGACCAGAATGACAGCGCTTGCAGTCGTTGAAGCCGAGGTCGCCGCCAAACGTTCTCTTGCCCGTGTGACATGACGCACACGTTTGCCCGCGCGTGGTGACGAAGTGCTGGGCCGCCGTAGTCGAGCTCACTTGTCGCGTCTGCGGCGCGCCCGCAGTGAGCTTGTGACAATCAGCGCACGCCAGCCGCTGCCGCGTGCCGTGGTCCGCATGACTGAACGCGAAACGAAAAGCGCGCGCATTGGTGCTGGTCGGACGGTAAGCCTTCTGATCGTGACAGACACCACACGAGGCGATCTCGCGTCCGGCATTCGACTTACTTGAGGGCGTGTGGCACGTGTAGCAGTTGTTGTGCGCCCCAATGTTTGCGGGAATCGAGAAACCCGCGCCTCGGCTAATCGGCGAGCTGTGACAACTCACGCATCCGTTCTGCGGGCGCGCTGCACCGGTGTTGTGTTGCGCGTGATCGAATTTGACGTTGAACGGTTCGTTGAAGCTCGTGGGAAAACTTCGCAATGGTGGATTGCTGGATTTCGTGTCCTTATGACAGATGAGACACATCGGTATTGCGGGCGTGGTGAACTGCCCGCGGTGGCAGTCAGTGCAGGCTTTGTGACCGGGAAAACGGGGTGTTGCCGAGTTGTCAGTGCGTTCGTGACAAGAGGTGCAGGCAAGTGAGCGATGTTTCGGGCTCGTGTGGAGAAACTTTGAGTAGTCGACGTCCGGGCCTTGAGCACAAACGATCACTGATGAACACAGAAGACACAGATTGAGGACGATCAGTCTGGTCATTTGATGTCCTTGCGCTTCAGCGGCGCACGCTGTGCGATCAAATAGTGACTCGCCGGAGCATCGAGACTGCCCACGTTCGAAGTGTGACAGTAGGCGCAGACGTACGCGGTGTTCTTGTCGAGTGCAATCAACTCCTTGTTGAGATCCTGCCGCAAGCCCTCCTTGTTGTGACATTCAGTGCACGACGTGATCGGCACATCAGGTTTCAGCCCACGTAGCGTCGCAGATTTGGTGATATTGATGTGACACGTCGTGCATTCCGCGACGTGTTGTTTCTTTTCGCCGCCACCTTCGTGCATGAACTTGATCGAGATCCTCGCGGGCGCGGTGGCCGCGACGTAAGGCGTCGCTGCGAGTTTGTGACAGCCGTTGCAGTTACTCGCTACCGGCTCCTGCGATTTCCAGTGACAACTGAAACACGATGAATGATCGACGGGAACGGCTTTGAACGTTGTGGCCGGCGGTACGTACGCGTCGATCCAGCCACGCGCGGGCGCTGGGGGAACGCTCGCCGCCTGGGCATGACAGATCGTGCAGTTATTGAAATTCTGCGTCACCGCGGCGTGGGCCAACAGAAAGCCCGAACGATCAGGGCGCCTCCCTGGAGTGCGGGGACTTGTCACCGCTTTGGCCAAAGCGCCGACGAGTCGGCGCACTCCAAGGAGTGGCTCAACTCGGAGATCCTGTTGCAGAGCGATCACGTCCTGATGCCGATCATGCGGGAATTCGATCACGAACTGTAGTCTTGAAACCGGATTACGAAACCCGTAACGCGCGTCATCCCGCGGAGATGTTTTGGAATGACAGACCGAGCAGATCTGCGGACGGGCGCCTTTGAAAAACTGTGCTCGATGACAACTGATGCACGCTTCGTGATCCGGATAATCCGCCACATCCGGATAGGTTGAGACTTTGGTCCAGTTCTTTGTCGGTGCTTTGTGGCAAGTGTTGCAAGTTGCTTTGTGTTTGGGGGTCGAGTGAGAGAACTTCGTGTAGTCGACGGCGCCCTGTGCCGAGGCCAGGGAGGCAAGGATTAAAAAGCAAATGTTAAGACCAATTCTCATTGGCAGGGCGGAGTTGGTTTTTCGATCGCGACACACTTCACCAGTTTGTCTTTGCGGTTTGAGATCAGGTACGGCTTTTCGCTTGCAAGATCGTCGCTCTTGATTTGAACCTCGCAGTTCCACGTTACGAGTGATTGGCCCAACTCCGCCGGCACCAGATTGGTCAGAACGTAAGTTCCCGGTCCGAGCTCCGTGAAAAACGCCGTGCCGTTCCGGTCCGTCATCACTGATTGGACCGTCGAGCCGGAGCTCGTTTGCGCTTGTTTGAGCAGTGCGTCGAGCACGCCCTTGCGATTCCGATAAAAACCGTCGCGCAGACTCGCCGGCAGATTCGTCGTCAGCCATTTCATTGCCGTGGCCGCGTTGCCAAACTCTTTCTCGCTGACCGTATACGCCGTCGCGAACTCAGGCACCGCCTTTGGTCCGCTGACAAACTCTTGCTCAATTTCGCGGCAATACACTGATTCGCAGTCGGCTTCTTTCAGCCACTCGATCAGTGCTGGACTCGCGCCGTTCTTTTGGTAGTAACAGTCGCGCGTGACGAGCGGTTGGCGCTCGATCGCCTCCACGAGCGCGCGGTTCTGTTCCAGCGAACCCGGAACGAGGAAGAACCGTTTGCGCGCGAGACCGCGCAGCGGAGTCGAATCGCCAAGCTTCACGCGCGCGCGCAAACGCAGCACTCCCACTTGCCGCGCCGGCGCGTCCTGACTCTGGGAATGGCCCGTCGCCAGCAGCATCGTAAGCAGCAACGCGAGCAGAACGATGAACGAGCGAGTAGCGCGGTTCATGTTTAGAGATTTGGACTCCGGGGAAACTTGAGAAACGGCAGACGCACGCCGCGCATAACGATCTGATCGGAACGAATGCCAGTTGGCGGTGAAAAACCATTCGCACCCGCCGCGGCGATGAGATCGTCCTGATCGATGCCGTCGCCACTGACGCCGATGGCGCCGACCAGCACGCCATTCTTGTAGAGCGGCACGCTGCCGGCGAAGATTTGAATGCCGTTCGCCAGCCCTGGAACTGAAGTGCATGAAGCCACCGGTCCACTCAAGGCCGCCAGAAAATTCGTTTGCACCAGATCGAGTTGCAGCCCGACGTTGAAAGGACTCCAGCTTCCGATTGCGGTGCTGAATGGACCAGCCGCGGTGTTGTCGATGCCATCCGGAAAGAACGGCCGGTGCAGAAATCCGATCGCGCGGTCGCTGAATGCGAACGCGCCATCGAAGCGCAAACCGTCAGCGGCGGCGCGATCGACATAAGGCCCGAAGCCTGCGGCGCGCAATGCAGTCGCAGCGTTGGCGCTCGAGAAGAATGCGGCGGTTCTCGCTTTCTGGACCGCGACGTCGAAACCAAACACCGGCGCATCCTGTTGACGGAAGACTCCGAGCACGACACCCGTGGTGTCGACGACGGCGATTGTCACGCGCGCATTACTGCCGAGTGGTTGGCGAATCGCGGCTCGCGTGATGTTTGCCTGCTGCGCCGCGTGGGAAATGATGGTTTGCACTTCCACGGCGGTAAGCGCATTTCCGCTTGGCGCCGTGCCTGCGATGAAGGGAAAGAACCGCGGACTAACTTCACCCGCGATGCCGCCAACAACTTGCGGAATAAATTCTGACGCAGGTGCCGGGCTAATAATCGAGCCTGCGATGCTGGCGACCGTCGCCGGCACGGGTGCAGTTTCGACGTTTGTGAATGGGAGTCGTATGCCGTCGACGAATATGGTGTTGCCGCGAATGAGCGCTGGTGCTTCAAAGCCGCGAATGCCCGAGGCCGCGATCAGTTCCTCAAACGGTTGATCGTTGTCGGCCGGATCGCGGTCGACAGTGTAGAGACCATCGCCTTCGACTCCGATCCCGCCCGCGGGCAGCCCGTCCTTGTAAATCGGCAAGCCGCCCGGGTCGCCTGACAGACCGAGGCGTGCGGACGGTTTCTGGATATCGCCGCACGGAAGAGAAGAGAACTGCACGCCATAGAGTGGACCACCGGCGCGAAAAGCGATTCCGGGTGGAAAGTGTTCCTGGATGATGAAGCCGGCGGTACGCGTCGAGAAAGCGTTACCGCCTGTGCTGAAGAACGCGGCAGTCGCGGCCTTGGCTGTAGCCGCTTCGACTGCGGGCGCGACTGTGCCTTCGAGTCCTTGGCCGGCCGCGCCGATGCTGCGAATCGTGGTGGTCGGGGGCGCGCCGCTCATTGCAAATCGACCGAGAATGTTTCCTTCGCGATCGGTGATCACGATCGTAACCGCCTTGCCCAGAGACGTTGCCGCGGAAGCTGCTTGCTGCAAGATCGTCTGCACGTCGGTGGCAGTCAAGTCTGTTGTGGTAATGGCCGAAGGCGGATCTGAGGGCGACGGCAGACCGGGTGTCGGTACAGCGTTCAGATCGTCAGGCGGTCCACCGCCGACCTGGCCTATCCCGATCCGTACGCGGTTGCTCGCAAGGTCGCGGTATTTGATCTGCACCAGCACGTCGCCCGTGGCCGGGAGGTTTTCAGGTACACGGATAATGACGGAAGAGGCCCACGGATAGTCAGAGACGATGTCGATGTGCTCAACACTTAGTTGATAAAGCGTGTGGTCTGCGTCTTCAGCCTCCGCGGTGACCGCGGTTGCCAGTTCGCCGGGCTGCAATTGCAGGTTCATCGCAAAGAGCATGATGCGCGTGGCTGAATCCGGACCAAACTTGATCTGAGCCGCAGTGGTGAATGGTTCGCGGCGGTGCGTGACTGAGTCGAAGGCGATGGCCCGAGTTGAATCGGCGTGACTGATCAAGACGGGACGTGTTTGTTGTGCGCTGGTCTCAAACGCAGTGAGCAAACACGCGAAGAAGATCATCCGTCGCCACATCGACGCACAATGTACCACAGATTTTTTCTGCCCAATCCGTGAAATCTATGGTAAAAACCGACGAACGTGATCAGGCGCCTCCTGCAAACAACAGCTTTCATCCTGGTAGTTGTCGCGAGTTGCCTGGCACAAAGTACGGGCCGCCTTAAAGGCGTGGTCCGATCCGCGGCGGGTGCGCCAGTTCCCGACGTTGTTGTCGTCCTCACCAATCAAGTCACGCGAAAGACCACGCGCGTCAGGACTAACGCCGACGGTAGTTATTCAGTAAAACTGGCTGCCGGCGCCTATCGTCTCACGTTGGACCAACCGCACGTTGCTGTTTTCGACAAAGACAAAAGCTATGGTGATTTTGCAATCGTGCGTGGTGACACGCTGGAGAATGTGATTGTCGAAGCGAGCCGCGAACTGGAGATCGACATCTCGGTTGCTGAAAAACCTGCCGACAAGACACCCCCGCAGCGACGCGAAACGCCCGATCGGTGGCGCATAGAGTTCCCGGAATACGACCGATACGGCGACCGCGGCGCGCGTGGCCGGGATATTCCTTTCAAAAAGGGCCGCTGGTGGGATCCGTACAATCAGAATGTGCTCAAGGGCGACCTTCCGATCAAAGGCGACAAGCTGTTCATGATTCTCACCGGCGTCAGTTCGACCGCTGTCGAGCAGCGGCGGGCGCCCACACCATCGGACGTCAGCAGCGTTAATCCAGTCAGCGCGGAGTTCTTCGGCCGTCCGGAACAGTTTGCCGCGGCCGAGACCCTACAGTTCAGTTTTGAACTCTTTCACGGCGATACCACTTTCAAACCGCGGGATTGGGCCATCAAGTTTTCACCAACCTTTAGCGTGCCGAATTATCTTGACGCGCGTGAGAACGGCATCGTGAACATCGACGTGCGCCGGGGTACGAATCGCACCGATTGGCACGCTTCGCTCGAAGAAGCGTTTGGGGAAGTGAAGCTCTTCGACGTTAATGCGAACTATGATTTCGTTTCGCTTCGCGCGGGTATTCAACCATTTGTTTCGGACTTTCGCGGGTTCATTTTTTCTGACAACAACCTCGGAGCGCGCGTGTTTGGCGCCGCGGATAACAATCGGGTGCAGTTCAATGGCGCCTATTTTTCGATGCTCGAGAAGGACACGAACAGCGGTTTGAATCGCTTCGACACACGGCATCAGAACGTCTACGTCGCAAACGTCTTTCGCCAGGATTTCATTCACAAGGGTTATACGATTCAGGGGAGCTTTCATTACAACGATGATCGACGCGGCGTGGAGTTTGATCGGAACGGATTTCTGGTCCGTCCGGCGCCGATCGGTGACGTGCGGCCGCACGCGATCAAGGTTGGTTATCTGGGACTCAGTGGTGATGGGCATCTTGGGCGGCTGAATCTTTCGCACTCGTACTATTTTGCTTTTGGGCACGACGAGCATAATCCGATCGCGGGGCGCCGGGTTGATGTGAGAACGAACATGGCAGCGGTAGAGGCATCGGTTGATCGTGACTATTTGCGATTTAAGGGTTCCTTTTTGTGGGCTCAAGGCGACAGCAATCCAACGGATGATCGCGCAACCGGATTTGACGCGATCTTCGACGATCCGAATTTTGCTGGCGGGCAGTTTTCATTCTGGGTGCGCAACGGCATTCGTCTGACGCAAACCGGCGTCGGCCTGGTCCAGCCGAACAGTCTGTTGCCGACTCTGCGCAGTAGCAAGACACAAGGACAGGCGAATTTCGTCAATCCCGGGATCTATGTTTACAACGCGGGCGTTGATGTCGAGCTGACGCAGCGTGTGAAGGCGGTGGTGAACGTGAACTACCTGCGTTTTCATCGGACAGAGCCGCTGGAGTTGGTGCTGTTTCAAAACCGCATTCGGCACGATATCGGTTTCGATTACAGTCTTGGCGTGGCCTACCGTCCGTTTCTGATCAACAACTTCACGCTGACGTTTGGGGCCGCGACACTGCAAACCGGGCGCGGCTTTCGGGATATATTCACCGACGCGTCGCGCAATTGCCCTCCCGGTGTCGAAGACTTCTGCCAGCCCGACGTGATCAATCCCGGGAAGATGCTTTATCAGTTGTTCGGACAGATGAAGCTGGTTTTTTAACCTCACACAGAATGGAGAAGCTATGAATCCTCACTTGAATGAGCTTACGCATGAGATTGTTGGTGCAGC
>DASXRE010000227.1:0-4723 GCA_036506775.1 Pyrinomonadaceae bacterium | reverse complement strand
GACAGACATTTCGGGCGACGAGATTGAGGCTTCCAAACGCGCCTTGCAACGTGCAATCGCGATCAAGACGGCCGAATTCAAACGCGGCCTTTCAGGTCTCGCAACGATTGGTTCGACGGCCCCGTTTGTGGGTCTCTTCGGAACGGTGTTCGGCATCATCAACGCGTTCCGCGGCATGAAGAACGCGGAGTCGGCCGGTATCGCGGCAGTGGCCGGCGGTATTTCGGAAGCGTTGTTTACCACCGCGCTCGGCTTGCTCGTGGCGGTGCCCGCAGTGTGGCTGTTCAACTACTTCACTGGTAAGGTCGATGGTTTCGTGGTGGAGATGGATAACTCGGCTTCTGAACTGGTCGACTACTTCATCAAGAACCGCACGAAGCAGTTGAAGGCTTAAGTAATACGCGTCACAAACGCGGGATGGTGAACCCTGAGGTGCGGCGTCCAGCCGAACAGGTGTTCGTGAGACAGCGCCGCACCGGCGTTTGCCGGTGAGAAAAGGAGATTTGTTATGGGAATGTCAGGCGGTGGCGGTGGCGGCGGCCTACAGTCCGAGATCAATGTCACCCCGATGGTCGACATCATGCTCGTGCTGCTGATCATCTTCATGGTGGTCACGCCGTTCCTTCAGCAGGGAATTACAGTGGCTCTGCCGAAGAACATGAACAACCCGGATGTCGATCCGCGGATTATCAAGGAATCGTCGATCGTGATCTCGATTCCGAACGACGGCGAGTACTACCTCGCCAAGCAACGAGTGCAGCGAGAGCAATTGACCGAGAAGGTTGATGCGCTGCTCCAGAAGATCAAGAACGAGCAGGATCGCATCGTTTACATCAAGAGCGGAGTTGGCGTGAGCTATGGCGACGTAGTCAACGTCATCAACGAAGTCAGAAAGCTCGGCGTGGACAAGATTGGACTCGTGGCCGACAAGAAGAAGAAGGGCGCGGCTCCGGCTCCGGCAGCGTAAACGCAATAGAACGAGGAGAATTTCAGTATGGCGATGGGTAGTGGTTCGAAGAAGGGCGGGAATACAGCCGAGCCCTATATCAACGTCACACCGTTGATTGACGTGTTGCTGGTGTTGTTGATCATCTTCATGGTGGTCACGCCGCTGAAGCCGAGCCGGTTTCAGGCCGACATTCCGACGCAGCGAGATCCCAACGAAGACCTCAGCAAGCTAAAGCCAAACCCGCTGACACTCGTGGTCTCGATCGCGCCTGATTTGTCGATCACGCTGAACCAGAGCCCGCTCGGATCGGTCAACGACACTACGCCTCTGGCGCAGAAACTCGCGATGACGTTCCAGCAGCGGAAGGAACAGCGCGCTTACAAGGTGGGAATGGAAACGCGTACTGACCTCAAGGAAGACGACCGGATAGAGAAGACTGTTTTCGTTAAGGCCCCGCGTGCATTGCGCTATGGCGACGTGGTGAAAGTCATCGACGCCATCAAGGGCGCCGGCGCAAATCCTGTGGGATTGCAAGTAGACGATCTGCCTTAATAATTATTGGAGTCACGTATAAATGAAACTCGCTCAGACCGGGGTCGTCATTCTTTTGACGATCCTTGTTGCCACTAACTCCGGGTGCGGGGTTATTAATCGAATCAGAGCAAAGAACCAGTTGAACGAGGCCGCGCGCGCCTACCACGAGGGCAGGTTCGTCGAGGCGGAACAGCATTCGCGCAGAGCAGCGGAACTGGATCCGAATAACAAGACGGCGCCCATGTTTATCGCCCGCACGATTCACGCGCAGTATAAGCCGGGCGTGCAGACACCGGACAATATCGCTAAAGCCCAGGAAGCGATCCAGGCCTATCAGAAAATCCTCGATAAGAATCCGGGAGACGACGAGGCCTACAAAGCGATCGCCTATCTCTACGGCGCCACCAAGGAAGACGACAAACTAAAACAGTGGATCACCGCACGCGCCGCCAGCGACGCCACTGAACCGACAAGACGAGCCGAGGCCTACGTGGTGCTGGCCAGTAAAGATTGGGATTGCTCGTTCAAGATCACCGAGCTTCCCTCGAACAAGGTCACCACCGTTGATCCGGCCAACAACAAAGCCACCATCTCCTACAAGAAGCCCAAGGATCAGAAAGAATTCGATCAGGCACAGATGTGCGTGAAGCGGGGCCTGTCCGAAGCCGAAAATGCGATCAAGTATGATCCGAACAACGAGTCGGCATGGTCTTACAAGACCAACCTGCTGCTCGAAGCTTCGAAGCTCGCTGAAATGGAAGGCCAGACCGAGCAGAAAGCGCAGTATCAGAAGGAATATGAAGTCGCGTTGAAACGCACCACGGAGCTGAGTGCGGCCGCCGAGAAACGCAAGGAAGAAGAAGAGGCGAAACAGCAGGCTTCGCCACCGAAGGGTTAAAAACTCAAGGCCAACGTTTTCGGCCACAGATCTTCACGAACCAACACCGGTCCAGACGTGATCAGTGTTTTTCGTGACGATTTGTGGCCTTTGTTATACTTGCAACTGTCGAGATGATCCGGATCGAAGATATTGTTGAGAAGGTCGCCGCCAATCACCCGCAGGCAGACCTCGATCTACTCCGACGCGCTTACCTTTTTTCCGCCAAAGAACACAAGGGTCAGAAGCGCGCGTCGGGCGAGTCGTACCTCGTCCATCCGCTCGAAGTCGCGAATATTCTCGCCGATATGAAGCTGGACGAAGTGTCGGTGGCGACCGGGCTGCTGCACGACGTGGTCGAGGACACCCTCGTAGAACTCGACACGATCCGCCATTTCTTTGGTGAGGAGATCACCCATCTTGTCGATGGTCTAACCAAGATCGCGCAGATCAGCAACATCTCACGCGAAGAGCAGCAGGCGGAAAACGTCCGCAAGATGTTGCTGGCGATGATCGACGACGTGCGCGTCGTGCTCGTGAAGCTCGCCGATCGATTGCACAACATGCGCACGCTGCAATACCTCAGTCCGGAGAAACGCAAGCGGATCGCGGAAGAGACGATGGAGATCTTCGCTCCGATCGCGCATCGCCTCGGCATGGGTAAATTGCGCGGCGAGCTCGAGGATCTCGCCTTTCGTCATCTTCATCCGGAAGACTATCGCGAACTCGCTGAACAACTCGAGAAACGCCGTCCGGAAAATGAGGCTTTCCTGACGGCAGTCACAGCGCGCATCGAAGACAAGATGTCCCAAGCGGAAGTGCCGGTTGTTCGAGTCGAAAGCCGCGTCAAGCGCCTTTATTCGATCTGGAAAAAACTGCGCGCGCAGAAGATTAGTCTCGATCAGGTTTACGATCTGGTCGCTGTGCGCATCATCACGCCCAACGAAATCCGTCACTGCTACGCTGCGCTGGGAGTGGTCCACAACAACTGGAAACCGGTGCCCGGTCGCATCAAGGACTGGATCGCCACGCCGCGCGACAATTTGTATCAGTCGTTGCACACGTCGGTGATCGGTTCCAACCTGCAATCGTTCGAGGTTCAAATTCGCACCGAGGACATGCACCAGATCGCGGAGGAAGGTGTCGCGGCCCACTGGAAGTACAAGGAGGGCAAACGTGGCGCGCGTGAAGACGATCAAGCTTTGGCGGCGCTGCGATCGTTGGTGGAGTGGACGCAGGAGGTCAAGGACTCAAAAGATTTTCTCGACTCGCTCAAACTGGACCTTTATCCCAAGGACGTCTATGCGTTCACACCGATGGGTAAAGTGATTCAGTTGCCGCGTGGCGCCACGCCCGTCGACTTCGGTTACATGATTCACTCGGAAGTCGGAAACAGCTGCACCGGCGCGCGCATCAACGGCCGCATGGTCCCATTGCGCACGCAGATTCAGAATGGCGACGTCGTCGAGATCATCACCACCACCAACTCGCATCCGTCGCGTGACTGGTTGAACTTCATCGTCACTTCACGCGCGCGTAATCGCGTGCGCCACTGGGTTGCTGAACAGCAACGCACCGAGTCGATCGAGATCGGCAGAAAACTTTTCGAGAAAGAAGCGACGCGATTCCAGCTTTCGCCGAAGAAAGTGCTGAGCGACACCGACAAGGACATGAAGCGCGTCGCCAGCGACTACGGTTACGGGCGCGTTGACGACCTGCTGGCGGCGATCGGTTACGGCAAACTCGTGCCGCGCAACGTGATCGCCAAATATTTGGGGCCGGAACAGTTTGAGCAGCTCGACAAGCAGAAAGAGTCACGTCTGCGAAGCGGGGTGCGCGCGGTCAAGCGGCTGATTCGTTTGGGCGATGATTCGATACTGGTGCGCGGCATCGACGATCTGATGGTCACGCGTGCGCGTTGCTGCAATCCGCTTCACGGCGAAGAGATCATTGGTTACGTGACGCGCGGGAAAGGCGTCGCGGTGCACACCACGCGTTGCAAGAACGTGACGCAATTGATGGTCAATCGTGAACGCATCGTTGAAGTTGAGTGGGCCGGGAGGCCGGAGAAGACTGCGTACGCGGTCAAGTTGTTGGCGATCACAGAGAATCGCACCGGCATGATCGCCGGGATTACGGGCGCGATCTCCGACATGAAAACAGGAATTCGCGACGCGCGCGCTTCGGTTGCTTCCGACGAACGTGGACACATCGAGGTGACGGTTGAGGTCTTCGACGTGAAGCATCTCGACAAGGTGATCGGCTCCATCAAGGGAGTGCCCGGCGTTCTGGACGTCGAACGTATGCAAGGTGCTGCTTAGCCAACGCTTTCAGCGTTAGCTTCAGTACTTAGTACCTCCTTG
>DASXRE010000226.1:0-5106 GCA_036506775.1 Pyrinomonadaceae bacterium | reverse complement strand
GTTGTCGCCGGAGGAGAGATTGATGGCGATGCGTTCCAGTTTGGGGAAGTTCGGCGGCGGATTGAATGCCGGGTGCAGGCCACCGACAGCGAGTGCGAAGTTTGGCGACGATTCCCACTTCAGGCGCATGGCCATGTCGCCGGTGAGCGCAAACTTGTTCAGCAAGCGCGAATCGTGCAGGGTGGCGTCGAGGGCGGCAGTGCCCTGATCGAAGTCGAGGACGCCGACCGCGTCCATCTGCAAGCGCACGAGCTCACGATCGGGACGCGGCAGGATAGAGAGCACCTGGGCCAGGATGAGCAAGCGTCGTCTGGCGCCAAACTCGAGCACTAGCGCCACGTCGGCGGTGATCAAGGCCGGAGTGCCCCAGGCGATCTGGACCATCGGGCCAAACAGGTAGTGACCGCTGGCTGGCGGAAAGAGCTTGCTGATATTGCTGAGAATCTGCGGCGCGTTGCGCACCGGGTCGGCGGGAAACATGACGCTGTCGAGGGCGTGCGACTTGAGGCCGGCGCGCAAGGCTTCTTCATCGAAGCTGCGATTGATTCCGAGCAGTCCACCGATGCCTATCAACGCAAAACCAAATCCCAGTTGAATAGGAGTGAAGCCTTCGACAAAGACGATGGCAACGAACGAATAACCCTGACCAGCTTCAGCCGTTCTCGTCGTCAACAAGGCAACGGCTTTGACCGAGATCTTCTCCGCGATCTCGAGTTCAAGGATGCCGCTGTACTCTTCCTTTTGCGCGTCGACAGTTCGACCGATCAGGCCGCCACCCTTGACCGCGTCGGCGTCAACAGCGATCCCGATTGTGTTAGGCGGTTTGAAGGATCGATCAGTAACGCTCGGACCCGTGCCCGAGAGCTTGGCAATGAAACGTGCGTGAACTCCAATCTCGCGCAACGTCGCGCTGAATGGTCCTGCCTTGATGACGATAGAGAGTTGCACGTCTGCAACCAGACCCGTGTCCAGCGGATTGCCTGATACGTCGAGCTTGTCGATGGTGATAGCCGGAAGCCGCCCGACTCCTGCCGGTAAAGAACCAAGATCGAGCGGCTTGCCATCCTTCAACACCAGGCCCACGCCATGCACCGCGATCTCACCTTTGCTGTTGATACTGATGTCGTCAGCGCGAAAAGTGGGCCACTCTTCACCTCCGACCAGAAGCGTGACCGTGCCGCCAGTGTGGACCACAAGTTTTCCCTGAACCACTTCAAAACCGATGCGCGAAACGGCGAGTCTCAACAGATCCTTCCGCTCGATGGTGGCCAGCGGGGTTGTGCCGCCGAGACTGATCGCAAATGAGCCGTCGGCGTGCAGCGCGATCGACACGTCGGTCGGTTTTTCAAAGAACGGAAGCAACAGTTGGCCCACAAGACCAGCTTCAACCAAATCGTTATCTCGAAGTTCGATAGTGATTGAAGCGAAGGCGAACGGCACCCCGCCAAGTTCACCGCTGCCCTGACCCTCGAATTGCTTCTTTTCGGCGTTGAACTGAGGTGTGTACACAGCCTCGAGACGCCCGCTGACTCCCGCTGGTCCAATCACGGCATTCGTGAGCACGAGTTCTTCGGGCGCGAGTTGCGGTAGATCTTTGGGTAGCTCGATGCGAGCCACACCAAGCGTGAGGCCATGCTCTGTATCAATTGAAACGTCGTCCGCCGAGATCACTACGGAGCTGCTGCCCACAAACGAGCGAGGCAACGACACGCTCTCAAACCCTTCGACACGAAGATTTTGCTTTTCATCGAATATCAGCGCTCCGTCGAGCACGAGTTCGACGCGTTCCGGAGTTTCGCCGCCATCGACCGCTGGCGCAGGACGCAGCAGGGAGTCGGGAACCGACAAAACAACTGCGAGCTGTTCGACGGCAATGGCCACTCCCGCCGGACTGAGGCGGAGTCCAGCGATCATCGGCGTGACGCCCTCGCCTTTTCCGATCTTGATCGCGAATCCACCCGGAAGATCGAAGGCGACCTGCCCGTCGAAAATTAGCGACACCCACATCGAAATGGTGTCTTCATCGACGCTCATCGACGCATCGTCGTAGAACAATCGTTCCAGCAGGTCGGCGGCCGGAGACAGTGCGTCCATCGCGCCACCGAGTGTTGGTGATCGCCGGATTAGATCTGCTACCGGTATACCGGTTTCGGCTACTTCATCGCCCATCGGGATCAATCACGTTTCGCCACTCTAAGTCCCATTCTGTTTTCATGAGTGGCGGGATCTTGTATTTGTTCCAGTCATACTTGTCGACGCGTCCCGAGTTCGTGGCGCGATCGAGCCACCAGTTGATAATGTCTGGCGGGTCGTCGGGAACTTCGTCAGATGTGAGGCGCGTGTGCTCCGAAAACAAGGCCTGTCTGAAGGCCAGCGCAGCACGGCGCTTGCCGCGCGTGACAGCACCGTCAACTGCATGAAAGTCAGCTTCGCTGTCGTAGGTGAAACCGCGCCGGTTTACGTTCATCGAGCCGCACTTCACGTAGATGTCGTCAACGATCCAGATCTTGGTGTGGCAATAGATTTCCTTGGAGCGGCCACGCCCGCCGGAAGCTCCGGAGCCGCCCATAATTTCAAACTCTCGCTGGGCTTCCTTGGTGGCGCTGATGTCGCCCTGACTCATCATGTCGTTCTCTTCCAGTTCGGTTTCGTTCGCGACCTCAGCGGGTTCTTTGCCCGGCTTCTTTCGTTTCAGAAAGTAGACGTGGATCTTCGAGGCGTCTGGACCAGCAGCACGAGCCAGCGCCTCGAGAAATTCGCGTCGCCGGTAGAGCACCTGTGGCGTCATCATGTAATTCGGAATGACTATCAGGAGAAACTTGATTCGTTTTAACGCATCGAGCAGATCCTGGACGATACCCGGTTTGCCAGGGAAATCGATCGTCGGGTCGAATGGAACGTGTCCGTAGTAGGGAACGAGATATTGCTCTTCGATGTAAATATAGTGTTGTGCGCGCTGGACCGCTCGCTGCACGGCTTTGAAGGTGCCTTGGATTCCCTGTTTCACTGAGTTATGTGTTCCTCTAGGCATGGTTCGGGTGACCTGCACGAAGCAATCGCCCGCGGTATCGTTTATTACCCAGTTCGGCGGCGAGGGCAGCGCTCTTCCCGGATTCTGGATCACGTTCTGATGGTCGTTCCAACGCTCGATGAAGAGACGCATGAAGTCGCGGATGACCGGTCCCTGCAACTGAGCATGCGTGTCGTGGTACGCCCATTTCAGCGAGTGATCAGGATTATCAATACGATTTGGATTGACGTCGATGCCGCCGCAGAAGGCCACGGCATCATCGGGCTTGAGGTAGACGACCATGAACTTTTGATGGTGAGAACCGAAGGCTTTGGTCTGGTTGTCGAGAATGCCGAATGCATTTCCGAACGGCAACGCGCTTACCGCGTCTACCGTCCTTTTATTCTTCTTGTGGCCCGTCTGATCCCAGAGGATGACACGGAAGTTGGCGTTCGCTGCATCGATAGGCTTCACGAGTTCCAGCAAGGCGGTCGAAGCATCTGTCGGGATCATTTCGAAATCATGCGTGCACCACCAGCCGGCGAGCCACGCGAACTCTTCGGGGTGCCGCACTCGTCGCAGGTACGACACCATCACTTTATACGTGTCCATCCCATCGACGAGTGGTTGCACTGTGTTCTTCTCGGTGAAGAATGAGAGCGGCGCATCGTTCGGCACAAACCATGAATCCGTGCTTGCCTTTGCGTCCATGTAGATGCTCTGAACCGGAAAATGAAACGGTACTTCTTCCTGATTGGTCTGACTCGGAAACGAGCGGCCGCTGGTTGGCAAGCGAGTCAGCCGCCACGAAGATTTCTCAAGTTTGATGTCGACGAGACCGGTAGTGCCGGGAGCGGCGACCTCGTGATGGGCCCAATTCGCATCTTGCAATGTGACGCTGGTCGCCGGCGTAGATTGAACCGTCAGATCGATCGAAGTTGCGAATGGACGATCGTATTCATTCCGCAATTCGATCAAACCGCGGAGCGTGAGTGCAGTGCTGGTCCAGAACGGGTGAGTGGCATGCGCCGGCGCGATCCTTGTTTGAAAACCAACGCCGCGCTTCACCCGATAATAAAATGCCATTGGGTCGAGCCGGCGATAACGGTTCGCAGGGTCCGTCAACCGACGTGCATAAACGATCGCGCGCGCAATTCCAACGTAGGACCCGCGACGCGGCCCGTAGATCACTTCAAACTGGACCAGACCCTGATCTTGTCCCGGCGTTTCCGGTGCTACCAGCGCGATGTCATCGCCACTGTCGACCAGTAACGGCACCTTGCCGGCCTTCAGGTTCTCAATCTGTTTGTCGTTTGTAATGCCGCGCGGAAGTTTTGCAGTAGCGGCGGCCTTGAACCGCTTCACCAGGTCTTCCAGATCGAGTGTTCGAAGATAGAAGACGACTTCGCCAATGCCGTCAGCAGCCAACGCCTTGCTGACTTCGGCGTGCGGAATCAGCAGCACGCTACAGGTCTTGTTAAGACTCGCATCAGGAAGTACCACCAAGGTTCCCGAAACCGGGGCGACCGCAGGCTGCGTTCGAAACGTGCCATCGATCTGAATCGCGAGATCGGGGTGGAAAGCTGTGCCCGGTCCGTACGGCCAGCGCTGGCTAAACGTGCCCGAAGTGACGGCGGGGAGGAACCAGTGGATATCGATAGCCATAACGTTGCCAGGTGATAAACATCAAGGCAGTTGAGGGGGAAGGGCGCAGATACTATCACCACATTTCAGCGCCAGCAATGAAGTTTTTTTGATAACTCTGTGTCTGTGTGTCTCGGTGGTTTCCTTTTTTAACCACAGAGACACAGAGGCACAGAGATTACTTACTCACCTCAGACAGGCGGAGAATCTGCAAGCGTGCGGCCTTCTCCGGAGTCTTCACTTCGATTTCGCGTAACGCTTGCTCGGCTTCCGAGTAGGTGCCCGGCTGACGCACGGGCGAAAGATCATCCGTGGCCACAATGCTCCAGCCTTCTTTCGTCACCCGATACTTGCCGACAGTCGTTACCCGATACTTCGCTTTGCCACTGCGCCGAATGTCACTGCTGCCGGCCGCCCCAAACTGCGCCTGCTTGAGCAACAACTCGCCACGC
>DASXRE010000225.1:0-12078 GCA_036506775.1 Pyrinomonadaceae bacterium | reverse complement strand
GCGCAGGATGGAAAGCGCGCCATCGTGCCGCAGCAGACGATTCTTCAGCACGAGCTTCCCGACCGTCGTGTAGAAAAAATACGGCACCGGATCGCGATGCAGATCGATCACGAAGATGCGCCGCTGTGCCACGCGACTCATCTCGCGCAAAATGTCTACGACCTGTTCGTCGGCAAAGTGATGCGTGAAGAGCGAGCACATCACGTAAGCAAACTCATCGTTCGCAAACGGCAAGCGCAACGCATCGCCGCGCACTGAAGTGATCTCTGGGAAGCTCGCGGACTCTTCACAGATTGCCAGCGCGGATCGTTCGTTCAACTCGAGCCCCACGCCTTTGAATCGACGGCCCGTTTCTCTGGCCCACGTGGCCGCGACGCGCAAGAGTTCACCTGAACCAGCGCCCACGTCGAGCACCGAAAACTCTCGTAACGCATTCTGCTCGACGTCTTTCAGAAGCGTTTGCTTCAAAGCGTGCGCATCGCCCATCCAGCGATTCACGAGTTGCAATTCGGAGATGCACGACTCGTACTCTTCCGGTGTGTAATCGCCGGTGTCGATATGTTCAAGTTCGTTGCTGCGCTTCTTGAATCTCTCAAACATCCTTCTACGGCTCAACTAATCTCTGGACCACGAGGGCGCTGTTCTTCGAACCGAAACCGATGCAGTTGCAAAGCGCTGTTCTGACATTTGCCTCGCGTGCTTCGTTGGGGACGTAGTCGAGATCACAATGTGGATCGGGTTCTTCGAGGTTGATCGTGGGGGGAATCTTGTTGGTATGCATTGCGCACAGCGCAGCTCCGAGCCCGGCCGCGCCGCTCGCGCCCTGCGGATGTCCAATCTGCGACTTCGTTCCTGACATCGGAATACGCGCTGCGTGACCATCAAAGGCTAGTTTCAGGGCGCTGGTTTCAATCCGATCGTTTAGCACCGTGGAAGTGCCGTGCAGATTCACGTAATCAATGTCTTTTGCTTCAAGGCCGGCGTCCTGAAGCGCGAGACGCATTGCGCGGGCGGGTTCATCGCCATCTTCGGCCAGACGCACACGATGATAAGCGTCGCACGTTGCGCCGTAGCCGGCGATTTCACCGTAGATCTGCGCGCCGCGGCTGAGCGCGTGTTTCAGTTCTTCGAGAACGTAAATCCACGACCCCTCGCCGAGCACCATGCCGGATCGATTGCGAGAAAACGGGCGTGAAGCGCGATGCGGTTCGTCGTTCCATTCATTTGTCAGCACGGTCATGAGGTTGAACGCCGCGAGAATTCCGGGCGCGATCGGTGCGTCGACGCCGCCGGCGAGCATCAGATCCTGGCGTCCGAGTGCAATGTGTTGAGAGGCGTAAGCGATCGCGTCAGTTGAGCTCGTACAACCGGTGGAAACAATGTGCGATAGACCACGCAGACCGAAGGCCATCGACAACTCGCTTGATAGACCACCGTGCGTCGAAGCTGGAATCGTATAGACACTCGCTTTGTTGGTTGGACCAACGTACCAATACTCGTATTGCTGCTCGGTGAAAGCGAGGCCGCCGCCGCCGGTGCCGAGCTCAACGCCGAAAGCGCGCCGTTCATCAAGCGGCATGTCTTGTGGAGCGAGACGCGCGTCTTCGAGTGCTTCGCGCGCGGCGGCGAGCGCGAGCGGCACTGTGCGCGGAACGTGTTTGCGATCTTTTGGATTGAGTTGGGCTTCCCAATCAAACGACGGAACCTCAGCGGCGATTTGAACGGGAAAACTGGAGGGGTCGAAAGTTTCGATACGGCGCACGCCGCTCTTGCCGGCGACCAGCGCGTTCCAGAAGGCCTCGCGCCCGATTCCCAAAGGGGTCACACACCCCATTCCGGTGATTACTACCCGGCGTAGACGCGTGAACCCTTTGAGCATGTGAGATTACCTCAGTTAAATTTTCTGGCCGCACTCGTTGCAAAACTTGGCGCCGGCCGGCAGTTCGTTCTGGCAGTTCGGGCAAGTTGCTGGTCCAAGTTTAGTGCCGCATTCATTGCAGAACTTTGCTCCCGGACTGTTTTTGTTGCCACACTTCGGACAGGTGACCTCTGCGGCGCCACCGATGCTCGCGGCTGCGGCGCCACTTGTTTCCGCAGCCGAAGTACTGCCCTGTCTCGATTGTTTGAGTGCGTCGTTCATTGCACCAGCCATCGCGTTCCCGAGTGCGAACCCGGCGCCGAGCCCCGCGCCTGTGCCGGCACCACCGGAGGGATTTTGCGCTGCGTCGCGCATCGCGTCCGCCGCTTGAAATTGCGTGTAACGGCCGGCGTCGCCAATCACGCCCATCGACGTGCGTTTGTCCATCGCGGCCTCGACTTCCGGCGGCAGCGAAATATTTTCGATGACGAACTTCGTTAACTCGAGTCCCCAGCTCTTGAAGTCGTCATTCATCTTGCCCCGCATGAACTTGCCGAGCTCGTCGTAATTCGAAGCGAGATCGAGCGATGCAATTTTGGATTCACCCAACGCGTCGCTAAAGCTGCTCACCAAAGTGCGCTTCAGTTGACCTTCGACGTCTTCGGTGACGAAGTGCGCGTTGGTGCCGGCAATCTCTTTGATAAAGGCCTGCGGGTCAGCGACGCGGATCGAGTAGATGCCGAACGCACGGAGCCGGACCATGCCGAAATCCGGGTCGCGCATCATCACGGGATTTGGCGTGCCCCACTTCAGGTCCTGAAACTGTTTGGTGCTGACGAAATAGACCTCTGATTTGAACGGTGAGTTGAAACCGTACTTCCAGGCGCCGAGTTTTGACAGGATCGGCGTGTTGCCGCCGTCGATCGTGTAACGGCCTGGCGGAAACTGATCGGCAATCTGACCCTCGTGCACGAACACAGCGGTTTGCGACTCACGCACGATCAACTGCGCTCCATTTTTGATTTCCTGGTCGCGCACCGGAAAGCGGTAGATCAGGGTGTTACCGCTGTCATCAAGCCATTCGATTACCTCGATGAACTGTGAACTTGGGCTCAGGCGATCAAGTATTCCCATTTGGACCTCACTCTTTGCAAGGATTCAGTCAGACGGGATTATACGATGAGAGACCGCTATTTATTGAAGCGCGGATCAGGATCTGCTGCGCCAGCGGATGACCAGCAGGGTCACTAGACCTCCGCTCATGTCGATAAAACTGTCGTAAATCGAGCCGGTGCGAGACGGGACGAAGGTTTGGTGGTACTCGTCAAGCAATGCGTAAACGACAACGAGTGCGAGTGCGGCGAGGAACCAGCGGTTTGCTAGTGCCGGGCGTGGCGACGTGCGAAAAGCGCGGGCGGCCAGGTAGGCGAGAATCGCGTATTCAGAGAAGTGCGCGAGCTTGCGAGTGATGAGATGGACCCCCGCCAGTGTTTCAGGGGTCGTGTTGGGAAACAGCCAGAGTACTAGTGGGCCAATGATGCGCGAAGTGTTGTTGGCGGAGAAACTGTCAGAGGAAGCGAAGGAGATGAAGACCAGCCAGGCGACGAGTGGAAGGTAACGACTGAGAAGTCTGGCCACAGATTGTTGGCCCATCCGGCTTGCCAAACGCTTTCAGAGTTTCAAGCGTCCGGGCGTAAAATACCCAGGGTTGAAACAACCCCGGGCTGAAGTTAGCAAACGCCGTTGGCGTAACCCTGAAGAGTCCTCAGAGCGCGGCGGCTCCGGAAACGACTTCGATGATCTCGTTGGTGATGGCCGCCTGCCGGATGCGGTTCATGTTCAGCGTCAAACTGTCGATCAGCTCGCTCGCATTCTTCGACGCCGAATCCATCGCCGTCATGCGCGCGCCGTGTTCAGATGCAACCGATTCTAGCAACGCCCGAAAGACTTGCGTTTCCACCAGACGCGGCAGGAGCCGGCTGAAGATCTCTTCTGGCGGTTGCTCGTAAATGTAATCGACGAGCGTCACGGGTTGTTGAGACTTAGCTTCCGGCTCCGGTTCCTGTGCGCGCGCGACAGGTAACAACTGGTCCAGCACGACGCGTTGCGACAACACGGACTTGAACTCGTTATAGATCAGGAAAACCTTGTCGATGCCTGTGTCTTCGGTGTAGAGCTTGATGATCGATCGCGCAACGTCGAGCGCTTCTGAGAATTCAACACGGCCTTTGCCGGTCAAGCCAATAAACTCGCCGACGATCGTCGCGTGCCGGTTACGAAAGAAATCCCGACCTTTGCGTCCGATTGGGAGCAGTTCAATTGTCTTGTCGGGATTTTGTCTGATAAACGCCTGCGCGGCTTTCGTCAGGTTTGTATTGAACGCACCGCACAAACCCTTGTCGGCAGTAATCAGGACCAGCAGATAACGCTGATCGCCACGCAGGTCAAGTAGCGGATGGTGAAAATCTTCATCGGTTCGCTTCGCGAGTTGGCCCAAAACCTCCGCCATCTTGTTGGCAAACGGACGCGCCGTTACAACGCGGTCCTGAGCGCGTTTGAGCTTTGCAGCGGACACCATTTTCATGGCTTTCGTGATCTGCTGCGTGTTCTTGACCGACTTGATACGCCGGCGAATGTCGAGAAGATTAGGCATCGCTTATCGTGTTAAGCCGGCTGCGGCGCCGTTGCGGCCGACGCCTGGGCTGCAGGAGCCGGGGCGGCAGAGAAGTCTGTTGTTCCCTTTGCTGCCTGCTTCTGCCACTCGTCCTTGAAGTCTTCGAGCACCTGTTTGAGATCGGCTTTGATCTCATCTGTCAGAGACTTCTTTTCAGCGATGGCCGCAAGTACGCCCGGATGTGAATTCTCGACAAAGCTGAGCAAGCTCGACTCAAACTGCCGCACGTCTTCGACAGCAATGTCGTCGGTGTAGCCGTTCGTCGCGGCCCAGATCACCAGGACCTGCTTCTCAACGTCCATTGGTTGGTACTGCGGCTGTTTCAGAATTTCTGTCAGACGCTGACCGCGTGCTAACTGCGCCTGCGTCGCCTTATCCAGATCCGAACCAAACTGAGCAAACGCCTGCAATTCGCGGAACTGCGCAAGGTCGAGACGGAGCGTGCCAGCGACCTGCTTCATTGCTTTAATCTGCGCCGATCCACCCACGCGCGAAACGCTGTTGCCGACGTTGATTGCCGGACGGAAGCCGCTGTTGAAAAGATCGGCTTCCAGGAAGATCTGGCCGTCAGTGATCGAAATCACGTTTGTCGGAATGTAGGCAGAGATGTCGCCCGCTTGCGTCTCGATGATCGGCAAGCTCGTCAATGAACCGCCGCCTTTCAGGTCGGAGAGTTTGGCCGCGCGTTCGAGCAATCGCGAGTGGAGATAGAAAACGTCGCCCGGGTAAGCCTCACGACCCGGCGGCCGACGGAGCAACAACGAAATCTCGCGATAGGCGGCTGCTTGTTTGGAAAGGTCATCGTAGATGGTGAGCGCGTGTTTGCCGTTGTCGCGGAAGTACTCGCCCATTGCCGCGCCAGAATAGGGAGCGAGGAATTGCATCGCCGCCGGATCTGAAGCCGTGGCTTTGATAACGATGGTGTAGTTCATCGCGTCGAAGTCCTGAAGCGTCTTCACGACCTGGGCCACCGTCGAGGCTTTCTGCCCAATCGCGACGTAGATGCAAATTACGTCTTTTCCTTTTTGGTTGATAATCGTGTCGACCGCGACGGCAGTTTTGCCGGTTTGTCGATCGCCGATGATCAGTTCGCGCTGCCCACGGCCGATCGGGACCATCGCGTCGATCGCTTTAAGACCAGTTTGCAGAGGCTCTTTAACGGGCTGTCTCTCGACCACGCCCGGAGCGATACGCTCCACTGGATAGTAGTGCTCAGTAATGACTGGACCACGGTCATCGATCGGATTGCCAAGAACGTCCACAACACGTCCAACCAATGCCTCGCCGACTGGCACCTGCATGATGCGGCCGGTGCGTTTAACGAGGTCGCCTTCGCGGATTGTCTGAAACTCGCCGAATAACACCGCACCAACCTTGTCTTCTTCGAGGTTGAGCGCCAGTCCGCGCACGTCATGCGGAAACTCGAGGAGCTCGCCGGCCATGACCTTCTCGAGACCATGGATCTCGGCGATGCCGTCACCGATCTTGATCACGGTTCCGACCTCGGTCACGGTGACGCCGGTGTCGAAATTCTCGATCTGTTTACGGATGATTTCGTTGATTTCGCTGGCTCTAATTGGTTCCATGATCTCCTCTACTGCTCCTGCGCCGACTAATTGCCCGCCAGATCGACGGCGAGCCGCTCAAGATGATTCTGCACCGATCCGTCAAATATCGTGGAACCGATGCGCGCCACCACCCCGCCGATGACGGCTTCGTCAGTGGCGAACGTTAAGCGCACTGTTCGTCCGGTCGCGGATGCGAGCGCGTCATGCAGCGTCCGTTTCAACTCTTCCGGAATCGGTCGCGCCGTCTTGATCTCGGCCGCCACAATTCCGCTGCGCTCATCCAGGATGTGGCCGAAGCGCTCTGCGATTTCAGGCAACTGAACGAGTCGCTGATTTCTCAGTAGTACGCGTAGAAAGCTGGCGGTTGTTTCCCTGACGCAGGTGCGCGAGATCAACTCTTCAACCAGCCTGCGTTTCTGATCGTAAGCGACGGTGGGATTCGCGAAGACTTCTTTTAACTGCGGATTGCCGTCGATCATTGACGCCCAAGTCTCGATCTCGGCCTGAACCTCTCGCTCTTCACGTCTCTCGACTACTACATCGGCAAGGGCTGACGCGTACCGGCGCGCGACCGTCTGCAAACTCAAACTCGAGCCCTCCTCAATTCACCGATGTTGTCTTCGATCAAGTGCCTGTCGTCCTCGGGTTTCATGCGGCTGCGAACGGTTTCGCGGGCGACGTCAACACTTCGACTGGCGAAAAACTGGCGAAGCTGTTTGCGCGCCACTTTATATGCCGTTTCGATTTCTCGCTCTGCCTGTTGTTTCAGTTTCTCAATCTCGCGCGCAGTTGCGGCGGCGACACGTTGCCGTTCTGACTCGGCTTCCTGCTGTGACTGTTCATTGACCGCGCGAACGTCAGCGTCCAATCTGCTCAACAGGGAGTCGGCCTCGGCAAGCTTCGCGAGAGAGCGCGCCTTCTGTTCCTGAGCCTGGACCAGTTCCTGCCGGATCGCATCGCGTCTGGAGGCGAGAGCGGCACTGATCGGGCGACGCAGAACGTAAATGGCGGCAGCCGTGAAAATTGCGAGGTTGAGAAACTTCCAAACCTCAAGACCAGGATAGTTGAACCAATCCTGCCATTCTAGAAGCGCAAGTGCATTCATCTTCGTTTAGCGGTGTGAGATTCGGCTTATTCTCATCGAGCCGATCGGCGAAGTATCTGTGAACTTATCAAATCGCCCATGACCGCCGCCTGTGACTCAAGCTCTTCGCGAACCTTCTGCTGTTGTTGACGCGTCTGCTCCAGTTGCGTGGCGACAGTCTTCGACACTTCCTCTCGGTACAAACGTATCTTTTCGTCTTTCTCCTTCAGCGCTCCGGCGCGTTCCTTCTCAAGGAGTCGATATCCTTCGGTTCGCGCGTCACGAAGGGCGGAGTTGTATCGCCGCAGCTTCTCTTCGGTTTCCGCTGCCAGCGTCTCGGCTTCCCTCAAACTGCCGGTCATCTGCTTTTCTCGTTCGGCCAGTATTTGATTAATCGGCTTCAAAAGCGTTCGATTCACAATGAACACCATGACGACGACGAGCACGAGATGGAGCAGTAACGTACCGTCAGGAACCAATTGAATTGAGCTCTCGGCGAGAAACATCCGATTCCTCTGTTTAGTAAGCTGATTGTGCCCTATCGAAAAGCGGGCGAGTCTAACATGCAGGCCCTTGATCCAGCAAATTGCCGTCAAATCGTCAGGAAAGCGTCAGGCGGTTTTACCTTGTACCGTGAGGGAGATTTTACATTCTACACCTTGGTCGCCGAGAGCAGTAGATTGTAGATGCGATCGAGATCCTGATTACTAAAGAAGCTGATCTCCACCTTGCCAGGCCCTTCACCCCGAAGCTGGACGATGCGCACTTGAGTGCCGAGCGCTCTTCGGAGCTTCGTTTCTGCTGCGCGGATGTTCGGGTCAACGGTGCTGGCTGTCTTGGGCGGAGTTCCCTCCACCGCTTTGCGGACGAGGTGTTCGGTAGCTCGAACTGAAAGCGCGCCGTCAATGACCTGCCGGGCAACGCGACGCTGAAGGTCCACGTGCGACAACCCAAGAATCGTGCGCGCATGGCCGGTTGAGAGTCGCCCTTCTACAACGAGCTGCTGCAGATCATCCGGGAGCTTGAGCAAGCGCAAAAAGTTTGTGATGTACGAGCGGTCCCGTCCAACACGCGCCGCCAGCGCTTCCTGTGTCAATCCTACATTCTCAATCAGCCGCTTGTAGGCTTGCGCTTCCTCTATCGGGTTAAGATTCTCGCGCTGGATGTTTTCGATCAGCGCGATCTCTAAGAGATCCTGATCAGGCACATCCTTTACGACGACGGGAACCCTTGACAATCCGGCCAATCGAGCCGCACGCCAGCGCCGTTCGCCGGCGATCAGCTCGTAGCGATCACCTTGTCGTCGCACGAGCAGCGGCTGCACAATCCCGTGAGTACGAATTGAGTCAGCAAGTCCTTCGAGGCTCCCCTCGTCGAAGTGAGTACGAGGCTGCATCGGACCGGGAACAATGGCGTCGACATCGACCTCTGTTGGTTCGGAGCCGAGATCGATCGTCGCATCAGACGACAGTAGAGCTCCCAGACCTCGACCCAGTGCTTTTCGATTCATAGACAATCTCCCTGGCTAGCTGTGAGTAAGCCTCGGCGCCCTTTGAGTGCGCGTCGTAAGTGATGATCGGCTTTCCGTAGCTGGGCGCTTCGGCTAGCCTGACATTTCTTGGAATCACCGTCTGAAAAACCTGGAGGCCATAGAAATCACGCAGGTCCGCTGCGACCGCGGCCGAGAGGTTAGTGCGCTCGTCATACATCGTCAGCAGAAGCCCTTCAATCATCAGGCCCGGATTGTGCAAACGTCTGATTCGCGCGAGCGTGTCGAACAATTCCGTTACGCCTTCCAGGGCGTAATACTCGCACTGAATGGGTACGAGCAGCGACTTGGCCGCGGTGAGGGCGTTCAATGTTAATAGGCCGAGCGAAGGCGGGCAGTCGATAATCACGTAATCGTAGTTTGGCTCGACCGTAGCGAGCGCCTGCTTTAGCCGGAACTCTCTTTGCCCAACCTCCACCAGCTCAATCTCGGCGCCGGCAAGATCCTTGTTTGCGGGAACCACATCAAGCGATGCGATTGAACTGGACTTGGCAATCTCCGTGAGTGCATCGTCAAGCACCAGGCTGTGATAGAGCGTTTTTCGAAAGCTACCACGTTGGAGACCAATACCGGAGGTAGCATTGCCTTGCGGATCCGCGTCTACGAGCAGCACCCGATTACCCCAACTGGCAATGACCGCCGCGAGATTAACCGCAGTCGTAGTCTTTCCCACGCCACCTTTTTGATTTGCGACGGCTATTATCTTAGCCATTTACGGGCGAGCGCGCCTTTCTCTACCTGAGCCAGCCTCGGCGTAACCTAACACAGTGTCGCCTGCGAGGCCACTCGAAGATTGTTTCACGTGAAACCTAAACTGCTTTTTGTTGTAAGGACAAAAATACGAGCAGCGTGGACAGCGCTGCCGGGGTGAGTCCGGGCAAGCGCCTCGCTTCTCCAAACGTTTCTGGCCGCGCCCGATCCAGCCTCTCCACTACCTCATTCGACAGCCCGCTGATGCTGCCAAACGGCATATTGCTCGGAATTCTCAAACTGTCATGCTGATAGAGCTTCGCGATTGTCGCTTTCTGCGACTGAAGATATCCGTCGTACAGCGAATCCGCCAAAACGGAGTTCAGATCTGCTTCGCTCACCGGCTTCAGCTCTCCGGGCAGCAGCGAGGCAATCAGATCCGCGGTTACCTTTGGACGCTTGGCTAACTGAGACAACGAGATCGTGTCGCCAAGATCTGCACCCAAGAGGGCACTTACGGCTGCGTGCTGCGCGTCCGCACGGCGCAAACGCGTTTCATCAAGAGCGGTTCTCAGCCGAGCTAGTCGTGCCTGTCGCGAGTTGAACCTCTCCCAATCCAAGTCTCCTACCAATCCGAGTTCTCTGCCGTAACGTTGCAGTCTCTCATCAGCGTTGTCGTAACGGAGCGCCAGCCGGTACTCCGCTCGCGAAGTGAAGATACGATAGGGTTCATCAACGCCCTGCTTAATCAGATCCTCAATCAAAACACCGACGTACGACTCCTCCCTGCGAAGCCGAATCGACTGCCGTTTCTGCGTGTAAAGGGCTGCGTTTATTCCAGCCACAAGGCCTTGGCAGGCGGCTTCCTCATATCCTGTTGTCCCGTTGATTTGACCAGCGTGAAACAGTCCTCGCAAACGGGACGTTTGCAGGTCAGGGCCGAGCTCCCGGGGGTCAACGAAGTCATATTCGATCGCGTAACCCGGTCGAATGACCCGCGCATCGTAAAGGCCTGGGATCATTCGCACGAGATCCTGTTGCAGTTCCGCGGGAAGCGAGGTCGAGAATCCGTTTAGATAGACCTCATTTGTGTCGTGGCCTTCCGGCTCAAGGAAGAGTTGGTGGCGAGATTTGTCGGAAAACTTTACGACCTTGTCTTCAATTGAAGGACAATAGCGCGGGCCGACGCCTTTAATTGTCCCGGAGTAAAGGGGCGACTCGGATAGATTCTCTCGAATCGCATCGTGAACTTGAGGCGTCGTGTAGCCGATATAACAGTTGATCTGTCTCTGCTCGACGCGATCAGTCGAAAAGGAAAACGGCACTGGAACCTTGTCCCCGGGTTGAGGTTCAAACGCCTCCCAGTCGATAGTTCTTCCGTCCAGTCGGGGCGGCGTGCCGGTCTTCAAACGACCAACCGAAAAACCGAGGCGCTTCAACGCCTCGGCGAGTTCAACTGCGGCGGGTTCCCCCGCTCGTCCGCCGCGATACGTGCGCCGACCGGTATGAATCAACCCGTTGAGAAACGTGCCTGTCGCGACGACGACAGCGGTCGCACCGAAGCGGCGGCCGTCCTCAAGCTCCACGCCAGCAAGTCGTCCATGGTCGATGACAAACTCGACGACCTTCCCCTGACGAAGATGCAGGTTCGACGTTGCTTCCAACGTCCGGCGCATCTCGCTGCGGTAGCGCGAGCGATCCGCTTGTGCCCGTGGCGATTGCACGGCGGGCCCGCGCGAACGATTCAACAAGCGAAACTGAATGCCGGTGCGGTCAATCACTCGGCCCATGATTCCGCCGAGCGCGTCGATCTCACGAACCAGATGACCTTTCGCGATACCGCCGATTGCCGGGTTACAGGACATCTGCCCGACGAGATCGAGATTTAGCGTGATTAGTCCTGTTTCCGCACCAAGACGCGCGGCCGCCGAGGCAGCCTCACAGCCCGCGTGCCCGGCGCCAATCACGATGACATCAAACCGCTCGTCAAACGACATCACTACTTACCAATACAAAACGTCGCGAAGATTTCAGAGAGTATATCCTCGGTCGTTGTTTCTCCGGTGATCTGGCCCAACAACTTCAGCGCATTGTGCAAAGGAGCCAGCACCAACTCCTCACTGTAACGATCAGCAAAGCACGCACGTGCTGACTCAAGCTCTCGCCTCGCACTGCAAAGCAGATCGTAATGACGTGCGTTCGTAATAAGTAAACCGCCGTCTTCCGTTCCAGCGCTATTCAACTTCGACAGGATCGCGCTGTGCAGCATGGGTAATCCTTCACCGGTTCGTGCGGATACATTAATCGCTTCAATCTCTGAAAGACAACGCGCCAGCGGCTCGAACGACGACAGGTCACATTTATTCATCACAACAATGCGGCGCGTATCAGCCGTGCGCTCCAGGAGATCGCGATCCTCTGGTCCAATTTCACTCGAGCGGTCGAGTACGAGCAGCACAAGATCCGCATCGCCCATCGCGCGATGCGTTCGTTCGATTCCGAGCGTTTCGATGTTGTCGCTCGTCTCGCGAAGTCCTGCTGTATCGGTGAGCAGGACAGGAACGCCCCCGATGTCAACCGACTCAGACAACGTGTCTCTGGTCGTGCCCGGAACCTCCGTCACGATCGCTCGCTCGCTGCGTACTAAACTATTGA
>DASXRE010000224.1:0-19588 GCA_036506775.1 Pyrinomonadaceae bacterium | reverse complement strand
TCCATACATGCGCTAACGAGAAACACAGACCAAAGCGGTGACAAGTCCCCGCACTCCAAGGAGGTTTGTCTAGTTGTGGTTGTGCTCGTTTTTGTACGGCCGCGATGTTCACGGCGCCCGCCGCGACTTTCACCAAGGTCTCTCCGAAACATGCTCAGAAGTTTTTGCAATAAAAAATTTTTAGCGAGATGCCAGCGTTAGCTTATTATGTCGACATGATCATCGGGATCGTCGCAGTTGATCGGCAGGGTGCGATTGGCAAAGGCGGAAAACTTCCGTGGCATTACTCTGCCGACATGAAGTTTTTTCGGGAGACAACGACGGGGCACGCGGTGGTGATGGGGCGCAAGACGTGGCTTACGTTAGGCAAGCCGCTGAAGAACCGGCTCAACATCGTCGTCAGTCGCGATCAGAGTATCGAGCCGCAGGAGTCGCTGCTGGTGCTGAGTGATATTGATTCTGTGTTGTCGTTGAATGATTCGTTGGCGACTGACTTGTTTGTGATTGGCGGCGCGCAGATTTATGAAGCGTTTCTGCCGCGGATTGAACGGTGGATTGTCACGGAGGTGCCAGTGACGGTGAAAGGGGCGGATACGTTCATGCCGGAGGGCTATCTGCGAAACTTCAAAGAAACCGATTCAAAGCAGATCGGTGAGGGATTAACCGCCAGGTTTTATGAACGGAGCTAAAACAACTCTTCCAGGGCTTCGTCAACTGATTTCACACCAACCACACGCACACCAAGCAATCGCTCCAGGCCAGTCACATTTGAAGCCGGCATCACGATCTTCTTGAACCCGAGCGCCTGCGCTTCGCGCGCTCGCACCGACGCCTGCATCGCTCCGCGTACCTCGCCAGTCAACCCGACTTCACCAAATACCGCGGTGTGCGGATCGATCGTCAGATTCTTGAAACTCGACGCTATCGCGGTGACCACGCCCAGATCCGCAGCGGGTTCGTCAACTTCGAGTCCGCCCGCGATGTTCACAAAGACATCATCACCGGTGAGTTGCAGGCCGGCTCGCTTCTCGAGCATCGCAATCAACAACGCGACCCGATTCTGATCCAGTCCCTGCGTCATCCGCCGGCCTGTTCCGTACTTGTTTCCCGAAACTAATGCCTGAACCTCAACCAACAACGGCCGTGTACCTTCCATGCACGCCGTCACAATCGAACCAGCAACGTTCTGCGGCCGTTCCTGCAAAAACATCTGCGACGGATTCGCGACCGGCATCAGCCCGCGGCCAGTCATCTCGAAAACACCGACTTCGTTCGCCGCGCCGTAACGATTCTTGACCGCGCGCACGATGCGGTGATTGTGATGTCGTTCACCTTCGAAATAGAGCACGGTATCGACGATGTGTTCAAGGACCTTCGGCCCAGCGATTGAGCCGTCTTTGGTGATGTGGCCGATCAGGAAAACGGGAAGGCCGCGGTTCTTGGCGAGCATTAAAAACTGATGCGCCACTTCCCTCACCTGCGACACAGAGCCCGGCGCTGATTCGATCACACTCGAGAAGACAGTCTGGATCGAATCGACGATCACTGCGCCCGGTTTGAGTCGTTCGATCTCGCGAAAGATGTTTTCGAGATTCGTTTCGGGAAGCAGAAAGACGTTCTTTGCGGTCACGGCGAGGCGTTCGCCTCGAAGCTTGATCTGGCGTTCCGACTCTTCACCTGAAACGTAAAGCACCAGTGTCTCGGCGTCACTCAACTTATCAGCGACCTGAAGCAGCAGAGTGCTCTTGCCGATTCCCGGATCGCCGCCGATCAAAACCAGCGTGCCGGGAACGATGCCGCCACCGAGGACGCGATCAAACTCGGTGACGCCCGATGGAAGGCGCCGGTCGTCCTGCGGCTCGATCTCCGTAAACGCGACCGCGCTTACTTCGCGAAGCTGAAAGCCGTTTCGGGGGCCGCCTTTGCGTGAGGCCTGGAGTTTTTCTTCGACGAGCGAATTCCACTCGCCGCATTCCGGACACTTGCCCAGCCACTTCGCCGAGTTGTGGCCACAGTGCTGACAGATGAAGACTGTTGCTGGTTTCTTTATCTGTGGCACTACAACAGTTCTTTCACGTTTTCAGTGGGACGACCGAGCACGGCGCGGTCGCCGCGTTCCACGATCGGCCGTTGCAGCAAATCCGGATGTTCAACCATGAGCGCGATCAACTCACTGTCGCTGAACTTGTCCTCCGCCAGGCCCAACTCTTTGTAGATCGGTTCACTCTTTCGCAACAGCTCGCGCGGCTTCAGGTTCAGCTTGCGAACGAGTTCGGTGAGCTTCTTCTTGCTCAAAGGCTCGGTATAGTAATTCACCTTTTCAAACGGAACGCCGCTCTCCCGGAGCAGCTTGTCCATCTCGCGACACTTCGTTCAAGTCGGTTTTTCGTAGACCGTGATCTTGTCTGCCATAGTTTTACGGGAATATTCCTCTTACGCTCGTTGCTTCGACAACGCGACCGACTGCCAGGATGTAAGCGCCGGTGCGCATGTCAACTTTGTAATGTTCCGCTGTCTGATGCACTGAGGTGAACGCTGTGTGGATCGTCTCTTCCAGCGTCTTGTTAATCTGCGCTTCCGTC
Source organism: Pyrinomonadaceae bacterium (assembly GCA_036506775.1). Classification (GTDB taxonomy): domain Bacteria; phylum Acidobacteriota; class Blastocatellia; order Pyrinomonadales; family Pyrinomonadaceae; genus PSRF01. The sequence goes on along the minus strand of DASXRE010000224.1, from coordinate 17,006 downwards.
CAGAAGAACGAGTACTGATCCTGCACCCACTCATAATAACTGACTGTCACGCCGCCGGCATTCGCCAGAATATCAGGAATGAGAAGCACGCCCTCATCCTCAAGCACGCGATCGGCGCCCGGCGTTGTCGGTCCGTTGGCAAGCTCAGCAATGATCTTCGCTTTCACGGTGCCGACGTTCTTTAACGTGATCGCATTTTCCAGCGCGGAAGGCAGCAGAATGTCGCAGTCCAGTCCCATGATTTCGTCAGACGCGATCTCTTTTGCGCCGCGAAGCCCGGCCAACGACTTCGTTTCAGCTTTATGCCTCAATGCCTCCCCAATGTCGATGCCACTCTCCAGATAAACTGCTGCTCTCGAATCGCAGGCGGCAATCACTTTCGCGCCGTCCTCCGCCACGAGCCGCGCAATGTTCGCGCCCGCATTACCAAAACCGTGCACGACAACACGCGCGCCCTTCAGACTCGTGCCCTTCACGCGGCACGCCTCGCGCAACGCGTAAAGACATCCGCGCGCAGTTGCTTCAGCACGTCCCTGCGAACCGCCAAGCGAGATTGGTTTGCCGGTCACTACGCCGAGTTCGGTGTGACCGCGGACCATCGAGATCGTATCCATGATCCACGCCATCGTCTGTTCGTCGGTATAAACGTCGGGCGCGGGAATGTCGCGGTCTGGTCCAATGATGGGCGCGATCTCGAAGGCGTAGCGGCGCGTCAGCCGTTCGAGTTCATTTCGGGAAAGACTCTTTGGATCGCAAACGACGCCACCTTTGCCGCCGCCATACGGAATACCGACGGTCGCGCACTTCCATGTCATCCATGAAGCCAGCGCTTTGACTTCATCAAGCGTTACATTCGGATGATAACGAATACCGCCTTTGGCTGGTCCACGCGCGATGTTGTGCTGCACTCGATAACCCTCAAACACCTGGACGTCGCCGCCGTCCATCTTTACCGGAATCGAGACAATTAACTGTCGCTTGGTATTCTCCAGCACACGCCGCATGGAAAGATCGAGGTCGAGGTAGTCGGCTGCCCGATTGAACTGCTGCTTGGCAATTGCGAACGGATTGAGTTCTTCCTGATAAGCCCTTTGAGTCGCCATGCAATTCGCTCCTGGTTAGATGTGGGTTGTGGAGAGCGCGGTAATCCTATGTGGTTGCAGTTCAGAGTTCAAGTTTCAGGCCGGGAACTCGCACGCCGGACCGGTGTCTAAATGAAACGAGAAAGCTCCCGCGACCCGATGGCACCGGCAACTAGCGGAGGAACTCGATGTTTAATAACCTGATTGAATCCAGTTCGCATGTACGGGAATACAAGCGGCGCGGATCGTTCCTGCTCTTCACCGGTGCCACGTACGTCGTGCTGTTTGTAATCACCGGCGTGGTGAGTATCTACGCTTACGACGCGCGGCTCGAGGACCAGACACTGGAGATCGTAACTCTCTTGCCGCCGCAGGAGATCGCTCCTGATCGCGAACCCGCGCCGGCTGCGCGTCCCGAACATCCACGAGATACGAGCCGAAACGAAAGAGAGGTTGATGTCCGCTCTGATCCAATGCTTAGCGTGAATCATCCCGAGATCGAACCGAAAGGCGTCTCGACAACACCAAACAAAAACCCGCCCGTACCGGATAACCGCCCGTGGACGGCTGGTGATCATGATTTCATTACGAATCCGGGATCAATCGGCGGTCCCGCAGGGCCGGCCGGCGGCGGCAGACAGGTGACCCAACCAGCGACCGTAGTCACGCTGCCGGACACACCACCACCTCCAGATCCGCCGAAGCCGCCAAGGGTTGTGAGCAAGGGCGTGATTACGAGCCAGGCGACCTATTTACCGAAACCACTCTATTCCGAGATCGCGAAGAGACTGCGCATTCAGGGCACTGTCAGCGTTCAAGTGCTGGTCGATGAGCAAGGCCGCGTAGTTTCAGCGAAAGCGGTGAGTGGCAGTCCGTTCCTCATTCCTGAAGCACAGAAGGCTGCCATGCAGGCTCGCTTTTCACCAGCGATGCTGGGTGATCAGCCGGTGAAAGTCTCAGGCGTGATCACTTACAACTTCGTTCTGAGCAACTGAAACCACAAGGAAACACAAACGCACAAGAGGCACAAATGAGTTAAGACCCTGCGACGTGGTTCTTAACTGTTTTGTGCCTCTTGTGCCTTTTTGTGGCTAGATCGTCACGGCCCAACGAGCGATCTCGTCCATCGCCCCTTCGTAAATCTCTTCCTGCGGCAGGCCGAATTTCTTCGGCGCCTTGAATGAATGATCGCCGCCCTCGATCGCGTAAATCTTCGCCGGCGGCCGCAGGTCCTTCACAAACGGCTGAATCTCCTCAGGCGTACCGAGCGCATCGCGGGTCCCTTGCACAAACAACATCGGTTTTTGGATCTGCCCCAGATGCTCGACGCGCAACTTTGCCGGATTGCCCGGCGGGTGTAGAGGGTAGCCGAGAAACACCAGACCACTCACGTCCAGCGCCAGTGGCTCATCCGCGCGCGCGGCCACCACCTGCGAAGCAATTCGTCCACCCATTGACTTGCCACCGATGACGAGCCGGTTGTTTTTCAACTTCCGGTGCTTCGCTATCGTTTCGATCACGGCGCGAAAGCACGACTCGAGCTTCGACTTCTGATCAGGAACCGAACGTCCCTGTTCCATGTAGACAAAGTTGAAAGTCATCACATCGAGACCGCGCTCCGCCAGACCACGCGCAAACATACGCATGAAACCGCTCAACTGGTTCGCGCCCGCACCGTGGCCCAACAACGCCGTGAGACCGGCACGGATCTTTTTAGCCGCTGGATAAAGAAGCGCGCTGACAGCTTCTTTGTCGTTAACTTTGACACTCAGTTGTTCCGTTTCGTCTGGCATCCGGGTTCGTCACGCCTCCCTGGCGAGCATCGCCAGTGCATCCTTCTGTTCATTCTCGAATCGTTTCGCCACGCCTGCCTGAACGTTCGGTGAACTCTTCGAGAAGTAAGCGAGGTTGCCGTCAGGTTTCTTCCTTCCCCGTTCGGCATAGATGGCGCAAATCAGTTGTTTGTCGTAAGTGGGATCTGAAGTCGTGCAATTCAGAGTCGCGATCGCGCGATGCACGATCGAGCTCGCGCCGCCGTGCTGGACCGCGGTGGACCAGACCACGTCCCGCAGCGCGCGGCTTCGCGTGTTCACATCGAGTGCGTCGTCGGCGAGTATTTTGGCGGCGAGCAGATCATAATGAGTTTGCTTGATGAATGAGTGTTGCGCATTTTGAAAGTCAGCTGTTTGTTCCGCGGCAATGCGTTTCCAAACAGCCGTGAACTGCGCCGAACCCGCCGCGAGATTCTGGAAATCCTTGGCCCACGGAAAACCGGATTGTCCTACGAAGCGCTGCACAACTCCCATCTTCGTCGCCATTTGATAGGAGCCATAGGAAACGCCGCCGGGATCGCCGACGCCAGTGGAAACCACTCCTGGTCCACGACCACCGGTTTCGTATTTTGCTGACAGCGCTCCGAGTGCTTCGGCAAGAGCTTCACCCAGCACACCGGCTGAAGCTGTGGGTGCCGGAATGCTCGGCAAGGGCTGCGTGTTCTCCGTCGAGATCGACTCGTTGGGTAGATTAATAACGTCGCCCACTTTTATCCTGTTGGGATCAGAGATCTGCGGATTGGATTGCAGTAGCTGAGCCAGGCTCAGACCGTTTCGCGAGGCGATTTTTGAGAGCGTGTCGCCAGCCTTTACCGTGTAAGTCATTACCAGGAGGAACCTCCGTTTTTATTGGCGAGGGAACTCGAATAGTAGTCAACGCCGGTTTTTAGTTCAAGCTAGACATAAACGCGCGGCACGCGTTCGCCGATGCCACACGTTATTTCATAAGATAGAGTTCCCGCGATGCGCGCGAGTTCTTCAGCACGAATTCGCAGCTCGGGGTTGCGACCATCCCAACCCAGCAAGGTGACTTTGTCATGCAGTTCGACGCCCGGCACGTCGGTGACGTCAATCAGAGTGAGATCCATCGAGACCCGACCCACCACCGGAGCATAGACGCCGCGCACGGCCACGTGCGAGCGATTTGAAAAGCCGCGCATGTAACCGTCGTGATATCCGATCGGCAACGTGGCGATCAAACTTCGCCGCGAAGCTTCGAACGTGCAACCGTAGCCGATCGTTTCGCCGGGCGGGACCCACTTCAACAGACTGATGCGCGTGTGAAGCGACATCACCGGAAGCAGTTGCGGCTCGGCGACGGACGGCGGCAGCACGTCGCGCCACAAGCCATACAACACACCACCGGGCCGAACCATGTTTCCCCACGAGTCGCGATGTCCATAAATGCCGGCGGAATTCGCCAGATGCAGATGCGTCGGGCGATATCCATGCTCGCGAAAGACAGCGACCGCTTCATCGAAGCGGTGAATCTGATCGAGAGTCAACGGCTGGCAGGAGGTGTCATCGGCCGCAGCGAGGTGCGTCATCAAACCATCGATGCGTATGTTGCGAAACTGAGCTAACGCACCGACGAACTCGCTGAGTTGATCGTAACGTACGCCGAGCCGGCCCATGCCCGTGTCGACTTTTATATGCACGTCGGCGACCACGCCTGCTTCCGCTGCGGCCTGGTTGAGGGCCTCAAACATGTCGAGCCGATAAACAACCGAAGTCAAGTTATGTTGAACGCAAGCAGCAGCTTGCCTCGGCCAGAAACCGGCGAGACAAAGCACTGGTTGCGTGACGCCGGAGGTGCGCAACTCTATAGCTTCTTCGGGAAGTGCGACGCCAAACCAGTCAGCGCCTTCAGCGGCGAGCCGGCGCGCACACGCTACCGCTCCGTGTCCATAAGCGTTGGCCTTAATTACCGCCATAATTCGTGCGGTCGATCCGACACGTTGCTTTACCTGCTTAAAGTTTGCAGCGAGTTGATTGAGATCGATCTCAGCCCACGTCGGGCGGCGCGCAGTATTGTTTTGCTGATCCTGAAAACGAGGCATGTTTTAGTTTACCTGGCAGTGATGCAGTTGGGACTTAGTACCTCCTTGGAGTGCGGGGACTCGTCACCGCTTTGGCCTGAAAGCGGAGTCAAAAGCAGCGACGAGTCGCCGCACTCCAAGGAGGCGTCCTGTGGAAAAAGCTTGTGTGGTTCAAACCGCATTACTGCCAGTTTACCTTAATTCATTGACTCTGCTTCACGCACGGACATACACTCACGCCGCTATCTCATCTCGCCCCAGGATGATTGACATGAAAAGACCCATCTCCCTGCTGCTCACCCTTTGCCTCTTCTCAATCAACGCCCTTGCGTATGGACCACATGGGCATCAACTCGTTGGCGCGGTCGCTGACAAGCGATTGGCCAAAAACCCGACCGTTAAGAAAAAGGTCCGGCAACTACTCGATGGCCTGACGCTCGAACAAGTCGCGACCTTCCCCGATGAAATCAAGAGCTGGGACGATTGCGGCAGGCCCCCGAGCAACCGCCCGGTCACCAGCAAGACACGCATCAACAATGAACTGCGCGCGTTTCTGAATGCGAATCTGTGCAGCAGCCATCCGTCGCATCACGAGTTTCACTTTACCGACGTGCCCGTCTTCGGCAATGAGAAATACGCTGATGGAGAAATCGGACGCGAGCCGTTTGATATCGTGAAGATGATTCCGTTCTGCATTCGCGTGTTGAAGGGCGAGGAACCGGAAACAAACGACCGCGCGATTACGAAATCGATTGCGGTCATACTGCTCGCGCATTATCTCGGCGACATTCATCAGCCGCTGCACGTCGGCGCTGAGTATTTCAACGCTGACGGAGATCCGTTTGAACCTTCAACGAGCAACAAGGGATTTGCCGATCAGGGCGGTAACAAACTGACGCTGTTTACGTTTGTCGGCGGCAAGCTAAAGTCGGCGGGCAAGTTTCATAGTTACTGGGACGGTCGAACGGTCGATAATGCTTTTGGTACGGCCGCGAATTCAACGGTTGCGAGACAGCTCGCCGCCCGGGCGCCTGCTGGCTGGAAATTGAACGGCGATCCGGAAACGTGGGCGGAACAGATGGCCAATGACATTCTGCCGCTTGCGCGCGAGGCGCACGAGCGTCTTGATTTCGTGAACATCAAGATCGAGACTGGCGCGCACGATATCAAAAGCGGACAAGCCAAAGAGAAAAAGAAGACTGGCGGTAAATCTTATACGGTCTGGTCCGCCGGTGTTGTGAAGAAAGAGATTCAAAAAGGCGGCTGGCGGCTGGCCGCGTTGCTGGAAGAAACGCTTCAGTGATCAGTTAATGGAAGTTGTCTTCGGACTCAAGGCACACTCGGGTTGGGCCGCTCTTGTCGTGCTCGGCAAGAGCGGCAGCAACTATTCGGTTGTCGATCGCTGTCGCCTCGAACTGGTGGAAGAGGAGTGGGCGAAACAGCCGTATCATGCGGCGGAAGAGTTGCCTCCAAAAGAAGCACGCGACCTCGTGAAGCGTGGCATTCAGGCGGCGCAGCAGATTGCGCGTCATGAGTTGCGAGGGGCGTTGAAGCGAGAGCGGGATCGTGGAAACGAGGTTGTTGCTTGTGCAGTCCTCACCGGCACTCCGATGCCCGCTTGGAGCATCGACCAGATAATCGCGGTGCACTTCCGCATGCATCAAGCGGAAGGCGTTCTGTTTCGTGAAGCTTTGAGCGAAGCGGCAAAGGCATGTGGACTGAAGCTGGTCACCTTGCCTGAGAAGACGCTGCTGCAACAAGCCGAAAACCTGCTGCGCACGCCGACCAACGACCTCACAAAAACTATCGCGGCACTCGGAAAGTCCGCCGGTCCGCCCTGGGCAAAAGATCAGAAAGACGCCACCCTCGCCGCTTTAGTAGCGCTCGACGTTAATTTGTAGGGGCAGCACTCCGTGGCCACCCCCCTTTTCGAGGCGCTAAGAGTGGGGGCAGCCACGGAGTGCTGCCCCTACAAATTACGACTCCACTTTCAAATAGAAGCGACCCGAGTAGAGCAGCTTTATGAAATTCGCGATCACTCTTTTTCTCGTCGTACTGCTTAGTCTCCCTGCGCCTTCGGCGGCCCAGTCTCCTGAAGCGTGGCGGAGTGTGCGGACGAACAACCTGTTCGTTATCGGCAACGCCGATCCGGAGAAGTTGCGTCAGGTCGCCGTGTGGCTCGAGTTCTTTCACAGCGCGTTCGCCAGACTCGTCTCTCATAACGTGCTCGATTCATCCTCGCCCACGACCGTCGTCGTCTTTCGTGACGACGCCTCCTTTACGCCATTCAAACCGCTCTATCAGGGACGTCCGGCGAACGTAGCGGGCTACTTTCAACCTGGCGACGATGTCAATTACATTGCCATGTCGCTCGATCCACGCGAAAGAGATCCCTACAGCATCGCCTTTCACGAGTATGTGCATCTGCATTTGCGAGACAACGTGCCCGGCGTACCAGTCTGGCTTAACGAAGGACTCGCGGAATTCTATGGCTCATTGCAATTCTCGAACGGCGAAGCAGTACTCGGCGTGCCGCTTCCCTACATTCGTCTCCTGCGCACAGAAGAACTGTTGCCACTGACAAATCTGCTCGCGATCGACACCAGTTCGCCGCACTACAACGAGCAGGACAAGAGCGGAATTTTCTACGGCGAATCGTGGGCGCTGGTCCATTATCTGATGCTCGGCGGCCCGGGCCGGCAGGATCAGTTCAAACAATTCCTGTATGCCGTCAGCCGCGGAGACGATGTCGCGAAAGCGCTGGAAAATTCATTCGGCATGACGCTCGACCTGCTCGAGAAGGAGTTAAGAGCTTACGTGCGACGCGCGGAACTCCCGACCTTGCGCATCGCAAGTGGCGACGACCCACAGGTGTACGCGTCGTACACGGCGATGCAACGCCAGTCGCTCACCGAAGGCGAGGCAAACTTTTACCTTGGAGATCTGTTGCTGCACATCGGCCGCGACGAAGACGCCGAACGCTATTTCAAACAAGCGATCGCGCTGGAACCCGGCTTGACGCGCGCCTACGCGGCCCTCGGCCAGATCAGCGTGCGACACAAACAATACCCTGAGGCAAAGAAATATTTAGAGCGCGCGGCAACAACGCAGCAGAGTTATCTGGTCCATTATCAATACGCCTGGGTGCTGAGTCGCGAGGGGCTCTCTCCCACCGGCCGCATCAGCGAGTACTCACCCGCTAACGCCGCCGTTATGCGTGAACAACTTTGGCGCGCGATCAAACTGAAACCTGATTTTGCGCCTGCTTATTACTTGCTCGCGCTCGTTGATTTCGTGACTGATCAACGTCTCGACGAAACGCTGGAGCTGGCCCAGAAAGCGCGCAGCCTCCAGCCTGGCAAAGCCAGCTACACTTTGTTGCTGGCGCAGATTCACGCACGCAATTCCGACGCAACCGCCGCACGCGTGCTGCTCGAACCACTGACGCGCGATTCCGATGCAAACATCAGAAATGAAGCGCAGAACCTGCTCGACTCCTTGAACAACCTGAACGCCTCGTCCAATCGCAGCGGCGCAACTACACGCACCACGAGCAACATTAGCGGCGCGTTAGCCGCCGAACCGGTGCAACCAGCGATTACGCGCGTCCTTGGCGGCGACCCGACCGGCAGCACCGCGATCAGAGATGGCCAAACGATCCAGAACTCCGCTTCAGTACCGTCGGTTGATGAGCTTGTTTCCCGTTACGTTCAAGCGATGGGTGGCGCGAAGGCGATCAAGGCTGTCACCAGCCGCGTAATCAAAGGAACGCTCGATGTTGCGGGGGTGAGTCGTGGCGGGAGCTTCGAGACTTACGCACAGGCGCCTGACAAATCGTTGACCGTGCTCCAGGCGCATCCGTTTGGCACCATCAAGGTGGGCTTTAATGGTCGTACCGGTTGGTCTCAAACCTCCCTCGGCACGCGTCCAATAAAGAACCCGGCGGAACTCGGATTGCTACAACGTGATTCTGATTTTTACGCTCCGCTGAGACTCAAGGAAGACTACGCGAAGATCACCGCGCCGGGCATGAGCCAGATCGGTTACCGCGATGTTTATGTGCTCGACTTGCAGCCCGCTGTGGGCGCGGTGGAAAGAATGTATCTCGACGCGAAGACTTACCTGCCGGTGCGGATGAACACGGTGCGAAGGAATGGTAACGTTGCAGAGCCGGTAGAAATCTATCTGGATGATTGGCAGGCAGTGGACGGGATCCAGTTTCCCTTCAGCATCAGCCAGCGTTTTCCGAAACTCACGCTGAGCTTCACCGTGAAAGAGATTCGCCACAACGTCGCGCTCGACGCGAGTCTGTTCGAGCCACAAGTAAAGCTTCCCTAATAGTAATCTCAGTGTCTCTGTGTCTCTGTGGTCAACTGAAAACCACGGAGGCACAGAGAAACTGTCACTCGCGATACAAGCTGTCGAAACGCATGCTCGACGGCGTGAAGCGCAGGTCGACGGTTCCGGTTGGACCATTGCGCTGCTTGGCAATGATGATCTCCGCGATGTTCTTTTGATCTTCAGGCAACGCGTCGCGCTCTTCCGGCGACTTGTACTGCTCCTCGCGAAAGATGAAGGCTACCAGATCCGCGTCCTGCTCCAGCGCGCCCGACTCGCGCAGATCCGCCAGTTGCGGACGATGATCGGAACGTGACTCCGGCGCACGCGAGAGCTGCGACAAGGCCACCAGTGGCACATTCAACTCTTTCGCCAGCCCTTTCAACTCGCGCGAGATCTGCGACACTTCCTGCTGCCGCGACTCCGCGCGCTTCGCCGAACCTGACATTAACTGCAAGTAGTCGACAATAATCAGGTCCAGCTTCTTCTGCTCGGCCGCGAGCCGCCGCGCCTTCGCGCGCATCTCGAGCACGCTCAAACCTGGCGTGTCGTCGAGAAAGATCTTCGTGTCGGCAAGAATACCGAGTGACTTCGCAATCTGCGCCCATTCGAGTCGCGAGAGAAAGCCGTTGCGAAAACGCTGCGCGTCGATGTTGCCCTGCGAACACAGCATGCGCATCACCAGCGACTCCTTCGACATTTCCAGCGAAAACACGCCGACGACTGCGCCCGCGTGAATCGCGGCATTCTCCGCCAGCATCAATGCAAAACTCGTTTTCCCCATCGACGGGCGCGCCGCGAGAATGATCAGCTCCGAGTTCTGGAGTCCCGAAGTCATCTTGTCGAGATCGGGGAAGCCGGTCGTGAGTCCCGTGAGCACGGCGGCCCGACCTTCCATCTCCTGAACTTTTTCGAGCAACTGTTCGGCGATCGGTTTGACGTGCATGAACCCTTGGCGAATGCGTTCGTCGGCGAGTTGAAAGATCGCGTGTTCGGCGTGATCGAGAATGATCTCCGGCTCGTCCTCTTCGGCGAGTGCTTCCTGCGTGATCTTGTTCGCATTCTTGATGAGTTGCCGCAGCATCGACTTGCCGCGCACAACTTTCGCGTAATGCATGATGTTGGTTGAGTGAGGCAAACCGTAAGTCACGTTAGTGATGAAACTGATGCCGCCGACCGACTCGAGCGCATTCTCTTTTTTGAGTTCTTCGCCGATGAGGATTGGATTGATCTCGGCGCCACGCTCGAACAACGCGATCATCGCAAGGAAGATGCGGCGATGCGATGGCACGTAGAAGTCTTCCGGACGAAGCTGCTCGATGGCCTGACTGATCAGGCCGTTGTCGAGCAATACGGCGCCGAGAATGGCGCGCTCCGCCTCTGAGCTGTTTGGTAGCGAGCGTTCGAAGGAGTGGTCACGAACAATATCAGGAGTGGCCATAGGTGGTTAGAAAAGGCGTAAAAGAAGACGCCGCAAGTGCTATTAACATGCGGCGTCTAGTGTGGCAATAGGATTTTCGGTTTTAAAGTCGCCGGATTACTCCGCGGCAGTTTCTTCTTCCGTACCCTCAGCCGGTTTAACCAGTTGGGCTTCCTGCTCGGGCGTGAGATGCCCAAGGATCACTTCGCCTTCAGGAACGACTTTGACTTGCAATTCATTCGTCACTTCGCGATGCAGCCGCACCGGAACACTGTAGTCGCCCAGCCGTTTTAACGGCTCACGCAAGTGAATGCGATGGCGGTCTATCTCGTAACCACGCTCCTGCAATGCTTCGGCGATGTCCATCGACGTGACTGATCCATACAGCGCGCCCTGTTCTCCGGATTTGCGTTTGAACTCGAGCACGAGCGACCCCATCTGCTGCGACTGCGCTTCAGCCGTCGCCCGTTCCTTCGCTTCCTTGCGCAACAACGCCGCGCGTTCCTGCTCGATTCCTTTCACGTTACCGGCGCTCGCTTCGACCGCGAGATTGCGCGGCAGCAGATAATTGCGGGCGTAGCCAGCCCGAACTCTGACTATCTCACCGCGCGCGCCGAGATCATCCACGTCTTCGCGTAAAAGAACTTTCGTGTGTGCCATCTTCCTTCTCCTGTCCCCTAGTCGGTCGTGTACGGCAGCAACGCAATGTTGCGAGCGCGCTTGATCGCTTCCGCCAACATGCGCTGGTGAGTCGCACAGTTACCCGAGATGCGTCGTGGCAGGATCTTGCCGCGCTCAGGAAGGTAGTTCATCAACAACCTGACGTCCTTGAAGTCGATCAGGTCTACTTTGTCGATGCAAAAGCGGCAAACGCGCCGCCGGTGCATGCGGCGGCCGCCGCCGCGTCCGCCCATTGGGCGCCGATCCTGATCGTCGTCGCTATCGTATCCACCACCACCGCCACCGCGCGGGCGGTCTTCATAATTAGTTGACATAAGCTTCCTCTTAAATCGTAAGTCCAAATCTATTCGCCGGCAGCTTCAGCAAACTCCACTGCTGGACCACGACGACCGGGCGCGCCGTGGGACGGGCGCTTGGCCGCCTTGCGAGCACGACGCTCTTTCAGCTTCTCAGCCCGGCGGCGATCTTCGTCGACGCGAACCGTGATGTAACGCAGCACGCGATCGTTGACGCGCATGCGGCGCTCGAGCTCGGCGATCTCGCGACCAGAGCCTTCGATCTCCAGCAACACAAACGTACCGTCTTTATGGTGCAGGATCTCATAAGCCAGTTGACGCTTGCCCATGACTTCGTTCCTGGTCACTGTGCCGCCCTGATCCGTCACGATCTGCGCGAAACTCTCGCTGAGTTTCGACACTTCGTCGTCCGCCTTCGGGTCAACAATAAAGACCACTTCGTACTGTCTTTTGTTATTCACAAAATTCCTCCACTCAAACCTCTCAATTAAAGTCGGCCATCGCTTTCAGCACGCCATCCCGGATTAATGTTCGCAGTGCCGCTGCGGTTCGCTCAATCGTTTCTTTAACAACCGGCTGCTCGTTTTTTGGAAACGTATCGAGCACAAACCGTTTGGCATCGGAAATCGGATGTTCGGGTTGAATCCCGATCCGCAGCCTGATGAACTCGTCAGTGCCGATCTCGGCGATGATCGATTTCAAACCATTGTGACCACCGGCCGAACCGCGTTCGCGAATGCGAATCTTTCCGAGCGGCAGTGCCAGATCGTCTGAAATCACCACCAACTGCTTTACCGGCTCGTCGCTTTCAAGCTTGCGCAACAGACATGAGACTGCCACGCCACTCAAGTTCATAAACGTTTGCGGCTTGGCGAGCTTCGTGACTACTCCTTGAATCTCACCCTGGCCCACCAGCGAGTTGCACTCGCGACGCTTCACCGCAATGCGTTCATCATCCGCCAGCTTGTCAATCAACATGAAACCGAGGTTATGGCGCGTTGCAGCGTAGTCGGAACCCGGATTCCCAAGACCAACGATAAGCATTGCGAATTGTCGAGTGCCGATTGCCGATTTGTCATGCCAAGCTCAGCGTACGAATTGGCAATTGGCAAGCGAAAATCGACAATCCCCTTACTCGCCTTCTCCCTCGCCTTCCTCTTCCTTCTTGCCCTTGCCGATCACTTCCGGTTCTGCAGGCTCTTCACCCTCAACCGGCGTCGGCACCTCAACCTCTTCCCTCACGATACCGATCGTCGCGATGACGAGTTCCGGGCCGGTCAGGATTTCGATAGCTTCACCAACCGGAATGTCGGAAACGTGCAGCACGTCGTGAACGTCGAGATTTGAAACGTCAACATCGATTGCTTCGGGAATCTCGCGCGGCTCACACCTGATCTCGATCTCGCGCACGATCTGTTCCAGCACACCCTGCTTCTCCTTGACGCCGATCGGTTCCCCGGTCAAATGGAGCGGCACAGTCACTTCGATCTTCTGTCCCTTCACCAACCGCGTGAGGTCAGCGTGCATCAGGCGGCCCTTTATGGGATCGATCTGGCGATCGTGAAACATTACTTCGCTGCTGCCGATGCCATCGACCTCGATCGTAAAAATCGTGTTTCGCCCGTGTTCCGAACGCAGGATTGCAGCCAGATCTCTTAACGGAGCCACAGCCGCGACAGTCTCCGCGCCCCCGCCGTAGACCGTAATCGGCACCATGCCGTCGCGTCGAACGCGGCGCGCGTCATTCTTGCCGCGGCCAGAGCGCAGTCTTGCCTGCACCTTGTACTCTTTTTTCTCCGCCATGATTTCTCCCTTACAAACTTTCAGCGACCCGGGACATTGCCGATTTTCAATTGCCGATTGCCGATTTGAAATTGACAATTGGCAAGCGAAAATTGGCAATGCCCTGGATCGCTGATGGTCTTCTAATAAGCCATCAGTGTTTGCCCTTCGCTATACGAAGAGCGAAGAGACCGAAGTCTCTTCATGGATCGACTTGATCGCTTTCGCCAGAAGCGGCGCTATACTCAATACCTTGATCTTATCAAGCTCGCAAGCGTGATCGCGCAACGGTATCGTATTCGTCACGATCACTTTTTCAATCTCCGATTCCGCCAGCATGTCGATGGCGCGGCCGGAAAGCACCGGATGCGTGAAACACGCATGAATTCTTTCGGCGCCCGCCTCCTTCAAGGCGCGCGCGACTTTCGTCAGCGACCCACCCGTGTCGCACATGTCGTCAACAATCAAACAACTGCGGCCGCGAACGTCGCCGACGACATTCATTACTTCCGCCACGTTGGCCTTCTCACGCCGTTTGTCGCAAAGCGCGAGTTCTGCATCGAGACGTTTCGCATAAGCACGTGCGCGCTCAGCGCCACCGGTGTCAGGCGCAACGACCGTCAAGTTCGGCAACGGGTGCTCCTGATAATAACCGATGAAGACCGGCGCCGCATAAAGGTGGTCCACCGGGATGTCAAAGAAGCCTTGAATCTGCGCCGCGTGCAGGTCGATCGTCAACAACCGTTGAGCGCCGGCCACAGTGATCAGGTTCGCTACCAGCTTCGCCGAGATCGGAACGCGCGGGCGGTCCTTCTTGTCCGAGCGGCCGTAACCGTAATAAGGAATCACCGCGGTCATGCGCTCGGCCGATGAACGACGAAACGCGTCGAGCATCACCAGCAATTCCATCAGGTGCGAGTCGGTCGGCGGGCAGGTGGGCTGCACAATAAAAACATCGCCGCCGCGAACGTTCTCGTCGATCTGAAAGTTGAACTCACCATCAGAGAAACGTTCGGTGTACGCCTTGCCCATGTCGCAAGTAAGATGGCGACAAATCTCTTCCGCCAACATGGGGTTTGCATTTCCGGAGAAAATTTTGATGCCGCCGGTTGTGCTCATCTCGCGATTGTCGATTGCCAATTGTCGATTGCCGATTTGTGATGCACCTGACCGTAAATTTGGCCATCGGAAATCGACAATTGGCAATATCAAAAGCTGGCTGGGGCGGGTGGATTCGAACCAACGAATGCCGGTTCCAAAGACCGGTGCCTTACCACTTGGCTACGCCCCAGTATCTGATTGCTGATTTATCGCCTGCAAATACTCGCTGCGTGACAGAGTGTGGCACGCAAAAACTCGCCATCCTGCTTCACACCTGAGATTGTCGAGAGCCTGATCGCGCACCGCTTCGTCAGTAAAGATACCAAACACGCTTGAGCCGCTTCCAGCCAGCAACGCGCCTCGCGCACCCGCATCAAGCAGTGCGAGTTTCGCACGCCTGATCTCAGGTTCTATCTCAAAGATCACGCCTTCAAAATCATTGTGCAGAGGCCATTGGCTGCTATCACCGGAAAATGGCTCCGTGAAGGAACTTGAAAGAATAGAGACCGGGTCAGAGGTTGTCAAGGAAGGAGCATTAAGAGATGCGTAAGCGGTCGCGGTGGAAACCGCGGCGTTTGGAGTGATGACGATTAAGTACTGCCGATGAAAATCGCGAGCGGCTTCGACCCTCGTACCTGTACCGGTCGCGACGGCGGTGCCACCCTCAAAAAAGAACGGCACATCAGCACCCAAGCGGCTCCCAACGCGTCTCAGCTCCCCTTCCCCAAAGCCCAATCGCCACAAACGATTCAACGCCAGCAGCGTTATCGCAGCATTCGAAGATCCACCACCGAGACCGGCTTTTGCAGGAATTCTTTTGGTCAGTCGTATATCGACTCCGTGCGTACTCGATAACACCCGTGCAGCTCTTACAACCAGGTTTGAATCGTCAACCGGGATCGCCGCATCGTCACACGTCAAACGGATCTCATTGTCTTCACGCAATTCAAAGCTGAGTTCATCAAATAGAGAAATGCTCTGCAGCACGGTGGCGATCTCGTGATAACCATCACGTCGCTTACCGAGAACGCGCAGAGTCCAGTTGATCTTTGCGAAGGAAGGAAGCTTCAGCAAATCACCGCGTAATAAACGTCTGAGTCAGGTACACCGATCCGTCAGGAGCGACATAGGTGCCAATCGCCATCGCGCGAAACTCAGGCGACAAAATGTTAGCGCGATGTTTATCCGAGGCCATCCACCTCTCAACTGCAAATGCTCCAGGATCTTCGTAGCCCTGATTATACGCGATGTTCTCGCCCAGAACGTTAAAGGTGAGTATGCCCACGGCGCGTGCTCTGTCTCGCAAACGCTGACCGTCGGGAGTGGTGTGAGAAAAGTAGTTGAGCCGCGACATGCTTTCAGAGTGAACGCGGGCCATCCGGCAGATGTCTGCGTCCCACGCGAGTGGTGGCAAACCGTTCTGGACGCGCATCTCGTTGGTCTGCTCGAAAGCCCGGCGCTCGATTGCACTGGCTTCGGCGAGACTCGGTGACGCGTTGGCGCTTACGGTCGAGGACGAGGTGGTTGGGGTAAAGCGGGTAATGAGCCTGGCGACAGGCTGGGACTTGGTCTCCTGACCCAGTACAGAGGTACAGCACAGGAGTCCGGCGGCGAAGAGCAGGGATGTGCGAGTCATCCTTGACACCAAGCCAGAGTAACAAAGTCGTTTAACTTAGATCAACCAATTTGTTCTGGTTGCTTGTCGGTGAAGCGGTAGACGGTGCGCAGCCAGGAGGATTTCGTGGGATAGCAGTAAACCAGCACCACGGCCGCAATGGCGCAAGACCAGTAGGTATAAAGCTCATTCCCTGTGATCAGTGTTACAAGAAAGCCGATCGTCGCTATCGCTTCGGCGAGAACCGCCAACTGGATTGTGGTTGTCTCAAGTGTTTTGATGAGGCCGCTTACACCCTGAAGACCAGCTATGTCTTGAAGGCGCATAGCCGAAAATCTGTTTCGCCGCCAGACAACGGCCCCCAGACCGAAAAACAAAACCAGCAGGCGAGTGGCAAAATCGAGCGGAGAATTGGGAGGCTTCTCGGCAAAATAAGGCCGAGCGACGAAGGCTACGACACAGAGAAGTACGGTGGCGATGAACAGCCCCGCCACTGTCACCGATGCGGCCTTATGCCTGCGGGCCAATTCAGCCTGAGCTTCTGGGGAAGTAGGATCCAAGCTGTTTGCCTTCGTGCTTACGTTTTTGTGCTAGGGCTTGATTGCCGCTGGAGCCGACGGGCCGTTGGCGGTCGCCGCCGGCGCCGGTGCAGTGGCTCTTGGCGAACGCTGTGTTGGCGCGTCTGGCGTTCGCTTCTCCGGCAACTGGCCGTTGTATTTCAGAGCTTCATCAATCAGGTCCGTGCCTTCCTTGCCGTCCTTGCTGATCAGGATGCCGTCCTTGTTGACGGTCACGTCGGCACGGCCCGAAACCTGCTGCA
>DASXRE010000223.1:0-10166 GCA_036506775.1 Pyrinomonadaceae bacterium | reverse complement strand
GGCGCTGCCACCGTAAACGGCGCGACGGGAATTCCATTATCAAACGGATTGCGCGCGCGGAAGACAGCCGGGCAACCGAGCGGATTCGTAACCGGAGTGCAGGCATAACTTCCTGCGCCAGTGCCAGGATTTGCTGTCAGCGGTTGCGCGGCGCTGATGTCAACCGCGTAAAGAATGCCGTAACCGCCGCGCACGACCATTGTCTTGTCAGACTTGAAGCCGCTGTAGGCAAAGCCGATGCGTGGTCCAAAGTTGTTCTTGTCGGTGTTCGCCAGATCGCGTCCGCCAGCCGCACCGTCGCCGGCCATTTGAATCGTCTTCGTTGCCGGATCGAAGTTGCTCTGGCGATCGAAACGTTCAGTAGGCGCCGTGAAGATGTCGTAACGGAGTCCGAGGTTCAGCGTCAGATCCGGATTGACCTTCCAGTCGTCTTGCACGAAGAAAGCCATCTCCTTGCTCGACTGGAGGTATGGACCGCCCGGATCACCGCGGCCTACGAAACCGGGTTGGTAACCAAGCAGGAAGTTAGCCAGTGACGAACCGGTATCGTTTGGACCGATGCCGTTATAGTTTCCTGACACGAATCCGCTGCCGGTCGTGCCGTATTGATAGTTCCCCTTGGTGCCGTTGTTGCGTCCGCCGTCGTAGTTGCTGTTTTGCCGTACGCGGTAGTCACCGCCAAACTTGTAGCTCGAGTTACCTCGCACCACTGTTAGCGCATCGGCCACGTGGAAGTTGTTTGAGAGGAAATAGAATGGACCGCCGTCCCCTGTGAATTCAGTTGCGCGATCAGTGCCGGTGAGTTCGTCTACGATGCCCACCAGCACGATGCCGCTGGTGTTTGGACTGATGTTGATATTTGGCGCGCCGAGTTCGGCGGAGACGGTTGGACTAAACCCGCCGGTGCCGTTTACGCCGGTATTGAAGATTCCGATCTGGACGCGCGTGTAGCCGAAACGAGCATCGTTTACGACGCTGGGCGAAAAGATGTGCGTATCGCCCATCGTGAAACCTTTGGCGTCGCCAAACTCGTCGCCCGCGGATGGACCAGCAGGCAGGTCATGATTGTTCGGCGACGTGCCCAGCGGGAAGAAGTTGTCACGCGACCGCGCTGTGTCTTGCTTGCTGTAACGACCGAAGAGCGTGTTGCTGGCGGTGAGCTTCTGATCGATGCGAATGTCGTAACTGTTGACGTTCGCGTGCTCTTTGCGGTTCGTCTGGAAGTTACGGCCCGCGCCAGGCAGATTCGGCAAGGGAAATGCGTTTACGTAAGCGAGGGCGAATGGAGAGAAGCCACCGCAAGTCGCGCAGTTGCGCAGATCGTTGCCGGGGATCGGAGTGCCGTTGGGCGCGAAGATCGTGCCAATGGGCGCCACCACCGTGCCGCCGCCCGCGAGCTGGTAAGTTCTCGTCGTGCCGGGCCGCAGCAGTTCGCTGAAATCACCGACTCGCATTCTTGCGGTCGGCACCGGCACCGCCTGCGGATCGCCAGTGCCGCCGAAGATCGGTGTGCTGTTGCGCTGGCCGTTGAGCGAAAAAAAGAAGAATGAACGATTGCGGCCGTCGTAGAACGGCGGCGTACCTTCACCGGGCCGCGGCAAGAAGATCGGACCACCGACCGTGCCGTAATAATTGTGCGTCACGTAGTTCGGGACCGGCGGAGAAGTCGGATCGTCAAACTTGCTCGCCGCCGCGCTGAGAAAGCGTCCCTGCCAGATCTCGCCGACAGTTCCGTGAACAGCGTTGCCGCCGGATTTGAAAGTCGTCGAGATGATGCCACCGCCGGCGCGTCCTGACTCGGCCGATGGCACGCTCGTTTCGATCTTGAACTCCGCGATTGCATCGGGTTGGGGATAGATCGCGATCTGGGCAAATTGGCCTTCGTTGTTGTCGACGCCGTCGAGGCTGAAGTTGTTGTTCGTTGCGCGTGCGCCGTTAACCACAAGCACCGAACCACCAGACTCGCGGAAGCGAGTGGCTTCGGTGTTGTTCTGACCGCCACCACCGGAGACGAAGTTGCCGCCGCCGCCGAGCAAACCGAGATTAGGACGAATCACGCCGGGCGAGAGCGCCGCGAGCAAGGTAAAGTTTCTTTGCGGCAGCGGCAGATCAGTGACTTGCCGGCCCGTGATGAGATCGCCACGTACACTCGTCTCGCTTTCTACCAATGGGGCTGCGTCAGCGGTGACAGTCACAGACGACGTGGAAGCGCTGAGCTCGCTGAACTTCACATCCAGCGGCAAGCGCGCGTTCGTTTCCACTTGCAGTGCTTTGAAAGTGACCGGCTGAAAACCTGGCGCCTGGACTGTCACGTCGTAAGCGCCGGGTTCGAGGTTGGTGACGGTGAAGGTGCCTTCGTCACCGGTTTCGGTCTCGCGTACCTCGCCCATTTTGACGCTTGTGACTTTGATTTGTGCCTTGGCGACGAGAGCCTCGTTGGGATCACGGACGGTGCCGACGATCGCGCCCTTGTTGCTCTGGGCCATGGCGGGAATGGTTGAAATCAGGATTGCGATGAGCAGGGTTTGGGCAGCGGCGAGTGTCTTTCTCATAATGGAGCTCATGTTGGAGTTCTTCAGGTGCGAGCCAAGGCGGGAGCCTGGGACTCGAAAAAAGAGCGTAAATTGTCGCGACTACAGGATTAGTCGAGGCGAAAGGCACGCTGCCTCGAAGTTGTTAAAGCAAAACTGATCCGGTGCCGGATAGTTTGTTGTCAGAACGAACGAAGTTTTTAATACAGATTTAAAGGCCTGTCAATAGTTTTTTCGCCAGTGATAGTGGGGTCAGTTTGCCTCCCTGGAGTGCGGGGACTTGTCACCGCTTTGGCCAAAGCGCCGACAAGGCGGCGCACTCCAGGGAGGCGCCCAATTGAAACTGACCCACTACCTATTTCTGCTTCGGCTTTGCCTTCGGCGCCGGCGACGGCTGCGCTTCCTGCGCGGGCGGTTGCTGGCTCGGCGGTTGTCCAAAGCCCGGCGGCAATCCCTGATTCGGCTGTGGCTCAGGTGGTTTCACCGTGTAGTTGTCAGCAACCTTCACGTGCGAACGGGCCACGATGTCGTCAAGAATCTTTTGCGCCTTTTCCTGCTCGACTGCGCTCTTTGCTTTCTCGCGCGCTGTTTGCGGTGGACCAAATTGATTGCTGTTCGGCTCACTGATCAGGATGTGGCGCGCATGCAGCATCTCTTCGGGCTTGCCTTCCTTGGTTTCCGTCTTTCGTTCTTCGAGTTTGATGATGTGGAAGCCGTACGGCGTCTGCACGACGTCACTGATCTCGCCCGGCTTCAACGCGTAGGCTGCCTTCTCGAATTCTGGCACCATCTGACCGTGACCAAACCAACCCAGGTCGCCGCCTTTATCTTTACTACCGTCCGTTGAAAACTCCTTCGCGAGCTTCGCGAAGTCTTCGCCGGCGCGCGCGCGTTTCAGTATCTCTTCGGCCTGCGCGCGTTGCTTCTTGTCGGTGTCCATTTCCGGATGGTTCGTGAGATACGCCGCAACCTCATCGTCGCTTGCCTTCATCTTGTCCTGCAGATTGTCGGCGGCGTATTTCTGGGCCAGCAAACGCGCGTGTTGTAACAAGACTTGCAAGCGAACTTGCGGTTTCTTGTCCAGTCCCTGATCCATACCACGCTTCTCACCGAGGTAGACGCGACCAACTCGCTGCTTGAACTGGTCGAGTTCCTGCTGCGGGATTTGCTGCGCGGCAAACTGCGGATCTTTCGCCTTGATGTCTGCGATCAGTTGATCGAATCTCTGCTGGTTAACGGGCTGTTTGAAAAATTCGTTAACTTCGTCGTCCGTGATGTTCGGGCCGTTTTCACCCTGCTGTTCGAAATAGTAAGTGGCGATGATGCTGGCGCGCTGCAACTCTAGCTGGCGTTTCATCTCGGGAGCTTTGTCGACGCCATGGGCCTGCGCTTCTTCGGCCAGCGCCAACCAACGGCGTAGTTCCTTCGCAAAGTCCTTGCGGGCGGCCTCATCAGCAGCGAGCCGCGCGCGAACCTGCGCGGGTTGCTCTTCGGCGATTACAGCCATGTCTTCAGGCGTTAACTCAACTGGCCCAACTCTTCGGGCCTTAACCTGCCAGAAGATCAAACCGGCTGCAAAAATCAGTGCGATAGCGGCTGCAATGAGAGCCTTTCGTGTCGAATTCAAAACGATGTCCTTTCCTCTTTATGCTGCACTAACTCGAGCAGCACTCCATTCGTAGACGACGGGTGAACAAAAGCAACCAAACAGCCACGCGCGCCCACGCGTGGTGTTTCGTCGATCAACCGTGCGCCTTTACTTTTCAACTCTGCGAGAGAAGCTTTGATGTCGCGAACCTCGATTGCGATGTGATGAATTCCGGGGCCGCGCTTCGCGAGAAACCGTCCCACTGCCGATTCGGCGCTCAGCGGTTCGAGAAGTTCCACGTGCGTATCACCGACCGGCAACATGCAGACTCTGACGCCTTGTTCAGCGACCTCTTCTGTCGAATCCGGTTCAAGACCCAAAGCGTCGCGCCAGATCGCAAGGCCCTCGTCGATGGTGGGTGTGGCTATCCCGATATGATCGACTTTCATCAGCTAGCTACCAATCAACTCCTCCACCGCAGAATAAGGGTCTCGTCGCCGGCTTGCAACTTCGTCCGCGAGCTTCTCAAGCATAGCAACCGACGAATCTGATGCCAAAACCCCCGCCAGGAGTCGCTCGCGCAGCAATTCCACAATTCGCCAGCGCGCGATTGCGCGGCGCCGTTCGCTGGTCGCCGACGCGCTCAACTGTGTTTGCCCGTACTTATCGATCGCTTCGGCCAGCGCTGTGATTCCCTGATTCTCCGTCGCCACGGTCTTAACAATTGGGGGTTCCCAACCGTCGTTTCGCGCGGTCAGCGACAACAGAGCTTCCAGCTCTTTTTGGGTCGCATAGACGCCGTCGCGGTCTGCTTTATTGATCACGAAAATGTCGCCGATTTCCATGATTCCGGCTTTGATGGCTTGAATGTCGTCGCCCATGCCGGGAACCAGCACGACGACCGAAACGTCCGCGGCCTTCACGATCTCAACCTCGTCCTGTCCGACGCCGACTGTTTCAACGATCACTTTCGCGTAACCTGCCGCGTCGAGAATCGCCACCGCGTCCACCGTCGCCCGCGCAAGTCCGCCGAGATTGCCACGCGTGGCCATCGAACGAATGAAAACGCCTTCGTCGAGACCGAGCGTCTGCATGCGGATGCGATCACCGAGAATCGCGCCGCCGGAAAACGGGCTGGATGGATCGACCGCAACGATGCCGACGCGTTCTCCGCGTTTCCGGAAGAGCAGCGCCAGTTTATCGACGAGAGATGATTTGCCCGCGCCCGGGGCGCCGGTGATTCCGATCACGAGCGCGCCGCGTGAGAGTTGGTAGATCTCTTTCATCAACTCCGCAGCGCCATCAGACCCGTCCTCAATCTTTGAGATGGCGCGCGCTACGGCCGCCGGATCTCCGTTGCTCACTCGCTCGCTGAGACTGTTTATCATTGCCAATTTCCAATTGCCAATTGTCAATTTAAGTCCTTTGCCAGTCTTACCAAATCGGCAATCGGCAATTGGAAATCGGCAATCTCAAACCTGCTTCAACACCTCACGCGCGATGATGATCCGTTGAATCTCCGACGTTCCCTCGCCGATGGTGCAGAGCTTCGAATCGCGCCAGTACTTCTCCGGCGGATAGTCTTTCGTGTAGCCGTAACCGCCGTGAATCTGAATTGCTTCTTCACAAACGTTTACGCTGATTTCCGAAGCAAATAACTTGGCCATCGACGACTCCTTCGTCGTCTTCCGCCCGTGATCCTTCAACCACGCGGCGCGATACATCAACAGCCTCGCGGCATCGATGCGCGTGGCCATGTCCGCGAGTTTGAATTGAATCGCCTGAAACTCCGCGATCGGTTTGCCAAACTGCTGCCGCTCTTGCGAATAACGCACCGCCGATTCAAAAGCGCCCTGCGCGATGCCGACTGCCAACGCAGCGATAGAGATACGTCCGCCATCGAGTATTTCCATGGCGTTGACGAATCCCTGTCCTTCTTCGCCGAGCAGTTGCTCGTCGGGCACAAAGCAATCTTCGAACACGACGCTCGCCGTTTCAGAAGCGCGCAGGCCGAGTTTGTTCTCCTTCTTCGATGGTGAGAAACCCTTCATGCCCTTTTCAAAGATGAACGCCGAGATGCCTTTGCTGCGTTTTGCTTTGTCTGTTACAGCCATGGCCACGCAAGTGTCGGCGTGGATGGCGTGCGTGATGAAGTTCTTCGAACCGTTGACTACCCAGCCGCCATCCGCGCGCACGGCAGTTGATTTGGTTCCAGAAGCGTCTGAACCGGCACTCGGTTCGGTCAGGCCCCACGCGCCGAGATGTTCGCCGCTCGCGAGCGGGACAAGATATTTCTTGCGTTGTTCTTCGCTGCCGTGTTTGTAAATGTGATTCGAGCAGAGCGAGTTGTGCGCGGCGACAGAGATGCCCACCGACCCGTCAACGCGCGACAGTTCCTCAATGATGGTCGCGTATTCGACGTAGCCCATGCCCGCGCCGCCGTACTCTTCCGGGAAAATGACGCCGAGCAGTCCCAGATCAGCCAGCTTTGGTTTTAACTCGATGGGAAAATGCTGGCTCTCGTCCCACTCCATCACGTGAGGCGCGATCTCCGACTCCGCAAACTCGCGGACACTGAACTTCACCTGTTGTTGTTCTTCGGTTAATTCAAAATGCATATCGGTTACATCCGTTTCCGCTTGTCCTGCGCTTTCATCAACCGCGCTGCTTCCGCCGGCGACAGAAAACGCCAATGACCGGGCTTCAAATTCTCATCGGTCAAAAAGCCGATCCGCACCCGTCGCAACTTCAACACAGAATTACCGATCAATTCAAACATCCGGCGCACCTGTTGATTGCGTCCCTGGTGCAATAACACCTCATACCACGCGTTGGTCTGAGTCTCGCTCAGCTTCTTGATCTTTGCCGGCGCGGTGCGCGTGCCATCGTCGAGCACGACTCCTTTACGCAAACGCTGAATCGCACCTTCAGACGGCACCCCCTTCACTTTGACTTCGTACACCTTCTCGACACGATTACGCGCGGCGGTGACGTAGTTGGTGAAGTCGCCATCGTTTGTCAGCAAGAGAAGCCCTTCGGTGTTGAAGTCGAGACGGCCCACCGGATACAGACGGCCCAGTGTTGGTGGCAACAGTTCGGTCACGAGTGGACGGCCGTCGGGATCGGAAACACTCGACAGATACCCTCGTGGCTTGTTGAGCAGAACGTAGACTTTGTCGCGCGCTTTAAGTTGAGCGTTGATGAGCTTGCCGTTTACCTTGATGTGATCGCGTTCAGGGTCGGCTTTGGTGCCAAGTTCTTTGACGACTTTTCCATTAACGGTCACACGGCCGGCGACGATCAGTTCTTCGGCGTGCCTGCGTGAGGCAATCCCTGCCATGGCGATGAGTTTTTGCAGCCGCTGCTCCACAACGTCCTAAGATCCGCCGCTAAGATCGTGAAAGTCTTCAACACTCGGCAACTCGGAAAGATCCTTCAAACCAAATTGCAGCAAGAACTCCTTCGACGTGCCGTACATCATGGGCCGGCCGACGGTTTCTTTGCGTCCCTTGGCGACGATCAGTTTTTTGTCGAGCAAAGTCTTGATAGACGAGGGAGATTGTACGCCGCGTATTTCGAGAATCTCGGGCACGGTGATCGGTTGGCGGTAGGCGATCACGGCCAGTGTTTCGAGCGAGGCGATCGAGAGTTTCGCGCTGGGTCGGGTTTTTAGAAACGCGCGAACGTGTTCGTGATACTCGGGCTGGGTGGCGAATTGCCAGCCGCCGGCGACCTCACGCAACTGCAAGCCGCTGTGACGCGCATTAAACTCCTGGACCAATGACGCGAGCGCTTCATTGATGACCTCTTTGTCTTCCTTCAACACCTCGGCAATCGTTTTGACGCTCAGCGGTTCGTCGGAAACAAAGATCAAGGCTTCGATTACTGCGGCGCGCTCCGCCTGGCTTTGCGGCGCGGAGAGTTCAACGTCGTCACCCTCATCCGCTACGGACGCCGCGGCTGCCGCCTCAACCTCCGCCACCATCGCCTCGAGTTCGCGGCTGGCCTCCTCATTCAGCGCCGCTTCGTCGACGCTTTCAACCGGTTCTCTATTCGGGTTCTCTTCGTTGTTCACTCTTTGTGTCTCTTGTGCCTCTTTGTGGCTAAGCGGCGCGAGCAATGATGTCGCCGAACGTCTCGCTCTGAAATAATCTCACTTCCGTCGTGCGCACCAGCTCCAGCACGGACAAAAACGCCAGCACGAGTTCACGACGGGATTTGGCGCGTTCGAAAAAGACGCGCAGGTTGAGCTCGCCCGCTGACATCACCATGTTGCGCAAACGCTCCAGCATCTCGGCCATCGTGATCTCTTCGCGCTCAATCTCCAGCAACTTCTCTTCTTTGTGTCGCGCGAGAATGTCCTGGAACACCTTCAGCAGATCAAACACGCCAACCGCAACTTCGGGATTGTTCTTGTCGGTCTCCAGCTCTGCCCGCTTGAACACCGCCTGTTCGACGGTCGCACGCGACCACAACATCTGCGCCGCCGCTTTGTACTTCTGATACTCGAGCAGTTGATTGACGAGATCGCTACGCGGGTCTTCTTCCTCCTCCGCTGCCGCTTGCGGATCACGCGGCAGCAGCATCTTCGTCTTCAACTCGATCAGCGTCGCGGCCATCACCAGGAAATCACCTGCGACAGCGATGTCCAACTCCTGCATCACGCGCAAATATCGCAAATACTCATCCGTGATGCGCGCGACCGGAATGTCGTAGATGCTGACGTGCTCCTGACGAATCAGATGCAGCAGGAGATCGAGCGGTCCTTCAAACTCGCCGAGCAGGATCTTCAGATCGTCCGTGACGTCGTCGGAAACGATCTGCGGAATTGCGCCTGCGACGTTCAGCGGCGCCGCGTTCACGGGCGACGCTGTCTCTTCGCGGGTCTCCGACCAAGTCTTGGGACTCTCTTCGTTCATCGTTTTGTAGGGGCGGCACTCCGTGGCCGCCCCTGCCGCCGTTGGAGCGGCGGCCTCTTTCGCAAATTGGGGCGGCCACGGAGTGCCGCCCCTACAAACTCTAACGTTTGACGGCGCCCGTCAGACCGGTGCGCTCAAAAACCCGTTGCAACGTCGCGCGGGCGATCCGGCTGGCCTTCTGCCGCCCCTGATCGAGTATCTCGTCAAGCTCTTCATTAGTGATGGCACGCACGCGTTGCTGGATCGGACCAAGGAACTCGTTAGTCGCTTCTGCTAGATCACCTTTCAACTTAGCGTAGCCCGTGCCGGCAAAATGATTCTCAACTTCAGCCTGACTCTTGCCAGTAATCAGGTGATAGATCTCCAGCAGGTTGTGAATTGCCGGTCGCGATTCGTCAAACCGAATCTCGGTGCCCGAGTCCGTCACGGCCCGTTTGAACTTGCGCTGCACCGTGTCGGCGTCGTCCATCAGCAACACGCAGCCGTTTGGATCGTCGTCAGACTTCGACATCTTCTTGAGCGGATCCGATAACGACATGATCCGCCCGCCGAGTTTTTGAATGTAAGGCTCAGGGACCTTGAACGTCTCACCGTAGTCGCGGTTGAAACGAATCGCCAGATCGCGCGTCAGCTCGAGATGTTGTTTCTGATCGTCGCCGACCGGCACAAGGTCTGTCTGATACAGCAGAATGTCAGCAGCCATCAACACCGGATAATCAAACAACCCAACCGTGACGTTCTCCTGCTGTTTTCGCGCCTTGTCCTTGTATTGCGTCATGCGCTCGAGTTCCGACATGCGCGCGACGCAGTTCAGCACCCAGGTGAGTTCCGCGTGCTCCGGCACGTCTGACTGGATGAAGATAGTCGACACCTGCGGATCGATTCCCACCGCGAGATAGATGCGTGCAAGGTCCCGCGTCTTGTCGGCAAGCAGCTTCGGATCCTGCGCCACGGTGATCGCGTGCAAATTCACGATGCAAAAGAAACTCTCATACTCGTGTTGCAACGCAACCCAGTTCTTGAGCGCGCCGAGATAATTTCCGAGGTGCACGTTGCCGGTGGGTTGAGCGCCGCTGAAGATTCGCTTGGTCATCTGTTTCCGTAGTAGAGGAGGAAATACACGCCTTC
>DASXRE010000222.1:0-27016 GCA_036506775.1 Pyrinomonadaceae bacterium | reverse complement strand
CAACTGAAAGACGGCGCGCCTGTACCCGTGCCTGATTCGGCGACGGTCGCGGAAGCTCTCAAGAAGCTTGATCGCGATGTTGCCAAACAAGCCCTGGCCGCGAAGGTTGGCGGCCGTGAGGTCGACCTTGCGGCACAACTGGACGCGCTGCCGGCGGACAACGGCGCGGTCCAAATCGAACCGATCGTGCCGCAGACGCGCGAGGGGCTGGAAGTCCTGCGCCATTCGACGGCCCACCTGCTCGCGGCCGCCGTACTCGATCTCTTTCCCGGCACCAAACTCGGCATCGGACCAGCATTGCTCGACGATCCGCGTTACGGCTTCTTCTACGACGTGATCGCGCCGCGGCCGCTGACGGAAGCGGACCTGCCCGCTATCGAAAAACGGATGAAGCAGATCGCGAGCAAGAACCTCGAGTATCGCCGCGATGAAATCTCCAAGCCCGAAGCGCTGCGCATCTTCAACGAGCGCGAGGAGCCTTTGAAGTGTGAACTGATCGACGAGAAGGCCGGCGACGTCGTGAGCGTCTATTACATCGACGGCTCGCCGTTCATCGACTTCTGTCTCGGCCCACACGTGCCAAACACGAACAAGTTGCGCGCGTTCAAGCTGCTTTCGCTGGCCGGCGCCTACTGGAAAGGCGACGCCTCGCAACCACAGATGCAGCGCATCTACGGCACGGCATTCTTCACACCCGAAGAACTCGACGCATGGCTGAAGCAACGCGAAGAAGCTGAGAAACGCGATCACCGTCGCCTGGGCCGCGAACTCGATCTCTTCTCGATTCAGGAAGAGTACGGCCAGGGACTGATCTTCTGGCATCCGAAGGGCGGCGCGATTCGCAAGGAGATGGAAGACTACCTGCGCGAACAGCTTCTGAAGCGCGGTTATGGTCTCGTGTTCACGCCGCATATCGCCAAACGCGAGCTCTGGTTCACCAGTGGTCACGAAGTCAACTACGCCGATTCGATGTTCTCGCCGATGGAGTTTGAAGGGCAGGAATTCCGCATCAAGCCGATGAACTGTCCGTTTCACATCGGTATCTACAAATCGGCGCAGCATTCGTATCGAGACTTGCCGTTGCGTTACGCGGAGCTGGGCACGGTCTATCGCGCCGAGCTGTCCGGTACGTTGCACGGCCTGACGCGCGTTCGCGGTTTTACGCAGGACGACGCACACATCTTCTGCACGCCCGAGAATGTACATGCGGAAATTCTTGGTTGCATCGACTTCGCCTTCAACATGTATGAAGTGTTTGGCTTCAAGGACATCAAGGTCGAACTGTCGGTGCGGGGTGACGATCCGGACGCGCATTATCTCGGTTCCGACGAGCAGTGGGAGTGGGCTGAATCCGCGCTGGTCGAGGCTTTAAAGGCCAAGCAGATTCCGTACGAGCGGATCGAAGGCGAAGCAGTTTTTTATGGTCCGAAGATCGACATTCGCATCGAGGATGCGATCGGCCGCACGTGGCAATTGACCACGGTGCAGTTTGACTTCAACTTGCCCGAGCGTTTTCAGCTCGAATACATCGGCGAGGACAACAAGCCACACCGGCCGATAATGATTCACCGGGCGCTGTTTGGATCGATGGAAAGGTTCTTCGGTCTTTTGATCGAGCATTACGCGGGCGTGTTCCCGCTGTGGCTGGCGCCGGTGCAGGTTTCGGTGTTGCCGATCACGGATCGAATCAATGAGTACGCGGAAGAAGTGACGCGCGATCTGCTTGAGGCCGGGTTCCGCGTAGACGTGAATTTGCGAAGCGAAAAAATTGGCGCCAAGATTCGTGACGCGCAGTTGCAGAAGGTGCCGTTCATGCTGGTGCTCGGCGATCGCGAGATGGAGCAAAGAACGGTGGCAGTTCGTGAACGTGCGAAGGGCGACATCGGTGTGATGTCAATTGAAGAATTTAAGAAACTGGCGCGCAGACTAGTGCAGACACGCGCGTTAACCAATAACAATCAACCTCAGGAGGTGCAGCAATAGCTACAGGCTTTCGCGGTCGCGGTCAGCGTCCTGATAACCGGCGCATGCCGCCGGTCCGAATAAACGAGAGGATTCGCGTACCTGAAGTACGCGTGATTGGCGAGGAAGGAGAACAATTGGGCGTTATGGACGTGCGAGATGCCGTTCGTGCTGCCCGTGAGAAAGGTTTGGACCTCGTTGAGGTTGCTCCCAACGCCGATCCGCCTGTTTGCCGAATCATCGATTTTGGCAAATATCAATACGAAGCCAAGAAGAAGGCAAACGAGGCCAAGAAGAAGCAGGTCACGATAACCGTCAAGGAAGTGAAGTTTCGCCCGGGTACCGACGATCACGATTACGACTACCGCATGAAACATGCGCGTCAGTGGTTGCAGGATGGCGACAAAGTAAAAGCCACCATCTGGTTTCGTGGCCGCGAGATGACGCACCGCGAACTGGGTGCGCGCATTCTGGAGAAACTGGAGCAGGATCTTTTGGATGTCGGTGAGGTCGAGGCGCGGCCGAGGATGGAAGGAAACCAGATGT
Organism: Pyrinomonadaceae bacterium; assembly: GCA_036506775.1. Lineage (GTDB taxonomy): Bacteria > Acidobacteriota > Blastocatellia > Pyrinomonadales > Pyrinomonadaceae > PSRF01. The sequence goes on along the minus strand of DASXRE010000222.1, from coordinate 24,508 downwards.
TCATCATCCTCGCCCCCAGGAGACACAAGATCGGAGCGAAGGAGTCGCATCCGGTTCAGCAGAACAACGGATAAAGGAATCGAATTATGCCGAAACTAAAAACACACAAAGGCGCAGCCAAGCGAGTGCGGCTGACAGCGACCGGAAAGATCAAGCGGGGCCACTCGCATGCACGACACATATTGACGAAGAAGACAAACAAGCGGAAGCGTCACCTGGATATCGACACGCTCGTTGCCAAGGCTGACCACGAGCGTGTGATGTCGATGCTGCCGTACGGCCGCGATTAGGCAATTGGCAATTGGAAATCGGAATTTAATAAGGGAGGATTCATCATATGCCTAGAGCAAAACGTGGCAATAAGCGTCTCGAAAGACGCAAGAAGATCTTAAAACTGGCGAAAGGCTATCGCGGTACGAAGTCGAAGCTGTATCGATCGGCAAAAGAGTCAGTCGAGCGCGGGTTGAATTTTGCTTACACGGGACGGAAGTTGAAGAAGCGTGACTTTCGCAGTCTGTGGATCGTGCGCATTGGCGCCGCGGCCCGCCTGAACGGTTTGAATTACTCGCAACTGATGCACGGCCTGAAACTCGCCGGCATCGAACTCGATCGCAAAGTGCTCGCTGATCTCGCAGTGCACCAGGCGGAGTCGTTTGCTGAAGTTGTCGCCCAGGCGAAGAGTGCGCTCGAGAACGAACAGCGCAACAAGGCGGCCTGATTTCGAAAGGAATAAAGCTGTGAAATACACCCTGCTGATACTCACATTCGTGCTGGGAACCGGCGTCGCATTCGCGCAGGCAACGTCGGCTCCATCGGGAATGCCGGCCATGGCAGACAAGGTGTTTGGAAATTACGAAGGCACGGTGAAGGGCCAGGCTGAAAAGGTAGAACTGCACTTGAAAGGCGAAGGGGGCAAAGTGTTGGGCCGTGTGGACGTGGGCCAAAAGTCATATGACGTCACCGAAGGAGCATTCACCGACGGAACGCTCTCGCTCGCTTTCAAGGAAGGGAAGCTGACGGGCAAAATCGAAGGCGACACGCTCACCGGTGACTTGTGGGTGGGTTCAGAGAAGAAAGCCATCGAGCTGAAACGAATTCCTCCGACGCCGGCGACACCTGCGACACCTTCGACGCCTGAGAGCAAGTTCACCGTGAATGGCGAATGGGAAGGAATGGCGGACGCAAATGGGCAACCGTTTCCGTTTCTGCTGACGCTTAGAGTCGACGGCGAGAAGGTTACGGGCAGCAGCAGTTCGCAACTCGGCGAGGCCACCCTCAAGGAAGGATCGTGGAAAGACGGCCGTCTGTCGTTCCAGCTCGAAGGACAGAACGGCGTGATTTCAATGAGTGCAACCGTTATCGAGGGCAAGCTTGCCGGCGAGTTTGATTATTCCGGGCAGTTGCAGGGCAAGTGGGTTGCGGTGCGGAAAAACTAGACAGGATGTCAGGATTTTACAGAATGGTCAGCTTGTGAATTCTGAAATCCTGTCCTTGGGAAGTTCGGTGAATGGCTGATAGTCAAACGGAACAAGCACCTGCTCAGCAGGTTGAAGCAGCCAGCAAAGCGTTCGAGCAAGAGTTCGAACGCTTTGCCCGCTTTACTGGCGATTCTACGCAGTTTGCGGTGCTCGATCTCGACGCCGCGATCGCCGAAGAACGCGCTTTGGCCGAACTGCGCACACGTCATCTCGGCAAAAAGAGCCAACTCGCCGCTGCGAAGAAGTTGATCGGCCGCGTCGCCGCGGAAGAGCGGGCGTCGTTTGGCCAGTTGGTCCAGGCGGCCGAGGCGACGATCGTGCGCGCCATCGAGCAGGCGGAACAGAATCTCAAGCAGCACGTTGAAAAGGAACGCACGGCGCGCGAAAGCGTCGACGTGACCTTGCCCGGCCGGCGTCCGCCTTACGGCCACCGGCATCCCATCACGATTTTGCGTGAACGAATCGAAGATATTTTCGTGTCCCTTGGCTACGTCATCGAAGACGGCCGCGAGATCGAAACCGACTTCTACAACTTCACCGCGCTCAACATTCCCGAAACCCATCCGGCACGCGGCGAGGCTGACACGTTCTACACGACTGACGGGTTCGCGCTGCGTTCGCAGACTTCAACCGTGCAGATTCACGCCATGCAACGTCGTGGCGTGCCGATCCGGATGATCGCGCCCGGGCGGGTCTTTCGGCGCGACACACCCGACCCGACCCACAATCCGATGTTCTACCAGGTCGAGGGACTCTGCGTGGATCGCGGGATCACGATGGCGCACTTGAAGGGAACAGTGAGCGAATTTCTGCGGCGCATGTTTGGTTCCGACACCGTGACGCGTTTTCGTCCGTCTTACTTTCCGTTTACGGAGCCGAGCGCGGAGTTTGACTTCAGTTGTTTCAAATGCAAGGGATCAGGTTGCCGCATCTGCAAGAACTCGGGCTGGATCGAACTCGGTGGTTCCGGAATGGTCCATCCAAACGTGTTGCGCGCTGTCGGCGTGGATCCGCAGGTGTATTCCGGTTTCGCGTTCGGTCTGGGCATCGATCGAATGTGCGCGCTGATGTACGAGCTGGATGACATTCGCCTGTTGTTCGAGAACGACGTGCGGTTTATAGAGCAGTTTGAGTAAGGCTACTCAATGTTAATAAGTTACAACTGGCTCAAGGAAATAACACCTGTCGAACTCAGTCCCGAGGAATTGCGGGAACGGCTGACCATGGTTGGTCTGGCTATTGATGCGGTTGAGCAGCATAACTCTGACTCGGTGCTCGATGTTGAAGTGCCCTCCAACCGGCCTGATTGTCTTTCCCACGTCGGCGTCGGACGCGAAGTGGCGGTGATTGCACGTACGCAAGTTCACTTGCCCGAGATAAAAGCGTTCAAGACCGCAAGACGCGCTGAGGAACTGAGTTCAGTTGAAATCAAGGACGCGGATCTGTGCCCGCGGTACGCCGCGCGCCTGATTCGTGGAGTGAAGATCGCGCCCTCGCCTGACTGGTTGGCGAAACGTCTCGAGACGATTGGTCAGCGACCGATCAACAACGTGGCCGATGTCACTAACTACGTGTTGCACGAATTGGGCCAACCGCTACACGCCTTTGATTTTCAAAAACTCTCTGGTCACCGCATTGTTGTCCGGCGCGCGGCCACCGGCGAAAAGCTAACGACTCTCGACGGCATCGAACGCACGCTCAGCGACGAGATGCTGGTCATCGCCGACGCTGAGCGTCCAGTTGCCCTCGCCGGGATCATGGGCGGCGAAGACTCGGAGATCTCCACCACAACAACAGACGTTTTGATCGAGAGCGCGTATTTTGATCCCGATTCGGTGCGTCGCACCGCGCGGCAGCTCGGCATGGACACTGAAGCGTCGCGGAGATTCGAGCGCGGCGCGGATCGCGAAGGAGTGCTCCGCGCACAGGAGCGTTGTGTGCAACTGATCTGCGAGCTTGCAGGAGGTGTTGCTACTGAAGATTCGATCGATATCTATCCCAAGCCTCTTGTCCCGCGGATGGTGAGTCTTCGTCCACAGCGCGTTGCCGAACTGACTTCTGTTTCTGTTGCGCCGGACGAGATTGTTCGCATTCTTACCGGTCTCGGTTTCGAACTGCTCGAGGAGTCGGCGGAACAGTTCGTTTTCAAGGTGCCTTCGTGGCGTGTGGATGTGGAGCAGGAAGAAGATCTGGTTGAAGAGGTCACGCGCCATACCGGCTTTGAAAAGATCGGTTCCGATTTACCGCCGTCGAGCGCTTCCGGTGAGTATCAGCCGACGGAAATGAAGCAACGTTTGTTGCGACGTGCGCTGAACGCGTTTGGCTTTGACGAGGCGATCAACTTCAGTTTCATTGAGCGCGAAACGCAGATTGAGCCGATTCCTTCGTTGGCGTCGAGTGAAGCCACGACGGAAGACCATCAGCCGCTACTTAAGAACCCGATTATCGAGGAAGCGGCCTTCATGCGGGCCACGCTTTTGCCAGGTTTGCTGAACTCATTGCGGCACAATCTCAACCATGGGGTTCGCGACGTTCGTTTGTTCGAGATCGGCCGCGTTTTCGGCGGGATTTCAACAGGTGAACTGCCCGACGAACGACTCGCATTCGCGCTCGTCGCCACTGGCGGCGCGAACGAAGCGAACAAAGTGCAAGCCGAACGTGAGCTTGATTTCTTCGATGTAAAAGGCGCGTTGGAAACTGCGGTGGACTGGATGAGTCTGGGTCCGCTCACCTTCGCGCAAGCTTCAGCCTCGCACCTGCGCGCGGGGCAATCTGCCCGGATCAAACTCAGTGACGGAACCGAGATCGGTTCGATTGGCCGGCTCGCTGAAAGCGTGGCCACGAACTACAAGTTTCGCAATCCCGTCTACGTGCTCGAACTTGATCTCGAAACACTGCTGAATGGTCCCGCGAGAGTCGTTCAGTACTCTTCATTACCGCGTTACCCGTCAGTGGTGCGCGACCTCTCGCTCTTGCTTGACCGGACTGTTGCTCTCGATGAGATCCTGAATGCTGTGAGAGAGAAGCGCGTTCCTGATTTTCGCAGCGTGAAGCTGGTGGGCACTTTCGAAGGTGGAAACATTCCGTCGTCCAAGCGATCGGTGACGTTGCGTCTGGAGTATCGTTCCGACGAGCGCACCTTGCGCGATGAAGAAGTTGAAGAGCGGCACGCGCAATTGACTGCCTCGTTGCTCGATACTTTTTCCGCACAGCAACGCTAGAAAAAATAGACGTTGAAAATAAATCGGGCGTGACGACGAAATGAGTCTTGCGCTAGCAAGCGCGAAGTCGGATAATCGCGTTCGCATTTCAGTTTACAAACCGGGAGATAAATTGATGGTGGGTCTTTCAGGACTGGAAAAGTTTTCGCATCTCGAAGATAAGATCTATAGAACCATCGAACTCACCAAAACGCTGCGTCAGGAAAAAGAGAATCTTGAAAAGGAACTCGCGCTCATTCATCGTGACATGGGCAACGTGCTGAACGAAAAGGAGCGACTCGAAAGTCAGGTCGAGAAGCTGCTCGCTGAACGCGAGACGATTCGCACGAAGGTGGAAGCCATGCTCGACGCCGTCGCTGCTCTCGATCCCGAAATGGCAGAGGAACTCAGATGAGTTCCGGAATTGGCCGCATGATCAATAAAGGCAGTATGGAAGGCAGCACCGGCAGTCCCACAATCCGCGTTGAGATCTATAACCAGACCTACAACATTCGCTCTGACGGCGACACCGAATACATCATTCAACTCGCAGAGTTTGTTGATAGCCGGATGAGAGAGATCTCTTCCGGAACGCTCACGGTCGACTCACTGAAAGTGGCTATCCTCGCGGCGCTGCATATTGCCGACGAGTTGCATCGCCTCAAGAACATGCACGAACAGGCCGACGCTCAGTTGGCCGCGCGCAGTGCCGAGTGTGCGGAGATGCTCGACCGCCTGCTGAAGGTGCGCACCAGTCTTGAGAACGAGCAAGGCGGCGCCGGCAAGCTCTCGCTCGGCTAATTCATCAACAAATTAAGCAGATTTGTTCGCAAGTACAAAGGACAAAGTTCCGGTCGTTGTGTTACTATCCCGGTCGGCGGAGGGAAACGTTCTGCGGTGATCGTCACCGAGTTACGATGATTGAGCCAACGCCGTTGATTCGGGAGACCGAGGTCGTCTAGCCAGTGCATTTCTTCATCGTTAAGAACTGCCAGAGGCTACGTCATTAAGAGGTCACCCACCTGTCATTGCAGGTTCAATTACGGCTTCGGAACGACAGATGCGGATCTCCCTCCCGCCAAGTAAACCGCCAGTCTCGCTGAGCCCGAGATGCGCGGTCTTTTTTATTTTCAGGGGCAACTCAAGGCTATGAAGGTTCTGATGATCGGAGATGTGGTCGCAAAGCCTGGGCGCGTCGCGGTGCTCGAGCGCATTCAGGATTTGCGCGAACAGAATCAGATCGATCTCGCGGTCATGAACGCCGAAAATCTCGCCGGTGGTTTTTCGGTCACGCCGCAACTCTGCGAGGGGCTGTTTGCCTCCGGCATCGACGTGATGACCTCCGGCAATCACATCTTCGACAAGAAGGAAGCGATCGATTACATACGCAAGCAGCCGCGACTGGTGCGGCCAGCCAACTATCCACCCAACACTCCCGGCAGCGGCTACTGGATCGGCGAAGTGAACGGGACGCGCGTCGCCGTGATCAATCTGATGGGCCGTGTTTTTATGCCGCCCTCAGATGATCCTTTTCGCATCGTGGATGAGGTGCTGCGATCGGTGCCAAGCGATACCGTGGTTCGCCTGGTGGACATGCACGCCGAGGCTACATCAGAGAAGGTGGCGATGGGTTGGCATCTCGACGGTCGCGTTTCGGCAGTAGTTGGCACGCATACTCATGTGCAAACCGCTGACGAAAGAGTCTTGCCGCAAGGCACAGCGTACTTAACCGATCTTGGCATGACTGGCAGTTATGCTGGCGTTATCGGGATGAACAAGGCCGACGTCATCGCGCGATTCACTTCCGTGACGGCGCGGCGCGCCGAGCATTCAAGTGGTCAGATGCGCATCTGCGGCGCCGTGATCGACATCGACGAGACCAGCGGCCACGCCAGAACAATCGAGCGGCTGAACCTGGCGCACGATCAGTAAGATCTTATTTGCCGAGCCGTCGCAGGTGCCGCGCCAGTTCAACCTTCGCGTCGATCTGCGCTTTCAAATCCTTGTTCAACTTCAGGCACGCATCAAAGTCGCTCTGGGCGCCCGATTCATCACCGAGATATACCTTCGCCAATCCCCGATTCATATAAGCCCAAACAAGCTCGGGCTTGTTCTTCAGCGCCTGCGTGAAGTCGTTGATGGCCGGCTGGATCTGACCCTTTTTCATCAGCGCCGTGCCGCGACCTTGATAGGCCCACGCCATGTTCGGCGCCAATTCAATTGCGCGATTAAAATCTTTCACCGAGGCGTCCAGATTGTTGAAAACCAGATATACGTAACCGCGCTGGTAGAACGCCTCGGCGATGTCATCACTTAACTCGATCGCGCGGTTCAGATCCGCAAGCGCTTCTTTGTCCCTGCCAACGTCGTGATACAGACTGCCGCGATTAGTCAGAGCCTCGACGAAGTCTTTCTTGAGCGAGATAGCCTTGTCCAGATCTTTCAACGCGCCTTGCCAGTCGCCGTTCGCACGCAGCGCGGCCGCGCGGTTCAAATAGGCGATTTCGAGACTCGGTCTGATGCGTATCGCCTCGTTAAAGTCTTCGATAGCTCCCGGGTAGTCCCCTTTTTGATAACGGGCCAGACCACGATTGCTGTACGCATTGGCGGTGAAGGGATCGATTACCCTGATGTCGTCGGTTGAAGTTTCCGAACCGGCGAATGAATTTGTTGAAGCGCGTCCCTTCTTATCGACATTGAAGCGCGAGCTCAGGGCGATAGCCCGCGAGTAGTCTTCAATCGCGCCATCCAGATCTCCCTGGTTTGTCTTCTTTATTGCATCCTTGAAGTGATTAATTGCGGCCGCTGGCGTCTGGGCCTGGGCGGAAACGTAACTCGAAACTGTGAGGGCGAAAAGGAGAAACAAAAACGCATGGCGACGCATAAACCCCTCCCGCTATCGTTGAAGCTCGTCACCATGTGCGTTAAGATGCCGTTGCCGACGATGCATCTTCGTACGCTGCAAGGCAATCGAACTTGTGTTGTCATCAGAGCCTCGTTGCTATCGGAAGTAGCGACGGGGCTTTTATCTTCGAGAGCCGAGCGAAGGTCCTGAAGTTAAAACGACCGAATCAGAAAAAAGTTACAAAAAACGCGGTGGGCGTTGCGCTCATCTTTGAAACACCGTGAGGCGGTAAGTTGTGACAGGAAGAATAGGGACCTATTCGGGTGCGGTTTCTTTCGGCACGACGGCGCCAGCAAGAGGCTTTACTATCGGCGCAGCTAATAATCTCTGCGCATATCCTTCGGGAAACGATCGCACGCGTCCGCTGCCGTCCGTGACGACGTGTCCGGTCTCGCCTTCAGCGACGACCTGTCCAGTTACTGCGCGCACGATCTCATAGCCAAAGCGGAGCGAGCGTTTACGTAATTCTGTAATGTGTGTACGAACAATCAGTTCATCGTCGTAATAGGCAGGTGCCTTGTAACGACAATAGGCTTCCGCCACGACCAGAAAAGCGTCCTCGCTTTCCTCCATATCGCGGTAGGAAAATCCGCGCGCCCGGCAATAATCGGTTCGCCCTATTTCGAACCAGACCAGATAGTTGGCATAATAAACAATGCCCATCTTGTCCGTTTCGGCATAGCGGACGCGTAACATTGTCTCGTGCCAAACGCCGAATACATCGTCGGGAGCAGGGCTTGTCATCTGAACAAAACCTTCAACTCTTTCAGAGTACGCGAAGGATAGGTCTCCGGTCGCATCAAGCTGTAAACGTTTAGCGGACTATAAGAGTGAACCAGAAATATGTCAAAGCAAATTAATGTCGGGTTGGCCCTGTTAATCCTCATTTGCCTCTGTGTCGGTAGCCTGACCGTACGGACTCAGGCCCAGGCAAGCGCGGCTGGGACGGCCCAAAACGCCGCAATTATCTCCACCACCGACGCAGTTCTTAAGGAAACAAGCGAACTGCGCGAACTCTCGATTTTGCGGGCCGTGAAGAGCGGCACGCAGTCGCGCTCTGAGATTGAGCGCATGATTATCAAGAACCTCGACAGCGATACCACGCCTGCCGAAATGCACGCGACCGAGGTGCTGCTGCACGTTTTTGGCCTGGCCCCGAATGACTTCGCCTACAGGCCTTTTCTTATCAAGTTACTTACCGAACAGGTGGCCGGCTACTACGATCCAAAGGCGCAACAGTTTTATCTGGCCGATTGGATCGAACTGGAAGGCCAGAAGCCGGTAATGGCCCACGAGCTCACGCATGCGCTGCAAGATCAGCACTTCGATCTCAAACGATTCGAAAAATGGCCCAAAGGCGACTCGGACGCCGAACTCGCGGCGCACGCATTGATCGAAGGCGATGCGACTCTCGCGATGACGCTCTACATGGCCAAGCATCCGCTCGTTGCGCTCGCTTTCATCAAGAGTCTAGGTAACCAGGAACCATCCTCGGAGCAGTTCAAACGTGCGCCACGCGCGCTGCGCGAGTCGCTCATTTTTCCGTACGAAGCGGGATCGAACTGGGCCACGCAGGTCTACAAGCGTGGCGGCTGGGACATGGTCTCAAAGGCTTTCACTAAACTGCCGCAATCGACTGAGCAGATCCTGCATCCCGACAAGTATTTCGCATACGAAGCTCCGGTGAAAGTTACTCTGCCTGAGCTGAAGTTGCTTCTTGGACCAGGCTGGAAACGCATCGACAGCGACGTGAACGGCGAGTTTGGTTGTTATCTGGTGCTTGATGAATATCTGAACGATGCGGCGGAGTCGAAACAGGCGGCGGCGGGTTGGGCCGGGGATCAGTATGCACTTTATGAAGGCGCGAATCCGGCGGATGCATTCATCGCCGAACTGACAGCTTGGGACACGGCCGCGGACGCGCGCGAGTTCTTTGACGCTTACCTGAAACGAACGTGGAAACGTTATCCTGATGCGAAGGCCACCGAGGTCACTTCGACGACCGAGCGCGGCGAACGTCACGAATGGAAAGCTGCAACGGGCCGCGGTGTGCTGGAGTTGCGCGGCTTGCGAGTGCTGATTCTCGAAGGAGTCCCGGCGAAGGCCAACACGACAGCGTTGCTCAACCGCATCTGGCATCAGGGTTAACACTACTCTGGTAATCTCTGTGTCTCTGTGCCTCTGTGTTAGGAAATTACCACTGAGACACAGAGGCACCGAGACTAACACCTGCACTATGAAAAAGTCCGACACTGAAACATCATCTCGCTTACGCGAACTTACCGATCAACTCCAGCAACTCGAAGCCCGTCTTCGACTCGGCGGTGGGCCAGAGAAGATCGATCGCCAGCACCAACAAGGCAAACTCACCGCGCGCGAGCGCATTGAGAAACTGCTCGACAAGGACGCGTACGTTCAGGAGATTGGACTGCTCGTTGCTTACGATCAGTACGAAGGCGGCGCGCCGGCGGCGGGTGTCGTAACGGTCGTCGGACGGGTTGAGGGCAGGGAAGTCGTTGTCGTGGCGAATGATGCGACCGTAAAAGCCGGATCGTGGTGGCCGGAAACGATCAAGAAGATTCTGCGAGCGCAGGAGATCGCGATGCGCTGCCGCGTGCCGATCATCTACCTGGTCGACTCAGCCGGCGTGAATCTTCCATATCAGGGTGGCGTCTTTCCGGGACAGTACGGCGCCTCTCGCATTTTCTATTACAACTCGATCATGCGGCACTATCTTAAGGTGCCGCAGATCTCCGCCGTGATGGGCCCATGCATTGCCGGCGGCGCGTATCTACCCGCGTTGTCGGACATCATCATCATGGTGGAAGGCACTTCGTTCATGGGACTGGGCGGCGCGAATCTCGTCAAAGGCGCGACCGGTCAGACAATCGACAACGAAACCCTCGGCGGCGCACGCACGCACAACGAGTTGTCCGGCGTGGCCCACTATCGTGTCGCCGATGACGAGAGTTGTATTGAAAAGGTTCGCGAGTTTATTTCCGAACTACCCGCGCCGGACGCGTGCGCTGCCGTTGGCCCAACAGGCGAGCCGCTGCGTTCTGCAGCAGAACTCTACGAGATCATTCCGGAAGATCATCGCCAGCCGTACAACGTGAGAAAGTTGCTCGAATGCCTGCTCGACGATGGTCATCTCGACGAGTTTCAGGCTGACTACGCGAAAGAGATGATCACCGGCCATGCACGCATTCGTGGCATTCAGGTCGGCGTGATCGCCAACCACCGCGGCATGATTCGCACGCCCGGCGGAAAGCCGCCGCGGTTTGGCGGCATCATCTACACCGAATCAGCGGAAAAGGTGGCCTACTTCATCGAAACATGCAATCGTCATCGAACGCCGTTGCTGTTCGTGCAGGACGTTTCCGGTTTCATGGTGGGATCAGAAGCTGAACACTCGGGCATCATTCGCGCGGGCGCGAAGTTTGTTGAAGCGATGGCGACTGCCCTCGTTCCGAAACTCGTCCTGACCGTCAATCACGCTTCCGGCGCGGGATACTACGCGATGGCGGGACAGGGTTTCGATCCGGATTTCATTTACAGTTGGCCCACCGGGCGGATGGGAGTGATGGAAGGCGATTCAGCCGTGCAAGCGGTGTTTGGCAGCCAACTCGAGAAGCTGAAGAAAAACGGACAGACGCCCGATGCAACTTTGACTGCCGAAATGGACAAGGTTCGTGAGACTTACGATCAGGAACTCGATGCGAAATACGCCGCGGCTCGAGGATTTGTTGACGCGGTCATCGCGCCGGAATTCACGTGCGATGCGCTCGAACTCTCGCTACGCACAAGTCTGAACTACACCGGCCCGCACCTCGGCCAGTTTGTTTTACCTGCAAACCTCGTTTAACCCACCAGAATCAGGGTTGTGATCTGAACCTGTGAGTGGTACAAGATCCGTGTTCCCTCCAAAGTTGTAAACAATCCCCTGAACATCGAAACAAATCGGCGCAGTCTGAATCCTTGCGCCACAAACGAGCACCGGGAGGACAAACATGGGCAAGAGAATGTCAGGGCCAGTGTTGCTTCTGATGACACTGGTTTTTACGCTAGTTCTCGGCGATGTGCTAGTCCTGGCTGCGCAAGATCCGCAGACACAGCCAGCCACGCCACAGACGCAACCACAACCAACTAAACCACCGCGTACTTCAAAAAAGAAGAGCCGCGGCCAGGTGACAACGGCGACGACCACTGGCGATCAAACCACACCAGCCGAGCCGGCCACACCAGCAGAGACAACAACCCCGACACAAACCACCGCTCCAGCGCAGACCATGGCCACTTCGCCAACGGAGCAAGCGGATCTGTCAGGCACCTACGCCGGCACCTTCACTTGCGACGCGCTCGGCCTGAGCGGTGACACGACGTTAACGATAACTGGTAACCAGTTCACAACCGCTGATGGCAAGACTGGCCGCATTGTCGCTTCAAAAACACACGGTTACACGGCAGTCGCTTTGCAAACTGGAGATGTGGCAACGACACCCGCAACCGGCGCAGCGGCTTCTACGCCACCGCCGCCCACGATCGTCTCAATGCGCGCGCGCAAATCGGGCAATCGTTTGACGCTCACATCGGTGCCGGGTTCGACGATGCAATGTTCGTTCATGCCATCCCGGAACGTTGCGAGAACTCGTTCACGACAAACCCCGCCCACCGCGACGGGAACTGAAGTTGCGAGTCCGGCGGAAGCTGGTCCAACGCCTGCTGAGGTGACCGCGCCTGCGAAACGTGCGGGTACACGTCGCGGCAACACCAGACGCACAACACCAACGCCGGCGACAATGCCGAATCCAACCACAACGCCGGAGCAGCCCGCTCAACCAACACCGGAAAATCCAAAGCCAAGCCAGACTCCGAGTCCGGAACCAAGCCCGACTCCGAGTCCGGAACCAAGCCCGACTCCGAGTCCCACGCCGAGCCCGCGGCCGAGGCCAACACCAAGCGGCAGTCCGTCTCCGGAGCCAGCCCCAACTGCAACGCCAAGCCCGACGCCAAGTCCGAGTCCAAGCCCCAATCCCGCTCGCCCTCGGGGCTGATGGTTTTATCCTTGCGATCTGTGTTATCTGTGTCTGTGTTGGAAGCAGATAACACGGATTGCTCACCCCTGGATGAAAGAAAAAATTCGCATTGCAGCCGGACAAGGTTTCTGGGGAGATCTTCCTGACGCGCCTCTCCGCCAGGTCGAAGGTGGTCCAATCGACTACCTGATGCTCGATTACCTGGCGGAAGTCACCATGTCGATCATGCAGAAGCAGAAAGCGCGTGATCCAAACGCCGGCTATGCGCGGGATTTCATTCCCCTCATGAAGCGGATTCTGCCAACGTGTGTCGAACGGGCTATTAAAGTCACTGCCAACGCCGGCGGCGTGAATGTAAAAGGTTGTGCGAACGCATTGATCGACGTGGCGCGCGAACTTGGTCTCGCAGGCAAGGTGCGCATCGGCATCGTCACTGGCGACGATATCATGTCGCGACTGGACGAACTGCTCTCGCGCGGCATCGAGTTGCGCAACATGGACACTGGCGAGCCGTTGTCGTCAGTACGCGCCTCGATTCAGAGCGCGAACGTGTATCTCGGTGCTGCACCTTTGGTAGAGGCTCTGAAACAGGGATCTCAGATCGTGATCACCGGACGGGCCACCGACACCGGGCTCACGCTCGCGCCGTTGATTCATGAGTTTGGCTGGGCTAGCGACGACTGGAATCGGCTTGCGGCGGGTACGATCGCCGGTCACATCATCGAGTGTGGGGCACAGTGCTCGGGTGGCAACTGTCAGTACGAGTGGCGCAGCATTCCGAATCTGGCTGACGTCGGTTTTCCGATTGCTGAAGCTTCGCCTGACGGCACGTTTGTGATCACGAAACATGAAGGCACAGGCGGGCGAGTGAACATTCCTTCAATCAAGGAACAGTTGGTGTACGAGATGGGAGATCCGCGCGAGTACATCACGCCGGATTGCGTGGCGGATTTCACGACGATCCATTTGCAGGACAACGGCGCCGATCGCGTTCGCGTGTACGGCATTGAAGGACGACCGGCGACTGAGTTTCTGAAAGTGTCGATCAGTTATTCCGCCGGGTACAAAGCTGTCGGGACGCTTGTGTATGCATGGCCCGATGCTTATGAGAAAGCTCGGGCGGCCGACAAAATATTACGCGCGCGTCTCGATCGTTTGGGACTGCGATTCGATCACACGTTGACGGAATTTGTCGGTGCGAATGCCACTCACGGACCTTTGGCCGGCGAGCCGCGCGCTTATGCACCCGAGGTGCAGTTGCGTATTGGCGTTCGCGGACAGGACCGGAGCGCGATCGAACGATTCACGAAGGAGATTGCGCCGCTGATTCTCACTGGCCCACCTGCGGTGACGGGTTTTGCCGGTGGACGTCCGAAGGTTGAAGAGATCGTTGCCTATTGGCCGGCGTTGATTCCGAAGAGCGAGATAAAGCCGATGGTTGAGGTGCTCGACGCGTGAGAGTGCAACTGACAAAACTCGCCTATGCACGATCCGGTGACAAGGGCGACACGGCGAATGTTGGATTGATCGCGTTGCGCGGGGAGGTCTATCCGATCCTGGTTCGCGAAGTGACCGCTGAACGAGTGAAGCAACACTTTCGCGGGATCTGCCGGGGTGAAGTTGAAAGGTTTGAGTTGCCAAACCTCGGCGCGTTGAATTTCCTGCTGCACGAGAGTCTCGGTGGCGGCGGGACGTTGTCGTTGATGACCGATGCCCAGGGGAAGACATTTTCAACGGCGTTGCTGCGAATGGAAATTGAGATCTCCGACGAAGAAGCACGGAAGCTCGAGTTGAATTGAATGGCCGAAGAGCAACCTGTCCTCTATTCCGTTGATGGCGCGATCGCGCGCATCACACTAAATCGCCCCGAGAAAAGAAACGCACTGAACGCTGCTGTGATTGCGGGCGTCAAGGATAGTCTGCGTGCAGCGGCTCATGATGAACGCGTCAGAGTGGTTGTGCTCAGGGGCTCCGGCAAAGACTTTTGTTCAGGCGCGGATCTTTCGGCGCTTAAGCAGATCGCGCAAGCTTCGGTTTCCGAAAATGCTGAAGACGCACGTTCGTTACTGGAACTGTTTGTTTTAATCCGGCAAATCCCTGTTCCGGTCGTCGCGGCAGTAACGGGCCGCGCTCTCGCGGGTGGCTGCGGGCTAGCGAGTGCGTGCGACATTATCCTCGCGTCTGCTTCTGCGCGATTCGGTTATCCGGAAGTGAAAATCGGATTTGTGCCGGCCATGGTCATGGCGATTCTGCGGCGCAACGTTTCCGAAAAGCGCGCCTTCGCCCTGCTCACTCGCGGAGCAGAGATTAGCGCTGACGCGGCGCGACAAATCGGCTTAGTAAATGAGGTTTTCGCTGACGAAAGTTTCGCTGCCGACGTGGCTTTGTATGTGGGTGAGTTTGAAAAGCTGAGCCGTTCGGCAGTCGCGTTAACCAAGACCTTGCTCTACCAGCTGGACGGGCTGTCGTTTTCGGGCGCTTTGGAAACGGGTGCAGACGTAAATGTCATTGCCAGACTCACCGCCGATTGTCAGGAACGTGTTGCGAAGTTTCTGAACAAGAACCTTACCTGAGTTCTGAGGATTGCTCTCAAGGATGACTTGCGCGAGCTTTTTCGCGCAGCCGCTTGATCTCACCCTGAAGCGCCGCTGAGTTTTTGAGCTGCGGGTTCTTTTGCAAGTACGACTCCAGTTCGGCCGCGGCCTTCTCCGGCTGTCCTTTGAGATCGTAGAACAGCGCTAGCGTCATGCTGTCGGGCTTCACCTTGTTATCACTCAGATTCGCCGCCTGCGACATCGCCACTTCCGCCCGACTCAGCAGATGAGCTCGATCGTCGGTGGATCCTGCGGCCTGGTGAATCAAGGCCGTGGCTCGCATTACGGCATTCAACGGATTCGATGGATTCAGTCTCGCCGCTTCTGCAAACACCGCCACCGCCACCACAAAGTTCTTCTGCTTCATCAGCAACAGACCAAACGACTGGTAAGCGCGCTCGTCGTTCGGATTAATTTGCCGGGCAAGATCGAGTTCGGCGATCGCCTCGTTGAGGAGATCGACTTTGAGAAACGTGTTGCCCAGTTGCAGGTGTGCATCGAAGTATTCGGGGAAGATCCTGATCGCCTCGTGCATCTTCTCGATGGCTGGTTCGATCTTTCCTTCTTCAGCGAGTTTCACTCCGAGTTCAAGCGACTGCTTCGCTGCTTCCGGCACCGACTGGGTAAATGCATTCACGACACCGGGCTGGTTAGGTGGTTTGTGACTGATGGGCCGTAGCTGAATGTCCTGAGTGAAGCTCTGTGGTGCGGCGCCGAAAGCGCTGATTTCAGCGTAAACCGTGGTCGTCTCGAAATTGACGCCGTCGCCTTCCGCTGTGAGTTGGTACGTGCCGCGCGCGAGTCCGGGAAAAGAAAAACGGCCGCTGAGATCCGAGAAAGTTTCGTGGATTGGCCGGCCGTTAAAAGTGAGTTTGACGCGAACCGGAGCAGCGGGCTGTGCTCCCGAAGGCGTGATCACCTTGCCCTGCAGGACGTTGGCATTTTGCGCCAGAGTCGAAGAGCCGGTGAGAAGCAGCGTTAGTAAAACTACAGTTGGAAGAGTTGCCAGTCTCATCGCAACAACAAAGGCGCGCGCGGTGTCCCGAGTTTTTCTCTGTGTCTCCGTGCCTCTGTGGTCATAAAAGTAAACCACCGAGGCACAGAGACACAAAGGCTGAACTTAGAAGCTGAACCGGACACCTAGCTGAGCCTGGAAGGGAATTCCGAGTGGCTCGGAGAATCCGGTCGCACCAAAGAAGTTGATCGGCTTGCCAAAATCCGGTTCGCCGGTCGTGTTCTGAAACTGATTACCAAAGTTGCCCGTGTTGAAAACGTTGAAGGCTTCAAAGAAGAGACCGAGTTTCTTGTTCTCGCCCCACTTGAAGAACTTCGAAACGCGCACGTTCAACTGCGAGAAGTTGTCGCCACGATGATCGTTGAGCGGCAGCTTGTGCTGATCGTCGATTCCCGGATTGACTGAGTCGCGATCGTTGTTTACGCCGTCGCGGTTAATGTCGCAACCACAAGCCGGGAAAATGCTGTAGGGACGAGCCGACGCCATCTGGAAGATCGGCGCGATCTGGAAGTCCCAAGGCAGGTCGAAGATACCGGAGAGGACGAAGCGATGGCGCTCGTCTTCAGCGGTTGGCCCAAAGTTGATTGGATCAAACTTCACGAAGAGGTTCTGCGGCTGCAAACCGAAGTCCGCAGTGGCGCCGAACCACGCTTGCGACTTGGCCAGCGTGTAGTGTGCATTCAGTTGAAACTTGTTCGAGTAACGTTTCTTGAATGCCGCGGTAAACGCATCGTAGCGCGAACGACTATCAGATTGGGCCACCGTGATACGACCGAACGGCGTCGGCGTACCAAAGGCAGCCGTCAATTCGGCAGCGTGCGCGGCAAACTGCGGCGCAAGAATGCGAGCTGGGTTCGGGCTGCTGCGTTGCGCGTTGATTAGTGGTCCAATACGCGGATTGATGTCGAGACTGGAGAACTCGTGCAGTCCGAGTATGTGAACATAATCGAACTCAACCGCCATGTCGCGGCCAATCTCCTGCGCGAACCCGAGGTTCCACTGCTGTGTGTACGGCGACTCGAAATCCGGATCGAGCATGCGGCCGCGCGTTCCCGAGAGCGGGTTGGTCAGCGGCCGCGGAATTGCGGGCGGCGGTGAATCGATGCTCAGATTCGGGTTGTCGTTGATGAACGTGGCGTAGATTTCGGGATTCGCCTGTTGCACCGCAAACAGCGGTACGTTCAGGAACGACTGATCGTAGTAGATGCCGTAGCCGCCACGGAGAACTGAACGGCCGTCGCCGCGGAAGTCCCACGCAAAACCGATTCGCGGACTGATGTTGTTCTTATCGTCTTCAACAACCTTGTGTGCAAACTGGCTGCCGATGATCTTCAGCGCCTGGAACGTGCGGTTCTCAGCAGCGTGAGCGTTGTCAACAAAGCCGAAGTCAACGTCGTAACGAACACCGAGATTGAGGGTGAGGCGTGGGGTGACCTTCCAGTCGTCCTGAGCATAGAACGCAAACTGGTGCGCGCCTTCGCGCAGGTTGAAACTCGGATCACCGCCGGAAAGAATCACGTCGGCAACCACACCGACGCCCGCGAGGTCCGCCGCCGTGCAAGTTGCCGTGCCGGCGATTGCCGGGCAGGTCACGTTGCCGGGCAGCACCTGCGTGGTGCGAAAGCCCTGCGGAAACTGTCCGGGATTTTGCGCGATCTCGTCAGCGTTGAAGTTGAAGTCGTATTCCGGAGCGGAATTGAAAGCAAACAATCCGCCGAGTGTCGGAACGAAGGTGAAGTCGCCGCCAAACTTGAGACCGTGATTGCCGCGCGTCCAGGTCAAGTCGTCGCGGAACTGGTGTTTCTTCTGAAGAGTCTGCTGTGGAACGTTTCCATTGCGGCCGACTGCGAGCCCGTCCGGAAACACGAGCAGGTTCAGTTCGGTAGTCGCGTTAATGCGGTTGTCGAAGGTCTGGTATTGGTACGTGAACTGGTTGACGGTTGAATTGCTCAACGTGGAAGTCAACGAGGTCAGGAAGTTGTAAAGCGTGTTCAGGCTCTCGTTACCGCCCGAGAGGTCGGTACGGACGATGAGGAAACCCGCTTGATCATTTAGCGCGTCATTGTTCTGACCCGCGAAACGAACGACCAAGGTGTGCTTCGGCGAGAGATTGAAATCGCCTTTGACCGTGTACTGCCAATCGTTGAACGGTTGAGGCAGGAACTGGACCGACTTGTAGCCAAAGGGTTCGAGGAACCTGATCTTCGCCTGGTCCACTCCCGGGACGATCGAGTTGCCGCGTTCGCGCGTGCGCTCGACGGTGCCAAAGAAGAATGCCTTGTCGTGCTTGATTGGACCACCGAACGATCCGCCGAACTGCTGACGGCTAAACGGTGGTTTGACGGCGTCCGCAGGGTCAGGGAAGAGGTCCGGATTGGCTTCGCCCAAAAGCTTCGGCGCGTTTGCGTTCAACGCGTCATCGCGGAAGAAGCCGAAGACTGAGCCGTGATAGTCGTTGGTGCCGCTCTTGGAAACCACCGAGAGCAGCGCGCCGCCCGAACGGCCGTTAGCAGCGGAAAACCGTTGCGTCGAAAGCGCAAACTCCTGAATTCCCTCCATTGAGAAATTTTGCAGAATGCCGCCGACCGCGTTGTCTTTGTTGTCGCCGCCGTCGATCGTGATGTTGAGGTTGCGGCCCGTTGAGCCACCAATCGAGAACGTGCCGACGCGAGCTTTGGTCGGATCGAAAGACGGTTCCAATGTCGCGCCCGGAATCAGGATCGCGAGCGATGCGAACGAGCGGCCGTTCACCGGAAGGTTTTCCAGGCGACGCTGATCGATAACGCCGCTGACGTCCGTCTTGGTCGTCTCGACGAGTGGAGCGCTTTCGCCTGTGACCGTCACAGTCTCGCCGATGTTACCAACTTTCAGATCGGCGTTGACCGTGGTTCTCTGTAGCACGTTCACGACGACCGGCTCCTGAACGTACTTGGAAAAACCTTTGGCCTCAATTTCCAGTCGATAGGTACCGGGGACTAGCTGCGTTACTTCATAGATGCCGTCGCTACTCGTAACCGCATTTCGTTCAGCATTGGTTCCGAGGTTAACCAGTTTCACCGTTGCGCCGGGAACCAGGGCTCCCTTTTCATCCTGAACCACTCCGGTCACGGTGCCGGTGTTCGAGGTTTGCGCGATTACGCGGGACGTTATGCTTGGCGATCCGATCGCCAGGACTGCCAGAAAAGCCAGGAAAAGCCATCTTCTTGAATAGCTGTTTCTCATGGTAATCGTCTCCTGAAAGATGTGAGCTGCCGGGGAGCTTTCTTACCGCAGAGTTAGTTAAGTAAGTCGCGATGTGCGAGTCGCAACCGACATGCCTCTAGGCGGAGACCGCTAAATACCTAATTTTTCAGCAGTTTTTACCGGTACGGAGACGCAGAAGAGTGCGACAGAATCCAAAAAACGGGATGGCGCTTCAGGAATTTGTAGGGTGCTACTCGCGAGATTTTACGTTCTCGCGCAGGAACTTCACGATGTCTTCGGTCGACGTGCCCGGCAGGAATATCTCGGCTACGCCTTGTTGCTTGAGTTTGGGAACGTCTTCCTGCGGCACGATGCCGCCGACCAGGACCAGGCAGTTGTCCATGCCTTTGTCGCGAAGCAGTTGAACGATGCGCGGGCAGAGCGTGTTGTGGGCGCCGCTCAGGATCGACACGCCGACGGCATCGACGTCTTCCTGAAGCGCGGCCGCCGCGATCATCTCCGGCGTTTGGCGCAAGCCGGTGTAGATGACTTCCATGCCTGCGTCGCGCAGGGCGCGGGCGATTACTTTCGCGCCGCGATCGTGGCCATCGAGACCAGGCTTAGCTACGAGCACACGAATTTTTCGAGTGGACATATGGGTGCATTCTAACCGCTAGTCGACAAATTGCCAGAGCAGACCATCGGCTTTGAGGTACGGTTTGAGTTCTTTATAGGTGAAACCATATCGCCCATCCGGCTCGAGAGCCTGGATAACGTGCGGAAACCCGGCGTCGTAGAGAAACACGAGCCTGTCATTCGAAACCTCAAAGTCGTTCAGGTTCTCTACGCCAAATCTTAGTGCTTCGTGAAGATCGCGCAGATCGCTGGCGCTGATGTCGCCGCCTTTCAGGATTTCCGGAGTCGAGTCTTTCAGTTCCTGCTGAAGCTTCTCATTTACGAGACTAGCCAGTTCGTCAAGTCTGTCAGCCAGAAAGACGTCTCTTGCCTTAACCACGCTTCCGCGTCGCAAGTCGATCGTGAAGTGTTGGTGATGCGTGTCGGGATACGCGGCGGATCCGGTTTCAGTGAAAGTCAGGTCGAGAATGTAGTGTTGATTGTAATTAACGCGGTAGTCGAACTCCTCCAGCCACGCATTCTCACGATACTCATCGAGCGTGGAGCCGAAAATATTCGCGAACCGGAGAATGGCGCGCACCCGGCGAAGAATTGCCTGATTTCGCAAGCCGGAGATCACTGGATAGATCACTACCGCTTTGCGACGTTCCGGAAAGTTCCTCGCCGTTTCGCCCGTGCGAAGCAGCGTGATCTTGCGTCGTGTGATCGTAATGCGATCGCCGGCAGGATTTGGACGTGTCTGAGCGGACGCAAGCGTTGAGGGAAGAACCAGAATGAGCAACGCGAGGTCAACGCCGATCTTAGTGGCCGCCATGATGTGAACTGCTAATCAAAAGGCGGGTTCTTCGTAGACGCCGTAGACGTCGCGCAGTGCCGAACAGATTTCGCCCAGGGTTGCGTAAGCACGAACCGCTTCGATTGTAGCGGGCATCGTGTTCTCGTTGCGGCTGGCGGCGAGTTTGAGTTTTTCGAGCGCGTTAACAACGGCGCCGGCATCGCGGCGTGCGCGAGTTTCTTCGAGCCGTTCCACCTGATGATTGCGAACAGATTCATCGATCACGAGGATCGGGACCTCTGACGGTTCATCAGTCATCGCGTACTTGTTGACGCCGACGATCGTCTGGTCGCCGCGTTCCACCGCTTTCTGATACTGATAAGCTGAATCCTGAATCTCGCGTTGCGGGAAGCCCTTTTCAATGGCTGCAACCATACCGCCCATCGCATCGATCTTGCGGAAGTAATCGAGTGCCTCATGTTCCATCTTCTCTGTCAACGCTTCCAGATAATATGAACCGCCGAGTGGATCGACTGTGTGGGCGACGCCTGTTTCTTCAGCGATGATCTGTTGGGTACGCAGTGCAATCAAAGCGGCGCGATCAGTTGGCAGCGCGAGTGCTTCGTCGTAAGCATCTGTGTGCAGACTCTGCGTGCCGCCAAGGACGCCGGCCAGTGCCTGGATCGCGACGCGTACGATGTTGTTAAGCGGTTGTTGGACGGTAAGTGACACGCCTGCAGTCTGCGTGTGAAAACGCAGTTGCAGCGTGCGCGGATGTTCGCTGCCGAAGCGTCGTTTCATTTCACGCGCCCAGATGCGGCGCGCCGCGCGGTACTTCGCGATCTCTTCGAAAAAGTCGTTGTGTGCGTTGAAGAAGAACGACATGCGCGGCACGAAGCGATCGATATCCAGACCGGCGTCAACGCCCCAGGCCACGTATTCGATACCGTCACGGAGTGTGAAAGCGAGTTCCTGGGCCGCGGTCGCGCCTGCTTCGCGAATGTGATAACCGCTCACCGAGATCGGGTTGTAGCGGGGCACTCGTTCCGTGCAGAACTCGAAAGTGTCGACCACCAGCTTCATCGCTGGCTTGATCGGATAGATCCACTCTTTCTGCGCGATGTATTCCTTGAGAATGTCGTTCTGTAACGTGCCCGAGATCTTTTCCCAGTTCGCTCCCTGCTTCTCAGCTACAACGAGGTACATCGCGAGCAACACAGACGCGGGCGCATTGATTGTTTGCGAAACCGTGACTTTCTCGAGCGGAATGCCGTCGAACAGGACTTCCATGTCTGCGAGTGACGATACCGCCACACCGCACTTGCCGACTTCGCCTTCTGACAACGGCGAATCGGCGTCGTAGCCCATCAACGTCGGAAGATCGTAAGCGACTGAAAGACCAGTCTGGCCTTGTTCGAGTAGGTATTTGAAGCGCGCGTTTGTTTCCTCGGGCGTGCTGAAGCCCGCGAACTGGCGCATGGTCCAAAGCTTGCCGCGATAACCAGTCGGATGAATGCCGCGCGTGTAAGGAAACTCTCCGGGAAATGCGATGTCGCGATTGAAGTCAAGATCTTCGATGTCGGAAGGTGTGTAGAGCCGTTCGACTTCAGCCAGCGAGACAGTCTGAAAACTCTTCTTGCGTTCCGGATGTTTGTCGAGAGCGGGTTGCAGAGTTTGCTGCTCCCAACGCTCCTGCTCTAATTCAACTGGTGAAGGGCTTTCCTTCGTTTCCGGCATTCAACCTCTCGAATCGACAGAGTTTTCCTGCGAAATCGGATATTAGTTTACGGTATTAGGGGTGTCAAACTTGAACACTTACTACTTAAAAGAGGGGAGCGCGGCTGTGATGGCAGTCACAGCCGCGCCGACTCGGAAGGAACCCGGGTTGCGTGGATGTCGAGCAGGGGAAATCTACGGGCAGGTTTTGGCAGGCATAGAAATCAATCTCCGATAGTTGTAAGCCGACCTCCATTTCAGATCTAACCTTCACTTTGGTCAGTCAACCGGAACGACATATTCGTTGCTGCGGACCATGTTCAGCCGTGTGCGTGCTGCGGATTCGATGGCCCTTGGATCGTTGCGAAGTTGTTCAAGGTCAGCTTTCAACGACTGATTGACACTGCGCAGTATCTCCACGTCGCTTTGCATCACTGAAAACTGCTGCTCCGCAATCTGAAACTTCGCGCGCGTGCGCATGTTCACCGTCACACAAACAGCGAAAGTCGCCAGCAAAATCATTCCAAAAACAACCCACGAAGGAATTATTCCTCCGCGCCGCCGCACCTCCGCGCGGCTGCCAATGATCTCCATCGAGATCTGTTGCACAGAAGCTAAAGAAGCGTTGGTGCGGCGCGGCAACACGCGCTGCGATTTGATGCGCTCATCAACCCAGTAAGTATTTGCGACCTTGCTCAAGTAGCACCTCCATGTCCTTTGCCGATTCTGACTCCGCGTAAATACGTACCAGGGGTTCGGTTCCCGAAGGACGCACCAACAGCCACGAATCGTCCTCAAAAATGATCTTTAGTCCATCAATTCGATTTAGCGTCTTCACTTTTCGCCCGCCGATACTGGTGGGCGCTTCTTTCAATTTCTCTTTCAATATCGGCATCAGCTCCGGTGTGAGTTGCACGCCGATTCGCCCCGACTCGAGACGTCCGGTTTTGGCGAAAAGCTGTTCCAGTTGATCGGTCAGGGATGTGTGACGAGCCGCCACCGCCTCCGCTGCAAGGAGACACGCCAGGAGGCCATCTTTCTCCGGATAGTGACCTTTGATCGATAACCCGGCCGACTCTTCGCCGCCGAGGATAATCTTGTCCTCATTGATCAATTCTCCGATGTATTTGAAACCGACGGGCGTCTCGTAAACGGGGAGCCCGCGAAGCTTCGCGACGCGATCGACCAAGTGAGAGGTGGCGACCGAACGGGCCACGCCTCCCTGCCAGTTTCGTGATTCCGCTATGTAGTCAAACAAAATCGCGATGAGCTGATTTGGCGTAATGAACTGGCCGTTCGCATCGATGACGCCAAATCGATCGCCGTCGCCATCGGTCGCGAGGCCAAGAACGCATTTCTCCGCCAGGACCAATTCCCGCAACTCTTGCAGATGACTCGCCTCCGGTTCCGGCGCGCGGCCGCCAAAAAGCACGTCGCGCCAGTCGTGAATCGTCTTCACGCCGAGGCCGTGGTGTCGCAACAGTTGATCGAGGTAGCCCCGGCCCGTTCCCCAGAGCGGGTCGTAGGCGTAATGTCCACCGGCTGCGCTGATCACGTCGAACCGGATTTTCTGCTCCAGGTCGGCCAGATACCCATCACGCGGATCGAAACTCCTCGCTGTCTTTTGAGCGGCGCCTTTCGGCCGGTTGTCGGCCGTTTTCCCGAGCAATTCCTCAACCTTGCTCGTTACCTCGGGCAGTGCCGGCGCGCCGTCAGCGGTCGAGAGCTTCATTCCGCTGTATTCCGGCGGATTGTGGGAAGCAGTGAAATTGATTCCACAAATCGCACCCTGCGACCTGATGGCGTGCGCAACTGTCGGCGTGGGCGTCGGTCCGTCGCAAAGGAGAACCTCAAATCCTCGCCCCACAACAATTTCCGCGCACTCAGCGGCAAACTCTTCACCCAAGAAGCGCGTGTCGTGGGCGACAATCATCGGTCGATCAGTCTCAGTGGCGAACTGCGCGCAGATG
>DASXRE010000221.1:0-3480 GCA_036506775.1 Pyrinomonadaceae bacterium | reverse complement strand
CTCAAACTCCTTCTGCGGCTGAACAAAGCCGCTGCAAACATGATTACGGTAATAGCGGCGCAAATATGAACGAACAGGTCGCCGTGCCGCGTGTAGAACGTGCTCTCGATCGATGGTGTACCGAGCCACCAGTGCCGAACGTCTTCCTGAAACGGGACCGTCTGGTCCCGGACCGTGCCGTCGTCATCGATCTCGGCTGACACTCCCGAGTTTGTGACGCGCAGAACCGGACGTCCATTTTCCACTGCCCTAAAGATCGCGTTGGCCAGGTGCTGACGCATCACCGCCGTTGGTCCCAGATAGCCATCGTTCGAGATGTTGATCAGAACATCCGCGCCTTCGCTGGCCATCCGGCGTGCGATCCACGGGTACGCCGACTCGATGCAGATAAAAACACCAACACGATGTTCGTTAACCGGCATCAGCGTGTACTTGTCGCCCGGAGTGAACTCGCCGACGAGTGCAGTTATCAAAGAAGCTCCCGGCAACCAGTGTGGGAGCGGCACATATTCGCCAAACGGCATCAGGCGAATCTTATCATACTGAGCGATCATGCGACCGTCTTCATTTATGAGCAGCGCTGAATTGTAGTAGGCGTTTGGTCCGGCTGGTTCGAGTGAGTTCAAGATCAGCGACGTGTGGTTTTCTCGCGCAAACTTCGCGACCCAGTCCTGAAACGTTTTGTCAGAGGCGTAGGTGAAGTTCATTGGCGACTCCGGCCAAATGACAAGTCGCGGATAGGGTTCGTTGAGAGGAGGACTTGCCAACCCTCTCTTGCTAAGCGCGAGGTGGCGTTCGCGCAGAGCATTTAGTTCTTCAGGACTCTTCTCCAGCGTCATCGGCACATTTGGCTGTAGTGCGATCACATCGACTGAAGAATGTACTTCGTCGGAGGAGATCGGGCGGGCGGTCCGCGTGAATGGCGAGCCGAGAATCACCACCGCCACGACGACTGTGATCACTACCGCGGCAAGTACCGTCCACCAGGTTCGTTTCAACAGCCCCAGCGCGATGGTGGCATTGATCGTAACGATGAGAAAACTGACGGCGTAAACTCCGCCCCAGTTCGCCGATTGAATCAGAATGCGCTGATACGCGAGTGAATAACCGAGCGCGTTCCAGAGCTGTCCAGTAACGCCGAGTCTGGCCCACTCAAACGCGGTCCACATCGCAGGCGCACACAGCACGGTCCAAGGTCCCCAACGCCTGACAACCACCGCGAGCACGGCCGCAAAGAGTCCCGGAAAGAGGCCTACCACGACGGCGCCGGGAATCAAGAGAAGGTAAGCGACGACTGTTGGCAGTCCACCGTAGTGGATCATCGAATAGGTGAGCCAGTAGCACGAGCCGTAAAAGAAAACCGTCCCCGCGAACCAACCGAGAATGAAGGCCGTCACCGGAGACGGGCGTTGCGCCACTACGAGCATGAGTGGCACGAGAGCAAGCCACGCGAGAGAAGAGAACTCGAAGTCGGGAAATGAAAGTATGAGGAGTATTGCCGTGGCCGCGGCTGCGGCCCACTCGACTCGCTTTGGTAACTGCACGGCGTGAAGTTTATCAAAGCGAGATGAAAAAATATTTTTCGCAGGTTGCGTTCATCGTGAATGCGAGAAGTCAAAACGCCGGAATTTGACTCAAAAAGACAGAAATCGTCACCGTCAGAGTGACAAATTTCGTCTACTGACAATGACACCGTCGATGACTTGCGAATGGCGAACAGGCCTTAAAATGCGGGAAGACCCAGTCATTTCTGACCGGGTCCGCGTTTTGGGGGGAAAGCACTGAAGGATCGCTCGGAAGGTAGCTGGCGCAGCGGCAGGCGGCGCTCAGGGGGTGTTGGCGGCGGGGGCACGGTCAACGTTTTTCGTTTATTCCGTGTCGTGCCGGTTATCCCTTGAGCACACACTGTGCCACGAACTACCTACGATCGCTCGTCGACGAGTAAAAGATGATTGCGAAAGCCGACGATGGTCACGGTCTGTTGTTGCGGGATCGAATTGCCGTGCAAGGTCTCCGCGCGCCACAACTCTCCGCCAGCGAGTACTGAACCATGTGGGCTAAGATCCGTGTGGACCACAGCAACTGAAGAAACTCCGGGAAGGCTCGGATACCGCTTTCTGTTTCTCGACCTGACGAACTCTCTGACCAACCTCAAGTACACCATTCTTGTGCTTCTTGTACCTCTTTGCGGCTTCAGTTGCCGCCCATCGTCACCTGGCGCTGCAAGGCGATAGCTTCCTGGTTGTTGGGATCGATATTGATGGCGCTCAACGCGTACTTCCTCGCCTCGCCGCGGTCGCCACGTTCCAAAAAGATCTTGCCCAACAGAATGTGCGCGTCGATCAGTTTGGGGTCCCAGAAGATTGCCGTCTTCAGCGCCGCAATCGCCGCTTCCTGATCGCTGCGCCGCAGGTTGATCCGGCCGCTCAGCAGATAGGCTTCGGCATTGGTGGGTTCGATCATCACCACGCGATGAAGCTCAGGCAGTGCTTCATCGTCGCGTCCGGCCTGATAGAGATCTCGCGCCTTGATCAGCAGGTCCTGCGTAGCTGAACTCGGTGAATTAGCTTCCGCAGTCAGGTGCCTTTCGCGATTCAGACTGAAAACCTCCTCGCGATTCAGCACGTCGCGCATGCGCAGCGTCACGCCGCTGGTAGTTTGGGATTTTTGCCATTCAGTCTCCCACTTTGCGTAAGCACTCTGCAGATAACGTCTCGCCTGATCATCAGCCGCCGCAGCCGCTTCGGTCTTACCGATCTTTGCCAGCGACTTGGCAAACAGAAAATAGGCCTGCCCGTCACGCTGGTCGGCAGTAATTACCGGACGAAGGCGATCCGCGGCGTCGGCGTATTTGCCGCTCAAAAACAGCGCGTAGCCGTAATTGAAGTTGACCATCTGGTCGTTGGGCGCCGACTCCGAGGCGCTCTTCAAAAAGTCCGTGGCCTGCGCCAGCAGCCGTGCTCGTTCCGCCTCGTTCTTGTTTTCGCGTGCGGCCTGCGCGGCGACCGCGCCCGCATTGTTGTAAACACCGATCAGCGGCAGGTCGCTGGAAAGCGGAACTACTGTCGCCAGGGCGCGTCCGTAGTCACCTCTCTTCGCGTAGCCGAGACTCGCGTAGAACGCCGCTTCAGCGTAGTGCGGTTCCTTCTTCTGCAACCTGGAAAAGTATTCGGTCGCTTCTTTCCAGTTACCGAGACTCATGTAACCACGGCCCAGTTCAAACGCTGCTTGCGGATACACGGCGCCGCCCAGGGCCTCGGCGTAGTAGTGCAACGCGTTCTTCAGATAGTTTGCACGCAACTCGTCGCGCAGGTTCAACTGCACCGCTTTCACGTACGCTTCAAACGCCTTCTGCGGAATCTTGGTGGCTTCCTGAACGATCTGGTTTTGCGAATAGGGCAACGCCTTGTCGCGCTGATACAGAATCTGGTAGGCGAGCCGGCCGTGAATGTCCTGGAGCGTGGTGAGTGGACCACCGTA
>DASXRE010000220.1:0-13284 GCA_036506775.1 Pyrinomonadaceae bacterium | reverse complement strand
TCAAGAATGCACCGCTACCCGCGGCATTTCGGTGCCGTCGCCGCCCTCGGCAGGTGTCAGGACACGCAGCGGGTCGGGCCAGGCGACCGCCGGGACGCCGGCGGGGCCATAGCGAGGATCGCGACCGCGCGCTTTATCCTTCAACGCACGCATCACCTTCTCCGGCGTGATCGGAACTTCGTCGATGCGAACACCAACGGCATTGTAGACCGCGTTCGCCACCGCCGGCGGCACGGGCAACAGCGGTCCCTGTCCGACTTCCTTCGCACCGTACGGGCCATTCGGATCCGGATCCTCGATCAGATACGTCTTCACGTCGCACATCTCCATCGTCGTCGGACTCTTGTACTCCAGCAACGACGGGAACTTGTGCACGACGTTTCGGTTCGTACGATACGTCATCTCCTCCATCAGGATCTCACCGAGACCCATGTAGACACTGCCTTCAACCTGGCCCATCACCAGCATCGGATTGATCGATCGGCCGATGTCGTGTGCGATCCAGACGCGCTCGACTACGACAATCCCCGTATCGGGATTCACATCAACTTCAGCCACGGCCGCGGAGTAACTGTATGCCGGCGATGGTCCAACACCGGAACCTTTGTACTTGCCCGGCGAGTGTGGCGGCTTGTACGAACCAACCGTGCCAATGGTCCCAAACTTCGACTCCGCCAACACGACCGCGTCGGCAAATGAAACGCCAACTTGCGGATTCTCCACGTCGAACACACGCCGTTCGGCCAGCGACAGGTTCTCAATCGGCAGGCCGAGTTTTTCCGCGACCGCCATCACCAGCAGTTCGCGCGCGCGTTCCGCCGCCTGAATCGCGGCGTTTCCGGTCATCAACGTCACGCGACTCGAATAACTGCCAAGATCGACCGGCGTCAGATCCGTGTCCGCCGTAACCACGCGAATGTCGAACGGATCGATCCCCAGAATCTCGGCGACGATATAGGCGAGGATGGAATCCGAACCCTGTCCGATATCCGTCGAACCGCACATCACGCAAACGCCGCCCTGGCGATCGAGTCGAAGCTGCACGCCCGACTGCGGCATGTTATTCCAGTAGATCGGCAAACCCGCGCCGCAGATATACGAGCTGCAAGCGATGCCAATGCCTTTGCCAAACGGCAGCTTGCGGTTCGCCGGATCCCAACCCGCAAAACGATTCTTCCAGTCGGAGCCTTCGACGACCTTGTCGATGCACTTGCCGAGGCCCATGCTGCCGATGCGCAGATAGTTGGCTGTTACCGAGTTTGGCGCGACAAGATGCTGGCGCCGGATCTCGACCGGATCAATTCGCAGTTGTTCAGCGATCTTGTCGAGATGAACTTCCAGGGCGTAACGCGGCTGCGGCGTGCCGTGTCCGCGTTTTGGACCGCATGGCGGCTTGTTCGTGAAAGCGCGCAGTCCCTGAAACTTGTAGCGCGGCACTTCATACGTGACGGTTTGCAACGCACCGGTGTAGAACGTGCTCGCTACGCCGTAGCTTCCATAAGCACCGCCATCGAGAAACGACTGGAAGTGCATCGCGGTGATCGCGCCGTCGTTCTTCACACCCGTCTTGACCTTCATCAATACGGGATGACGTCCGCGATGACAGTAGAAAACTTCTTCACGCGTCAACGTGACTTTCACCGGGCGTCCGGTGATCATCGCCAGCTTGCAAACCGCGACTTCGTGATTGAACGGATCGCTTTTGCCGCCAAATCCGCCACCGTTAGGCGTCGCAATCACGCGGATGTGGCTCGCAGGCATTTCCAGAACTTTCGCGAGGGCGCGGTGAACGTAGTGTGGCGTCTGCGTTGAACTCCAGAGGGTCAGCTTTTGATCGGCGTCGAACTGGGCCACAGCGGCGTGCTGCTCCATCGGCAGGTGCGTATTGCCTTCATAAAAGAACACGTCCTCACGCACTAAATCTGCTTCCGCAAATCCTTCCTCAACGTTGCCAAACTCGAGCGAGACTTTCTTGTGAACATTGCCGCTGTCGCCGTATTCGTGAATGCGCGGTTCATCGATCAGCACTGCTTCTTCGATACTCGAGATCGTATTGAGTGGTTCATACTCGACCTCGATCAGGTTCATCGCGTCGAACGCGGCGTCTTCATCGATGGCCGCCACAGCCGCCACTGGATCGCCGACGAAGCGCACTTTGTCGATGCAGAGCGCGTGCTCATCCTGACTGACAGGCAGGATGCCGTAGGGAATTGGCAGATCTTTTCCAGTGATGACAGCCAAAACGCCGGGCACTGCCAGCGCTTTCGAGACGTCGATGCTTTTGATCAGCGCGTGCGGCACATGCGATCGCAGCATCCTGCAGAACAACATGCGCGGCAGCACGATGTCGTCAGCAAACTTCGTCTGGCCGACACACTTTGCTCGCGCATCGACCTTGCGAAAAGGTTTACCGACCACATTCAATCGGTCGTTGTTTGAAGCGTTATTTGACATCATTGACTGCTCTCTGTGTCTCTGTGGTACTACCAAAACCACAGCGGCACAGAGACACAGAGGTTACTCTAGACCGTAGACACTTTCCTTCGGCAGTTCATAAGCCTCGCCACGCATACGCGCGGCGGCAAGCTCCACTGCCTCGTAGATCTTAATGTAGCCCGTGCAGCGACAGAGATTGCCGGAAAGCGCTTCCTGAATTTCCGCGCGCGACGGATTCGGTGACTTCTGCAACAACTCTTCAGCTACAAGCAGGAATCCCGGCGAACAGTAACCACATTGTGCGGCGCCCAAGTCTGCGAACGTTTGCTGTAACGGGTGGAGCTCCGCGCCATTCGCCATTCCTTCAATCGTCTTCACTTCACGACCTTCAGCTTCCAGCCCGAGCATCAGACACGAGAGTACGGAGCGGCCGTCAACCAGCAGCGCACACGTGCCACACTCGCCGAGCTCACAGCCGTGCTTCGTGCCGGTGAGATTCAGATCTTCACGCAACACTTCGAGTAACGTCTTGTGCGGCGCAAAAGCTACTTCGGTGTCTTCGCCGTTAAGACGGAAGCGTATCTGTCTCTTGCTGTTCATCGAGAATTACTGCTGCGTGCGGCGTCTTTCTTTTTTAACTTATTCACGATGGTGTTGTCGATCAGGCGCGTTTTGCCAATGTAGGCGGCGACGGCGATCAGCGTCGGCCGTTCGTCAATTCGTTCGACGGGCTCCAGAGTTTCAGCGTCGCTAACGCTCACGTAATCGAGACGTGCACGTGGTTCAGATGCGATCGTCGATCGAACCACGTCCGTAATTCTGCTTGCACTGCGTTCGCCTTCCTTGAACGTGCTCTTCGCCTGGACCAACGCGCGATGAATAACAGCCGCGAACGCCTGCTCGTCCGGCGATAGATAAAGATTGCGCGACGAGATTGCCAGGCCCGAATCCTCACGCACGATCGGCAGCAGGACGATTTCCGTATCAAAAGCGAGATCCTTGACGAGCCGCTTGATCACGAGTGCCTGCTGCGCATCCTTTTGACCAAAGAAAGCAAAGTCAGGACGCACGGTGTTCAATAAGATCGTGACGACCGTGGCGACGCCACGAAAGTGCCCCGGCCGCGAAGCACCTTCGAGCTGTTCCGAAAGTCCTTCGACATTGACATAGGTCGAAAAACCCTTCGGGTAAATCTCCTCGATGGGCGGCGCGAAGATGTAATCGACGTTGTAGTCAGTCAGCAGCGCTGTATCCTTCGTCAGATCGCGCGGGTAATGCTCGAAATCCTCACCTGGACCAAACTGGGTCGGATTGACGAAAACCGAGACGACGACTATGTCGCACATGCGTCTCGCTTCGCGCACCAGACTCAAGTGACCTTCGTGCAGTGCGCCCATCGTTGGAACCAGGCCGACAGTGCGATCCTGTTCACGGCGGATTTTGCGCGCGACGGAACTCATGCGCTGACGGCGGTTGATGATCTCCATAGTCTTTGAGGACGGATTAGGACTTCTCGGCCTTTGAGTCTCTCGTGGGGTTTTCCAGCTCGAGTGCTTCGGCAGTCTCAGCGGGCAAAGCGTACGATTCTGTCACAGACGGATAGGTGCCGTTTCTCACGTCGTCCGCATATTTGCTTACCGCATCTGTGATCACTTCGCGCAGGTTGGCGTATGGTCGTACGAAACGGGCCTGCTTGCCAAAAGACAGGCCAAGCATGTCGTGCAGGACCAGCACCTGAATGTCGCAATCTGCACCGGCGCCAATGCCAATCGTCGGAATACTGATACTCTCAGTGATGACCTTTGCGATCTCGCGTGGCACGACTTCGAGTACCACCGCAAAAGCGCCCGCATCTTCCAACGCCTTCGCATCCTCGATTAACTGCTGAGCTGTTTTGGGGGTCTTGCCTTGAACCCGATAGGCGCCGAGCTGGTTGATCGACTGCGGCGTCAGGCCGATGTGGCCCATCACGCTAATCTCTTCATCGACCAATCGCTTCACCAACTGAACGCGCTTGTGTCCGCCTTCGAGTTTGATCGCTTCCGCACCGCCTTCTTTCACGAGGCGCAGCGCATTCCTGACAGCGTCGTCTTCGCCGGTGTGAAAGGTGCCGTACGGCATGTCAGCAACCAGCAGCGCGCGTTGCACGGCGCGGCGGACCGCCTTCAGATGAATCAAAATCTCGTCGAGCGTGACCGGCACGGTGTTGCCGTAACCCAGAACCACGTTTCCCAGGCTATCGCCAACCAGTATGACGTCGATACCTGCTTCATCAACAAGGCGCGCGGTCGGATAATCATAAGCGGTCAGACAAACAAGACGTTCGCCTCGTTGTTTGCTCGATTTCAACGACGGGGCACTTACCTTTTCCGGACGTTCAGGCTTTAGATAAGGCATGTTTGTGCGGCCATTATAACGGCAAACCACAAAACGGGAAAAGGCACGATTAAGGCCGCCAACGGGTCACTTCCGAATTATCGGAGGTTTTAGCCAGGAGTTCGCCGATCGATTTGCCAAGGGTCGGATGAATCAGGCGTGGCACGAGTTCGTTCAGTGGGACGAGCACGAAGCGGCGCAAGTGGAGCCGCGGATGAGGCAGTGTGAGGAATTCTGTGTTTAGCTGTTCGTCTTTAAAGATCAATAAGTCCAGATCGATCGTGCGGGGACCCAGCGGCACTTCGCGAGTGCGACCCAGGGCGTATTCGATGCGCAGCAGGCGCGCGAGTAACTGTTCGGGCGCCGGTAGCGTTGAGCCGCGCAGTTCGGCCACCATGTTGAGAAACGGTGGCTGGCTTTCGTTTTCGACCGGTTCTGTTTCGTAGACGCTCGACAGACGAATCACGTCCAGACCCGCGTCGAACATGCCCCGCACGGCGAGCAACAGGTGGCCGGCGCGGTCGCCAAGATTCGAGCCCATTCCCACGTAGGCGTTTTGAATCATCTTCGGTTCTTTGTACTTTGGTCTTTGTACTTCGTCCGCTGGTCAGTGGGTCAAGCGGTAGTGATGCAGTTAGACCTCCTTGGAGTGCGGGGACTTGTCACCGCTTTGGTCTGGAAGCGTAAGCAAAAGCGGCGACGAGTCGCCGCACTCCAAGGAGACGTCCTGTGGAACAAGTTCAAACTGCATCACCGCCGGGTCAAACTAACATGTTGACAACTAAACTGCACGGTCCCATAAAGCAAAGAGCAAACAGCAAAACGTATGTCCCAACTTCTCACGCTTATCTGGCTCAAGTGGCGCCTGCTGCGCAACTCGCTTCGTTCATCGAAAGCGGTCGTCAACAAGATTGCCTCCGTGCTGGGGATGCTGGTGGCCCTTGGGTTTTCGCTGGCAGTCGCCGTAGTGCTTGGCATTGTGGCTTACGTTATCAGCCAGCCTGAGACGCTGGCCCACCTGTTCCGCGGTTCATCGCCGGAAGTCTCGGCCGCGGCGAGCGCGGAGTTCATCTTCTTCTCAATCTTTGGCTTCCTGTATTTGATGTGGGCCACGCTGCCGTTGAGCCTTGGCAGCAGCAAACAATTCGACGCCGGCAAACTGCTGATGTACCCGATCACGTTGCGCAAGTTGTTTGCCGTCGACTTCATCAGCGAACTGACAACGTTGCACTCAGTCATCGCCGTGCCGGCGATTTTCGCAGTCGCAATTGGCGCTGGACTGGGAACCGGCTATCTCGTGCCTGCCTTGTTAGCTACGATACCGATCGTGTTGTTTGGAGTATCGCTGTCGAAGTGGCTTTCGACAGTCATGGGCTTGTTGTTGCGACGCAAACGCGCGCGTGGTGAAACGATTGTCGCGATGATTGGAGCAGTGGCGGGTTTGGGCGGCGCCCTCGCTGGACAGATCGCGCCAATTCTGTTTCGTCACGCGGAGTCGATACGTTCATTGCGCTGGACACCGCCAGGCGCAGCCGCATCACTGCTCATCGCAACCTCTCCCGAGAACAGCCTGTCTTACGTATTGGCATTTGCAACGCTCAGCGCGTACGCGGTCGCTTTGATAGTCGGAACCTATGTAATCGCGCGGCGCGCAGCGCTCGGAGTCGAAGGACGCCGCAAACGTAAAGCGGAAGTCGAAGCGCGCACGGATCTGCCGCAGTATGCTGGTTGGAAGTGGCCATTGTTGTCCGCAGATCTTTCGGCGGTGATCGAGAAGGAGTTGCGCTACGCGACACGCAACGCCCAGATGCGGATGATGGCGCTAATGCCGCTGATACTCATCGCCGTTCGCTTTATCAATTCACAACGGATGCAGAGCGGCCTGCGGCGGGGTCCAAACGCAGGGCACGATTTCATGACCTACGGCTCGGGACTGCTGGCGACCGGCGGTGTGGTCTACGTCTTTCTCGTTCTTGCCGGACTCACGTGCAATGCCTTTGCGTTTGACGAAGGCGGGATGCGAACACTGATTCTTTCCCCAATTGATCGACGCAAAATCCTGCTCGGCAAAAACATCGCGTTTACCACGATCGCGCTCGTGTTCGCCACGATTCTGCTGACGCTCAACACGATCGTCTTTCAGGACATGACGCCGGAAATCTTGCTGTTTCTCGGGCTCAGCTTCATCACGTTTGCGGCGATCATGTCGACCATTGGTAACTGGCTTTCCATTCGTTTTCCGAAACGAATGGTCTTCGGCAAACGAATGAACGTGTCAGGTGTGGCGGGACTACTTTTGATCCCGATTGTCTTCGTGCTCGGCATTGCTCCGTTGTCTGCCACGCTCGCGGGCTA
Organism: Pyrinomonadaceae bacterium; assembly: GCA_036506775.1. Lineage (GTDB taxonomy): Bacteria > Acidobacteriota > Blastocatellia > Pyrinomonadales > Pyrinomonadaceae > PSRF01. The sequence continues at coordinate 6,117 of DASXRE010000220.1, read as the reverse complement.
CTTCACGAGAAGTTTACTCATCGAATACCTGACGCTGGCATTGTTGACGCTGGTCGCTATCGGTATCTACGCACTCGCGATCAACTTCCACGGCCGCACGTTGGCCCGACGTGAGATCGACATCCTGGAGGCGGTGCGAGAGCCAACCGACGAATAGTTGTGCTACACTCGCCGCCGAGTATTGAATAGCGTAAAGAATCCAGTGACGCCTCGCAGCGTCCGGGCGGGTTAGAGCCCCGTCAAGACACAAATGGCTCGCAGAAGATTTCGCAGCAATCAGCGACACGAACCCACCACGGAGCGTTCCTTTCAGGAATACATCCTTTCCACTCCCGCGCCACAAACTTCGAGAACGGAACTGCTTCGTTTGATTCGCGGCGGCGAAGACACGTTTCTCGAACTCAAGGTAAAACTCTCGAACACTGAAAAGATCGCGCAGGAGATCGTAGCGCTCGCAAACACGGGCGGTGGCGTGATCGTGTTTGGCGTGAACGATCAGTTGCGAGTGGAAGGCGTTGATGATCCAGAGCGAGTTCAGGACGACCTCGTGAGGATCTGTCGAGAAGAGATTCACCCGCCGCTCGTTCCGTTTATCGATCGCATCGCGCTGGACAACGGCCGGCGCATCGTCGCACTCGACATCGAGAGCAAACGACGTCCATATCGAACACGAGACGGCCGTTTTTACCTGCGTATCGGAGCAGAGAAGCGCGAGGCCTCGCGCGAAGAGATCTCTGCGTTGCTGGATGAAGCGCGGCCGCTTCGTTACGAAAGCGTGCCCGCGCTCGGCGCCACCATCGCTGACATCGACGAAGCGCACCTTTGGACTTATTTGCGTGCGTTCGAAGGTGGCGCGTTTGAAGAGTCGGCGGTAGTTGATTATCCGACGAGCGAAGTCCTCGAACGCGATCTGTTGCTGGCGACCTCGGACGGGGCAGAAGTCGTGCCGACTGTTGCCGGCTTGTTGTTGTTTGGACGTGACGAGCGCGTCAGTGAGTTGTTGCCGCGCGCGGCCGTCACTGCGACGCGTTTTTCTGGTGATTCACCGCAGTCGCCGGTCATCGAACGAGTAAAGATCAGCGGCAACTTGCTGAACGTTTACGAAGGATTGACTCGCTTTCTAACACGCTACTGCGACTTGCGCGATTCTCGTCCGCGAACTGCTGCGGAACCCGCTAACGAGGAGTCGCCTGTACCCGCGCGCGCGAATTATCATCGTGGCGTCGTCACTGAAGCTGTTACCAACATGTTGGCCCATCGCGATCTTGCATTACGAGATCTGCCGAGCCGTCTACATGTGTTCGATCACTCGCTGGAGTTTGTGAATCCACGGCGGAGTGTGGGCTTTTCGCCGGTGGCCCAAAAGGCGATTCGTTATGGCATGCCGCAGCAGTTGAATCCGCAGTTGGCGTCGGTCTTAACGAGCCCTGCTTACGGTTTGCCGCTCAGTTTGCGGGGACTGCCGGCGTTGTTACGTGAGGCGAAAAGGTTCGCAAATCGCAAAGCCGAAATCGTCGCATTCAACGACGAGTTTCGGCTGCGGATTTACGGTTTTTAGAAATCAACGGCAGGAGCTGCCCCGGCCCGCTGCTACTGCTTCGCAGTTTCCGGCTTGGGCGAGATGTAAAACTGCCGCGCTTGCACTACATACTCCTTATCGTCGAACGTGCCGTCGCCGTTTACGTCGACACTCACCTTCAACTTGTGCTGCTTGCCGTCTGGCACGTTGCCCGGATTGAACGCGAGACTGTACTGACTGCGAAGCAGTGCGTTGATGCTGCCGAGCACCTTCGGCAACTCGCCTTCAAACGTCACCGGAAAATAAGCGCCACCCGTTTCCTTCGCGAACGTTTGCAGCGTGTTGTCGGCCTGGAGCCAGCTCATGCGGCCGGGCATGCCCAACATGCTGTCGGTTGCCGGCAACGAGTCGCCGTAAATCTTCTTGAACAGGTTGGCAGTGCCGATGATGTAAACGGGCACGCCTGAATTCTGTAGCACTTTACGAGCATCGCCGTAGTTGATCTTGCTGAACGTGTCGATGCCCGAGGCGATCAAAAGCACTGCGCGGCGTCGTCCCTGTACTGATACGAGGCCTGAGTAATCGGATTTCTCACTCTTCGATTCTTCGAGTACGACTGAATCACCGCGGCCGCCGACCAACACAAACTTTAAAGCGTCGAACAGGTTGGTTTCGCGGAACGCAGGCGAGTTTCGCAACAACAGGTTGACTACCGCGCTCAGACGTGACGGATCGTTCGTGAAATCAGTTAACGGCGTTGGGCGTATGTCGAAAGCGACGACTGAGGCGTAATCGTTCGGTGGCTTGATGAATTGCGAAAGAAACATCGCCGTCGGGCGAATCACTTCATATGTGCCGGGCTCGTAACCGCGGTTGCCGTAGAGTCCAAACTCTTCCGACCATTTGCTGTACTCGACCACGAGCGCGACCGTGATAGGCGCTTCGGGCGTTGAGAAGTTTGTAATTGTTTGTTGCTGACCATCCGCGAAGATCGCGAAGTTGCCTTGCTTCAGGCCGGTGACGATCTGTCCGCTTTTCTTGTGATAAACAACAGCGTCGATGTTAACAATGTTGGTGGAGATAGAGACTTTTTCGATGTCCTGGGGCTTGGCCGGAACGATGTCCGGCGGGAGTGGCTCCTGCTTGTCGCCTTCTTTCTGCCCCTCGCCCGGACGTTTGTTCTTCTTCTCGTTTGAGGTGGGCGGCTGGCGGCGCGACTGCGAAAAGCCTGGGATGCACATCCCGGCAACCAGCAAGACTGAGAGAGAGACCGCAAAAAACGCGTACAATCGATTGAATCTCATAGTTTCCACTCCAAAGGACAAGCGAAGAACTTTCATGGATTGCGGATCGCTCGCCCGCACATCACTTGTCGCGTCCTTTGCGCTTACCTGCAGGCGAGCCGCCTGCATTCCCGAAAAGGTGTTCAGTCGGTTCTGATGCGCTGGCCGTGACCGGAGTTTACTACCTAACGGCCGAGAGCTTCGGCCTCGATAACGATGTCGTAACTGCCGGTATTGTCGGCCAGGTCGCCCTCGTTCACTCCGAGAAACAGCACGCCATCGCGTTGCGCGACAAACTCGCGGCGCGGCCCGATAAGAATGAAGTCGTCGTTGTCGTCGCCGATGACGGCAATCAGGGCGCCCGTCGGCTCGTTGCGCATCAACTTCTCTGCATCGTTAATGGTCGCCAGGCCTGCTGGCGTCGAAAAGCGACCGCGACCAAGCGAGACGCGACCCGACGCACTGATACGCAAGCGTTGTCCTTTTCTTACGACCAGGCCACTGTTTGTCCAACCGTTGTTGGCATTGTCAGCCCGCACGCCGACCTTGATCGTAAAGAACGTCGACGGCGCAGACGAGGCCGGCTGTGGATCAATGGATCGCGGACCTGAATTTATGGCGTCGGACTGGTTGTTCTGATTCGTGGGCGGCCGCATGGCGGGAGGGTTGTTTTGCGCGGTCATCTCATCAGTGTTGGTGACGTTGCTCGTGTTGGTGGAATCGAACTCGATGGAGTCGACGTCTTCAACATAGACAGTCGTTTGCCCGCGTCGTCCTTTGGCGTTGCCGCCGATCAGAATGGTGAACTGCTGGTCCTTAAAGCCGATCACCTGACCGCGGATGACGCTGCCGTCTTTAAGACGAATGGTGTCGGCCAGCAACGGCGCAGCGGCCGACAGGACCAACGTCAGTGCGAGCAGGAGTCGAAATGTTTTTCTCATGATACTTCTCCTTGAGGGCATTCCGTTGGGGGAGGTTTAACAGTAGTTCGATGCTTTTGCAAGCGGGAGAGAAGCGTGAGTATTGTACTGCGAGATGGGTTTTGTGCGCGAAGACTTGTCACCGCTTTTGTCGTGTCCTGATTTGTAGGGGTGGCACTCTGTGGCTATCCCGTTTGCGGCGTTAAGAGGGGAAGGCACGGAGTGCTGCCCCCACAAACCGGGACCCCCACCCTGTCAACGTGATTCCTTGACAGCAACGGCGTTGGTTCAATATCCTCCGCGCGCTCTACGTCCGTTAGACCTACCGGAAGCTTGTACCTTGCAAACTGCCTGAGCTTCCGACAGCGATTAACGAAACAGATGAAACCATGAAAGCATATGCGATCCTCGCAGGCGGTGGAGTGAAAGGCGTTGCTTTAGCCGGTTGCCTCGCGGCCGCTGAAGATAAGGGAATTGAATTCGTTGGGTACGGCGGGACTTCGGCTGGGAGTATTGTCGCTTTGCTCGGAGCGGTCGGATATACAGGTTCACAGATTCGTGATCTGATGCGTGACCAGAGCTTTGCGACCTTTCTCGATGACGGCGGCCGCGAACTCGAAGAACTGAAGAGAATCGCTCAGCTCTTTTTCAGCGGTGGTTGGTTCAAGCCGGCGCGGATCGGTTGGAAGCTCGTCTGGCAAAGGTCTCTCATAAAACGGTTATATTCTGAAGTCGGATTGTACAAAGCAGCAAACCTCGAGAACTTCCTGAACAAGAAAGTGAAGGATCAGTATCCTCGCATTGCCGAAAACTTTAAATTTTCTGACCTGGACAATGCCGGCGGAAAACTTCTGAAGGTGGTCGCTGCTGACGTCGTGGCACGCCGCTCTTTGACCTTCTCGAGATTCAACAACAGTCACGAATCGGATATCTCAGTTATGACAGCGGTGCGCGCGTCGATGAGTTACCCCTTTGTGTTTACGCCAGTGAGAATGCACGACAACTACCTGAGTGATGGAGGTATTTGTAGCAACTTGCCGGTCTTTTTGTTTGAGCGCGAACGCAGGTCAACGAATCTTCCAGTGCTCGCGTTTGATCTGATCGTGCCGGGAAGGGAGAAGACGAACGCTGATTACAAGCTGTTCAAGTTTTCCGAAGACATGTTGATGACGATCATGGAGTCAAGCGACAAGCTGCTGCAAGGATTGATTACCGGGTTGCATTACATCCCGGTGATGGTGCCAAAGGGCATCGATACTTTGAAGTTCTCGCTTTCCGCGGATGAACAACGAGAACTATTTGGCGCGGGCTACGCCGCCGCCACTCATTACTTTGAGAACGATGTCAATCACTGGTTCAAACGCGGCGGAGATCGGCTCACTCAAATTCGGGCCCAACGTTCGGTCCGTCCCGATACCATCGAAGGTCTGCTGGCATCTATCGCGAATGACTTTGAAGTAAACACATCGGCAGCGTCAGTCAGATGCTACATCATGCTGCCCTCCGGCAGCGACACGCAGATGGTGGCCTATCAGTATGGAATGACCGGCGAGCCGGATGCGGATCTGGAAATAGCCTTAACCTCAGGATGGAGTGGCCGCGCGTTGTCGAGACGTAAGGCCTACGTTGCAGATCTCACCAACGACGCGATGGGCTTGTCTGAAAACGAGCGTGCCAGGATCCCTGTTGAGCGAAAAGCTGCGGCGAGTCTGCCGCTCTTCGATCTCTCCAGTTCGGTTAATGGCAGAATCGATCCCTCGGAGGACAGGTTGCTTGGCACTTTGAATATTGACACAATCACGGAGCTGGACAAGGCTGGCTGGGGTACACTCAGCGCTTCGCCCGGACGGCCCTTCGAATGGCATGACGAAGTTCGGAAGCGCTGCATACTGTGGGTTGAGATAGTATCTCGATTGTTATCATGACGACCTTGAGTATTTATTTGAACAGGACCACTAAAAAAATGAAGGCTGACGAAGGCTTTGATTATTCTGACGACGGTCTTTATCCCACCGATGACATCTACGGAGCCACCTCGGACTTCTGGGGAGACGCCGATAACGAGGAGAGCTCGGCAGCGCCTGGTCTAAACTCGCCGCAGACTGCTCTGACGAAAGACACGGATAAAACACCATCGTGACGAATCTGTAGGGGAATTTTACTTGCGCCAGACCCCAAAGTGGTGTAAAAGCCGCATTGCACTATCAATCGAATAACTCAGTAAGCACCGCTCCCTGGCTGCACCCGTCACCTGCTGGGAGTGTCGCGTTACAGTAGGCTTATCCCCTGCAACAAAAACGCTGTTTGGGTTGGAGTCTCTCCCGAGAGGTTTCAGCGCAACTAATAGTAGAAGAGTGACTAGCTCTGACAATATCTTGGGGCTTGCTATTGACAA
>DASXRE010000219.1:0-11126 GCA_036506775.1 Pyrinomonadaceae bacterium | reverse complement strand
CCACGACCCCGACATTGCCGACGACTGGCTCGGTAATCACCCACTTGTCCACCGGCGGCGTTCCTTCCGGACGTCTGATCTTCGCGCCGAACGCGAGCACTTCGTATTGTTCGTTGATTACCGTTGCGCCATCGACCGCTGTGAGTCCGCCAATCGTATCAACCGCGCGGCGCAACGCACTCACCCACTCACGGCGATCTTTCGCTTCCACCTTCTGACGCAGCAACTCAGAGAGCGCAGAGAACGCTGGCGTGACTGAGTAGACGATTGGCTGCGCGATTGTGTGGCGCCAGCTATCACTTCCGGTAGGCACAACCAGCAGACTACCGCCGTGACCGTGCGCCCGCATCGACGCCGCGAGTTGGACCAGAATGTTCAGCGAATGATGTGGCCCGTTCGTAGCTGCGTCGGTGAACGCCAGCAGCGCGCGCAACAGGGAAGGGCAGTCAGGCAGGCTCGTGCCTTTTTCATCGATGATCTTTACCTGCTCGCCTTTGAGCACGGCGACGTTTGCATATTTGCCAAAACCGTCGAAGCGGCGATGCTTGACCACCAGCAAGCCTGGTTCGACGTCTTCGATGACGAAACAGAGACTCGGAATCGTGCGCGTCGCGCCCCAGACCCGCAGCTCGTTATCGAACATCCAAACGCCGAGATGAATCTCAGGACGCTCCACCGCGGGTGCGAGTTTGGTGAGGACGCCGGCCGTCAACGGTAAGGGACGCTCAAACATCAGCGGCTGGCCCGCTTGTTCAGGAGAAAGATAAGCCAGCGAGATCTTCGGAAAGCGGCCCTCTTCCGGCCGAAAGCTGGCCCAGAAGGTGGCGTCGATGATCGCCGCGATTGCTTGCGCGTCGGGTTTCGGCGCGAGTCCGTCTTCGCCGCGCCTCTGCGCCTCGGCCATGTGGCGGGCGAAGTGTTCCTCAACCGTCGGCGCCACCGTGGTGGCCGCGTGGTAGGTGGGATTTCGAATCATTGGCTGCCGCCGTTCAACTTCTTCAACATCTGCGTCGCGTTCGTGTTTCCCGGATTCAGCTCCAGCGACTTCTTGTAGTTCGCAATCGCGAGTTCTTTTTCACCGCTCTGCATGTAAGCCTCGGCGAGACTGTCGTAAACATTCCAGGAGTTCGGATAGAACTCGACGTTGAGCTTGAACACCACGATTGCTTCCGGCAGTTTCTTCGCGCGCACAAAACCGTAACCTAATCCGTTCAAACGGTCCTCGCTGACTGCGGCGTTGTCGGGCTGTTCTTTCCTGATTTGGCGGTAACCTTCGATTGCCTTATCAGTATTGCCGGCGGTCAGATATTCGAACGGAATCAACAACTCGGCAGAGACCTTCGGAGCCATAAGAGCGGCGCCACGAAAGAATGAGAGTTGTACGTCACTTACACCAGCCGCACCCTTGCTAAACGTGTATTTGATGTTCTGATCTCGCCGGATAAACGTTCCATCCGCAACCGGCAACAGCTCAAACTTCACGTCCGCCGTCGGCTGGGCGATCAACTTTCCCTCTCCTCGTGTGATCGTGAGAACCCGATCGGGGTTCACGCGAAAACGCCCTGTGTACTCGTCGAGTTTCGCCGCATCGAGTGAAATAACCTCGTTGACCGCCGGCAGAAACTCGTCCCAGTTGTACTCGCGCGCGATGCCACGGAGCACTTCGCCCATGATCTGACCGTTATCCGAGTTGACCATGACGACTGCGCCGTAACCTTTCTCACGATTCATCAACAGTTGCGCCCGGAAGCCTTCATCCGCGCCGTCGTGTCCGAAGTAAACCGCGTTGCCGCGCTTGTCGATAAAGAAACCGAGACCGGCGTCTTCCATGAACGGCGTGACCATCTTGTCGATCATCTCTTTTGAGAGGACCTTGTTTGAGCGTCCCGCGTACGACAGTTGCACTTCGATGCCAAACTTGGCGAGGTCTGTCGGTGTGGTCCACAAGCCGGCCGCCGCCATCTCCGGATAGACGTGAATCTTGCCCGGCACTAGTGAACCATCGCGGCGATGTCCTGACGCTGCTTTCTTGCGCCAGTCATCCGGCAGCGGCTGACTGTAAGTGCTGTTCGTCATGTTGAGTGGACCAAGCACAGTCTCTCTCGCGATCTCCGGATAGGGTCTCTTCTCGATGTCCATGATGGCGAGTTGCGCGATCGTGACGCCGCCACCTGAGTAGCGATACTTGGTGCCAGGTTCCATGTCGACGCGCACGGCCGCGGTATTGGCCGGTTCAGTTCCGTCGAGCACCTGAGGCAAGGTAGGGAGCTTTTCGCCAACAGCGTAACCGGGAAAGCCGTGCACGGTCAGACCGCCGGTGTGGCTGAGGAGGTTTGCGAGTGTCACCTTCTTTTTGGCGGTAAATTCGTTGTCGGGAAGTTTCCACGTTTGCAGTTTGTTGTTGATGTTTTCGTCGAGCGAGATCTTTCCCTCCTGCACTCGCTTCAATGCCGCCATCGCGGCCACCGGCTTGCTGATCGAGCCCGCTTGGAAGAGAGTTTCGGTGGTCACCGGCTCTTTGGTTTCAATATCCTTGACACCGTACGTGCGCGCCCAATCGATTTTGAAATCCTTGACGACGGCGACACTCAAGCCTGGAACTTTCCAGAACTTCATCCGCTCTTCGATGGACCACGACGGGTCGCCTTTGATCAAAACGCCCGGCAAGAGGCCCTGCTCGACCCGCTTGATGCGCGCGTCAACGCTCGCTTGGCCGAACGCTGCGAAGGGAAGCAGGTTGATGAGCAGGAGGAATCTACAGATGGCTGCTTTCATGATCACCGTCCTGTGAACAGGGTGTTTTCATCGACGAAGCAAAGACCGTTGCCCCACGGATCGTAAGCATAAAATGATCGTTCACCCCACGGCCGTTTGACGACTTCGCCCGCGCTGGCGCCGTGTACGTCGTCAGTCGACAGACAGTTCAATTCGCGCGCGCGTTCGTGTAATGAATCGACATCGTTAACGGCGAAGTAGATGAAGTCGGGTAATGGTTTAGGTTGCAGTCCGGGAATCCCTTCGCCGTTGACGTCGACCAGTGCGAGAATCACCGGGCCGCAGTCGATGTAATGACGCGAGGCGCGCGGGATTCTTCGACCGCGGTCGCCGAGCAGCTTCCCGTAAAACTCTTCAGCGCGATCGAGATTGTCGACTTGAAGAATAATTCGATAGAGTGTGGGGGCCATTGCCGCGGGGTCCTTTCGTTGCTGATGCTGGCCACAGATTAACGCAGATGCGCACTGATAAGAAAATCCCGGTAGTGGGTCAGATTGCCTCCTTGGAGTGCGGGGACTTGTCACCGCTTTGGCCAAAGCGCCGACAAGGCGGCGCACTCCAAAGAGGCGCCCAATTGGAAATTGACTCACTAGCGAAGATCCCGTTTCCGTTTGTGCTGGAAGAACTGGAGGCGATTCGACCGACAGTGAAGCGCGCGTTTGGCTTCACGTACGTCTATCTCGACGGAAAACTCCTGTGCGGCTTGCGCCGGAGTCCGAAATTGCCGTCGTGCAACGGACTCTGGTTGTTTACCACGATTGAGCACGTAGATAGTCTGGGCCGCGAGTTTCCGGAACTGCCGCGCCGTTACCTGTGGCGCTCCGGCAAAAAGGCGTGGGTGATTCTCGCATCGCGGCTGGAGTTCTTCGAAGAGTACGCTTTCAAGGCGTGTGAGTTGATGCTGAATGGCGATCGTAGAGTCGGGCGAATTGACGTTCGAGTTGACGCTTATGGACGCTGACATCCGCAGGCTCGCCGAAAAACTCTGGGACTATCATTTGATGAACCACCAACTCGCACCCGCGGATGCGATTCTGGTGTTGTGCAGTCACGATGAGAGAGTGGCCGAACGCGGCGCGCAGTTGTTTCTCGAAGGTTGGGCGCCGCTGCTGATCTTCTCCGGTGGCCGAGGCACGATTACCGCGAGACTGTGGCACGAACCCGAAGCGCAGCGCTTTGCACGGATTGCCACGGCTCTGGGCATACTACCTGCGAACATCCTGGTCGAGCCAAACTCTACGAACACCGGCGAGAACATCCGCTTCACGAAACAACTCCTCGCCGAGCGCGGACTCGATCCGCAGAGTTTCATTGTGGTCCAGAAGCCCTACATGGAGCGGCGCGCGTTCGCGACTTTTCGCCAGCTCTGGCCAGAGAAACGCGTGGTTGTGACGTCGCCGCAAGTCTCGTTTGCAGATTACCTCGCAAACTATGCGCACAGTTCGTTATCGGCCGAGGATGTTGTCGGCATCATGGTTGGCGATTTGCAGCGAATCAAGTTTTATCCGGAACGCGGGTTTCAGATCGCGCAGGAGATACCGGAAGATGTTTGGAGCGCTTACGAGCGACTCGTGCACGCAGGGTATGACAAATTTTTGATCCGAGAGAAGGAAACCACTACATGCTGAAGAAAACTCTGCTGTTTGTTCTGCTTTGTGCCGTCACGGCCGCGGCCCAGGTTGCGACTTCACGTCCGTACCCTATCGATAACGCTCATTCGACCGTCGGTTTTTCGGTGCCGATTCTTGGCGGACTCTCGCAGGTAAAAGGAAAGTTCACCGATTTCAACATCACACTCACTAACGACGAGAAAGACATCACCAAATCGTCAGTCAACGTAGTAATCAAAGCAACCAGTGTCGACACCGGAATCGAAAACCGCGACAAGCACCTGCGCACTGCCGACTTCTTCGACGTTGAGAAGTTTCCGGAGATCACTTTCAAGAGCGAACGAGTCGAGAAGAAGGGCAAACAGGTTGTGGCTTACGGCCCATTGACGATGCACGGCGTCACCAAAGAGATCGCGCTGCCGTTCACGATCACCGGCACGTTCAAGAACCCGACGACGAATAAGTTGAGCGTTGGTTATTCAGCGAAGATGGTCCTGAACCGGAGAGACTTCGGCATCAACTATGCTCGGCAGGATAACCCCATGTTCGTCGGTGACAACATAACGGTGGAAATCGAGTTGGTTACAAGAGCGCTGGACCCGGTCAAACCTAGTTAACGAAGCGGCGCAACTGCACACTGATCGTGAACCCAATCGCGATAAAGGTGGCGATTAGCGAAGCGAGACCGGCGCTCATCAACGGTAAGGGCACGCCGATCACAGGTGAGATGCCGAGGGCCATGCCGATGTTGATGAAGATCTGAAACGTCAGTCCGCCGACGAAGGCCATGATAAAGAGCATGCCCATGCGGTCGGACGCCCGCCGCGCGCCCGTAATTAAACGCGAGAGCAGGATCACGTAGGCAAGTAACACCAGCACACAACCGACAAATCCGGCATTCTCCGCGGTGACCGCATAGATGAAATCCGTGTGCGGCTCGGGCAGAAACTTCAAGCCGCTCTGCGAGTGTTCGACCGAAGCGCGCGAACCGAGCAGACCCCCCTCGCCTACGGTCAGAATCGACTGCCACGTGTGATAGCCGATGCCCTTGCGGTCCGCGTTCTCCGGATCGAGTATCACGTTGATCCGTTCCTGCTGATACGGTTTTATGGCTCCCGTCTTGACGCCAAGCACGTAGGCGAACGGAATCATTACCACCGCGAGTAGCGCCGCCGCGATCACAAGTCTTAGTCGAATCGCCGACAGGAAAAGCACCACCGCCAGAATCGGAAGGTAAGTGAGCACTGAGCCAACGTCTGGTTCGAGCAGGATTAGAGCGATCGGCAAGCCGAGAATGAGACCGCCGACGATCATCTCCTTGACCGTAAGTATCTCGATCCGATTCTTGCCGAAGTAACGCGCCAGCATCATGGCGGTCGTGACTTTGACAAACTCAGACGGTTGAAACTGGCCGATGCCAGGCACTTTGATCCACGCGCGTTGGCCGTTGATCTTCAGACCAATACCGGGCACCAGCACGATCATGAGCAGTATCAGTCCGAAAACGTAGAAGACAGGCGCGAGGTTGAGCAGTTTACGGTAATCGGTGAACGCGATCGCGAGCATTACTACGAGACCGATCGAGAGTCCGATGAGTTGTTTGACCCAGTAAGGTTCGGTTGGCTGGGCGTTGCGAATCTGGACCGTGCCAAAGAGGACGATCGCAATCGCCAGGAACGCGAGGATCCAGTCGAAGTCACGCCAACTGCGCTTGTGAATAATTGCGACCATGTAGGTGTTGCCGATTTTCGCTTGCCGATTGGGTGGGGAACGCCGGCGGCTCGCCCTTCTGAGCCGGTAGGGCGCTACCCCGCCAGGAGCGGGCGAGCCGCCGCCCGCACTCTCCTATCGATTATTGACTACTGCTTGTTGCTGAGTCGCGGCGGTTGCAGTCGGGGTCTTTGGTGCAGCGGGCGTCTCCTTCTTCGCTATCTGTTGCACGGTTCCCGGTGGATCTTCGTGGCGGGTGTTGCGATAGTAGACGTTGTAAACGCCGCGCACCGCAGGCGCCGCGTGCTCACCGCCGAATCCCGAGTTTTCGATTAAGGCCACCAGGGCAATCTCCGGTTTGTACGCCGGTGCGTAACTCACAAACCACGAGTGGTCCTTGTTCTTGCCGGTGTCTTTGCCGAGTCCGACGACTTGCGCCGTTCCAGTCTTTCCGGCGATATCAAAGCCGGCCATGGCGATGCGCGCACCAGTTCCGCCGGCATTCACCACGCCCCACATACCTTCGACCACTCGGTGATGAATGTCTTCCGGAATCGGCAGCACCTTCGGATTTGGTCGAGACGGATCGAGCGGGGTGAAAGTGACTGCGGGTTTGTAGTCAGGTGTTCCTTCAGTGCCGAACGGCCGCACCTCCTTGAGCAGGTGTGGAATGTACATCCGCCCCCCGAGTCCAACAGCCGAAACTGTTCTTAGCAACGAGATCGGCGTGATGATGTCGTAAACCTGACCGAACGACGCATAGACCGTGTCGATGTCGCGCCATTCCGGATCTCGCGGCTGCATGCGCCGCTTGAACTCGCGCGACGGCGTCCAGCTCACCACTTCATTAGGAAGATCGATGCCGGTGCGTTTGTTCAGATCAAACTCGTCGACCATGCTGACGATGCCGTCGATACCCATTTTCAGACCGAGACGATAGAAGTAACCGTCGCAGGAGTGAATGATCGCGTTCTTGATATCGGGAGTGCCGTGGTTGCCCATGCAGCGCGTGAACTTGTTGCCGACCTGGATGCCACCGCCGCAAACCAGATTGGAATGATCGAGCGTGATCGCGCCTTGTTGAAGTCCGGCGATGGACATCGGAACCTTCCAGGTGGAACCCGGCGGATAGCGGCTTTGAATGGCGCGATTGAGCAACGGCGTCTGCGGGTCATTCAGCAAGGCCGCGTACTCAGCCCTGCCTTCTTTCGTAGTGATGCGTTGCGAGAAGAGGTTCGGGTCAAACGTCGGAAACGACGCGAGCGCCAGGATCTCGCCGTTGTTCGGATCCATCGCGATGATCACGCCGCGTTTGGTGACTGAATTCGCCAGTTGATCTTCCGCCGCGTGTTGCAGGTCAAGATCGATGGTGGTGACGAGATCGCGTCCCGGGATTGGCGGCACCGTCTGGATCTCGTCCTGAATGCGCCCGCGGCTATCAACTATCACTTCGCGATAGCCGTCAGTGCCGCGCAGGTAATCGTCGTAGATCTGTTCGAGACCGCTGAGTCCGATGATGTCGCCGGGCTTCAAACCCTTCTCCTGATTCGACTGCTGTTTGAGTTGTTCCGGACTGATTTCACCGACGTAGCCAACGACGTGCGCCAGCGACCCGTTCGCGGGATAAGTTCGTTGCGGCTGTTGCTCAACGCGCAGTTCGGGGAACTCGAGACTGTGTGCCTCGACCCAGGCAATGTCGCCCAGCGTGGCGTCCTGCTTCACGGGAATCGATTCGAACGCCGGCATCGACCTGACCATTTCGAAGCGGTCGGACAGTATTTGTTGATCGATATTCAGACCCGACGACAGTGGATCGACGAGCGCGTTGAGGTCTTTGCCCTTTACGTCTTCGCGGGAAAGGATGACGTTGTAGATCGTGCGCGAGTTTACGATCGCGTGTAGATTTCGATCGAGAATAACACCGCGGGGTGCGGGAATCGGCAGTCGCCGGCGCCGCTGGTTTTGCGCAAGCTCGGCGTAGCGATCGCCGCGCACCACCTGCAAAACGTAAAGCCGCACGCTGAGCAGACCAAGTATCGCCACCACCAGGATCTGGACGAACCGGAGCCGCGCGCGAAGGTTTTGCGATGTATCTTCGTATTTCATAGCGATCTTTGCTCTTTGTACTTAGTGCCTTGTAGGTTTTGCTAAGTTGCATTGTAGGGGTGGCACTCCGTGGCCACCCCTTTGCGCGGATCTTTGGGGTGGCCACAGAGTGCCACCCCTACAAATACCTATCGGCGACGTAAGGGCCCGGTTGACCGGCGTGCGACGCGTCGGCGGGTCGCGAACTGCCGCCGCTGTGCAGCCTCGCTGGACATCACTGAATCGAGCATATAAAGAATCAAAGTTCCGACTACCGTCGTCGCGATCAGTTTATAAGAGAGCGTCTGCATCACCGGAACCACTGGCGGAGAGCCAAGTATCCTGTGCCAGAAGACGTAAATCAGCGAATCGAGCACTGTCGCCGCGGCCAGTACCGGAATTCGCAACAACGGATTTTCAAGATTCACCTTCGTCGCGGCGAAAAAGATCATGTAGGCGGTCAGCGTTTTGGAAAATCCCCCTGCGCCGATCAAGCCGCCACTCTGTGTGTCGACGACCAGTCCCGCCAACGTTCCCACGACCAGCGCCTGCCACGCATCGCGTTGTAAAGCGATGTAAACAACCACCACGAGCGGAAAATCAATGTATGCAAGTGGCTTCCAGACCGCGCGCAACGAAAGCTGCAGCACGATCGAGATAAGCAAAACCGCGGCGATCTTAAGCTGCGACATATTTCATTGCCGATTGTCGATTGCCAATTGCCCGTTAACCGCAGCGGGTTCGTACCCGTGTCCAGTCTGCCGGCGCAAACAAATCGGCAATCGGCAATCGAAAATCGACAATTTCTTCACCTCGATTTTTCCGCGTTCTGCAGGGTCTGTTGGGGGGTTGGGCGCTGCGGGGGATGATACAAAAGCACCGCCACTTCCTCTAAATGGTCCAACTGGGCGCCCGGCTGAATGAGGATCTGGTGCGCCTGCGTACCCGATCCTTTCTTCAAATCGATGACTTTGCCGACATTCAAGCCCGGCGGATAGATCCCGTCCTGGCCGGTGGTCATCACATTGTCGCCGAGCTCCACGTTCTCGAGGCCGGACACATAACGCATCTCAATTACGCTGACACCGAGATCCGCCCGTCCACGAACGGATCCAAGCGCGCCCGACTGGCCCAACTGTCCAACCACCGCACCCGCGCCGGCTTTCTCATCCGTGACGAGCATCACTTGTGAGGCGAACGGACTCACAGTGATGACACGCCCGACGATGCCGCCGCCAGTGATCACGGGCATGTTAACGGTGATTCCAGAGCTGCTGCCGCGATTGATCGTGATCGTGTTGAACCAAACCGAAGGGTCGCGGGCAATCACGCGAGCCGGAACACTCTGAATGTTCGTTTGCTCGTTGAGATTGAGCAGCGACTTGAGACGTTCATTCTCGGTTTCAGCCTGTCGCGCTGCGTTGAGTTCGGTTTCGGCTTTCGCCAAACGTTCCTTGAGTTGCTCGTTCTCGTAGGCCGTGCTGCGGAAATTCCAGATCTGTTGAAAGAAGCCCCCGGTGGCGCCGCTGACTTTTGAAGAGGCGTTTTGCAACGGCGAGGCAAGCGTCTGTGTCCAGATGCGCAGAATTTTTTGCTGGCCGTTGGAATCGCGTGCATCAACCGCCATGATAACGAAATTGGTGACAAGCAAGCCGACGAGCCAGATGGGTGCTCGCTGGCGAATCTCTCTTTGGGTACGAACCGAAGCCACTTTTCTAGAATCTCAAATTTGAGATCTGGGATCTCAAACTACATCCCGCTGGTCATTGTGTTTTCCCACTTCACGCGCTTCAGCAGATCGAAGTCGGACAACATCTTTCCGGTCCCCAAAACAACGGAAGCAAGCGGGTCATCCGCCAGCGAAACCGGCAGACCCGTCTCTATTGAAAGACGCTTGTCGAGGTTTTTCAAAAGCGCGCCGCCGCCCGTTAATACAATACCGCGTTCGACAATGTCCGCCGAGAGCTCCGGTGGGGTTCGCTCCAGAGCAACACGCACCGCGTTGATGATCGTCGAGATCGAATCGGCGAGTGCTTCGCGGATTTCCTCGTCGGTGATCGTGATGGTCTTGGGAATTCCTTCGATGAGGTTGCGGCCGCGCACTTCGTACGACAGCGGCTCGTCAATCGGATAAGCTGAACCGAGTTCGATCTTGATCGCTTCTGCGGTGCGTTCGCCAATCAACAGGTTGTACTTCCGCTTGATGTACTGAATGATCGCTTCGTCCATCTCGTTGCCGGCGACTCGCACCGCGCGCGAGTAAACGATACCACTCAAACTGATCACCGCGATGTCGGTCGTGCCGCCACCGATGTCTACAACCATGTTGCCATGCGGTTCGGTGATTGGCAGTCCGGCGCCGATTGCTGCGGCCATCGCTTCTTCCACCAGGTAAACTTCCGACGCTTTCGCACGATAGGCCGAGTCTTCGACCGCGCGTCGTTCAACTTGAGTAATCTCCGACGGGATACCGATAACCACGCGCGGACTGACCCACGTCTTGCCGTTGTGAGCCTTGCGAATGAAGTGCTGGAGCATCTTTTCGGTGACTTCAAAGTTAGCGATGACGCCGTCTTTCATGGGGCGGATGGCGACGATGTTGCCGGGGGTTCGGCCCAGCATGTCTTTGGCGTCGCGGCCAACGGCTTCGACCTGATTGGTTACTTTATTGATTGCAACGATAGAAGGTTCAGACACAACAATGCCGCGGCCCTTGGCGTAGACCAGCGTATTTGCCGTCCCGAGGTCGATCGCCAGATCGCTGGAAAACAGACTGAAGATAGATTTGAAAGCCATCTAGACTTATTCACTTCCCGTGGTTGTAGAATGGAACTTCGGGTGGGATCGGCGGCAAATATCAGTAGGGAGAGACTTCCCGTGCACCCTACCTCCTTAGACGCACCAAACACGTCCGACCTCCTAAGATACACCGTTAAGGCGTGCAGC
>DASXRE010000218.1:0-26872 GCA_036506775.1 Pyrinomonadaceae bacterium | reverse complement strand
CACGAAGAAGAACGCTTTGTCTCTTCCATCGAACAACTTTGGAATCCGGATTGGACCACCAAGCTTGCCGCCGGGTTGATTCAAGAGAATGCGCGCTTGCGGAGCTTTTCCGGTCACCGGATCGGGCGGCTGGTCGCGATTATTGAACCAGTAGTTTGCGTTGAGCGCGGGATTGCGATGATACCAGTACACGCCGCCGTGGTAATCGTTCGTGCCGCCTTGCGTCACAAACTTGATCTGCACCGCGCCTTCAGCCGAACTTTCGGCTCCGGGCGTAGCGGTCGACACCGTCACTTCGCTGATCGCATCAGTGCGCGGGCGAACGTAGGTAAAGAAACCGTCGTTCGACTTCAACAGGTTGTCCTGGACGTTGATACCATCAAGTGTGATGTTGAGTGCGCCTTTTGGTAAACCGTTTACGGACGATTGACGCGGCCGTCCAACCGTTGTTGTTCCCGGCATGGCCAGGACCAGGTCCAGAGCATCGCGCGAGGCAGTGGGCAAATCAGTAATCTGCCGGCCAGTGAGAGTGGTCCCAACTGTGGCGCTTTGCGTTTGCAACAGCTCACCACCGCCAACCACAGTGACCGTCTCGGTAGCCGCACCAACTTCCAGTTCGATCTGAATGCTGGAAGGCTTGCCGACGTCGATCTTGATCTCAGTCACTACAGCCTGCTTGAAACCCGTAGCATTAATTGTAGCGGTGTACATTCCACTCGCGAGCGAGGGCACGTTGAACGTGCCGTCGTTGCTGGTTTGAGTGGTGTTCTCCTGGTTGGTGGCGACGTTCTTAACAGTTACCGTCGCACCCGCAACTACGGCGCCCTTTGGGTCGACAACCAACCCCGAAAGAGAACCTGAACTTCCCTGGCCCAGCACGGTCAGACAAGCGACCGCCAGGAGGGCAAGCACAAGGAAGGATTTCTGGACATGGTTTCTCATCACCTAATCCTCCAAAATGGTTTTGGCCCTTGCTCGGCAAGGCAAGACTCGCCCGAGCAAACTTGTTCCATAAGAAGCCGAACCCCTAACTGTGTTTTGGTAAAAAAGGAAAGCTACTTATGCCGACTGGGCAATGTGCCACAAACGGTGAAACTGCTGGACTTTCAAGAAGTTACCTTGAAGACTTAGCCGTTCGGGCGGCCTTTTAGCGGGTCATAAGCGAGCACAGCTTACATTTTTTCGTATCCAGATTCAAATGATTGCATGAGGAAACCGTGTTTTAGAACCGGTTTTGCGTTCGGTAGAGCAGGCAATTGGGAGTCGCCGGGCGCGTTTACTTCACCACTTCAAACTCGAAGTAGAGCTCCTTCCCACGAAAGATCATTGAGAGATAGAACTCCCAAAACTTCCGCGTAAACCGAAACGCCGGCCAGCGCTGATCAAGGTTCACTACAAACTCCACGCCAAGTGCACGCCACAGATTTGCGAGACTGACGTGTGTCGTAATCGGTCGAAGCTCTTTCGAGGTGTAGAACGGAAACGAAGTTTGCGAAGGAACAAAACAGGTGAATGAATAACTGTTGAAGTGATTTCGATGCGTCGGGTCGGTGGGCCAATCAGGATTCGAATAGTGCGGCGTGAGGATCTTCAATTTGCCACCGGACCGCGTGATGCGATGTAACTCCGTCACGAATCCGATTACATCCGGTACATGTTCGATCACATGACGACAAACGATCTCTTCAAACTCATTATCGTCGAACGGATAAGGAAAGACTCCAAGATCGTGAATCACGTCGGCATGACTGCGCGGATTCGCGTCGATGCCGATCGCGCCGGGAACTTTATTCTGGCCACAGCCTACGTCCAGAACTCGCTTGGTGGGTTCGGACATGCGATTAGTTTTTCTGCAACAGCAAACCGGCGAACTGGTCCAGGTTGATCGCGTGAACCGGAAGTTGTAATGACTCCGCGACCTCGCCGAGCTTCATGCCGTCCAACATGATCTCTTCATCGCTCTTCAACATCTGCCGCGGTATCAAAACGAATTCACCTTTAACTCGCTCGCGCGCCGAAAGCAGATCGCGTCCGGTCAACAATCCGGCAACAGAAACGTCGCCTCCGAAGTAACCATTCTCGACGGGCTCAACAATGAGTCGACTACCAAATCGATCGTTCAGCTTGTGAACCAGCTTTCGCAACACCGGCGCGAACAACGTTCCAGTAAGGATCGTGCCGGTCTTGTTTTGCAGATTTGCACTCCCGTCGCGTTCGATTCGTTTCGTAACTTTGCCAAACTCGTTTACGAACGATCGGACCATGCCAATGCCGTCTTCGATCTGCGGATAATCGCCGTAATGCGATGTCGCTGGAATCGCGCGGGCCGCGCGAAGATAAATCTCGTCGCCGAGTAACGCGAAGTTGACGCCCAGACGCGAGTGCAGTTGCTGCTGAATTGCTGTCACTTGCTCGATTACTTCACGGCAGAACTCTGGGGTGACGGGAGTGAGTCTCGCGTCGGTGTTGTAGCGAGTCAGACCAAGCGGCACGATCGCGACGCTCGTAATTCGAGGATACTCAGCGGCGAGATCGAGAATCGTTTTGCGCAATACCTCGCCGTCATTGACGCCTGGACACAAGACGACTTGAGCGTGCACTTCAATGCCGGCGTCGAGCAGACGCGAGAGTTTCGTCGAGATGTCAGCACGTTGCTTGTCGACTCCGAGCAAGTAAGCGCGCACGTCGAGATCGGTTGCGTGCACCGACACGTATTGCGGCGACAACCGTTGTTCGACAATGCGCCGCATCTCGTCGTCCGTAATTGACGTGAGCGTCGTGTAGTTGCCGTAAAGGAACGAAAGCCGAATGTCTTCGTCCTTGATGAAGAGCGAGGGCCGCGCGTCCGGGGGGTTGCCGTTGCAGAAGCAGAAGATGCACTCGTTGGCACACTGGCGCGGCACGATCTGTTCGAACGTGAGGCCGAAATCTTCCGCTTCGCCGCGTTCGAGTTCGAGTTCCCAGTCGTCGCCGTTTTTCTTGCGCACTTCGAGAACGAGTTCAGTCTCGCCGGCGGTGTGGAAGCGAAAGTCGAGGTAATCGCGGACGGTACGGCCGTTGACCTTAATTATTCGGTCGCCGGCTTCGAGTTCCATATCCGCGCCGAGGCTGTCCGGCGCGACTTCGGAAATCTCCACGCCGCGGCGACGGATATTTGTGACTGCTGGGGTAACGGCAAACTCGTACATGCTTAGATCTACTGGCGAAAAACGTCGCGCCCTGGCGAAACCGGGCACTATAGCAGAATTAACCTCCGACCGCAGACCGGCCTGAGGAGGGTAGTGATGCAGTTGAATCACAAAAGCTTGTTCCACAGGACGCCTCTTGGAGTGCGGCGACTCGTCGCCGCTTTGGTCCGGTACTATCACCGGCGACATCGTTAGGCCAAAGCGGTGACAAGTCCCCGCACTCCAAGGAGGTACTAAGTTCCGAACTGCATCACTACCCTCAGGAAACTGCGTGGGATTCGAAGTCTAATGGTATATAATGCGGCGCCATCGAGTAGCACACTGCGCCCAACAATCTTACCGAGTAACTGATTTCAAGCTTCTGCCCGGCGATCGCGTCGAGATTTCCAGGTAACAGCCGACAAATATCGGCAATTTCATTGACAATGCAAGCTCCTGTTTGTTAGTAGAAGCGCAATGAACAATAAACTTAAGCCCGCATTGATCGGCGGCGTAATCGTTGGGGTGCTATCCGTCATTCCCTTTGTAAATTACTGCTGCTGCATCTGGGCGATCGGTGGCGGCCTGGTGGCGGGGATGATCTATATCAAAAACTCACCAACTCCCGTGCCCACCGGAGACGGCGCGATCGTAGGAGCTTTGGCGGGTGTTGTCGGCGCTCTGGTTTACTTAATCATCGGGCTTCCTGTCGCATTCTTCTTCGGAGCCGCCGAGATCGAAGCGCGGTTGCGCCAAACCGGTTTGCAAATGCCGATGTCTGGCACGGCGCTGATACTTGTCGGCACTCTCTTTGCAGCGCTCTGTTTGCTCGTACTTGCTACTCTTGGTGGACTCCTGGCAATACCGATCTTCGAAAAGCGCAAAGACGGTCCACTGCCGCCACCGCCACCAGACACTGGCGGTCCCGGTACGTATCCGGCGTAGCAACTGAGCTCGAAATTAACTTCTTTCAAATTTGTATTCAGGAGAAACTGAATGTCTCAAGACTGGACTCCCCCGCCCGCATCACCACCGCCAGCTGAATCGGTGCCAAACTATCTAATCCCTGCGATCCTTTCGGCGGTATGCTGTTTCCCGCTGGGTATCATCAGCATCATCTTCGCCGCGCAGGTAAATGGAAAGGTCGCTGCCGGAGATATTCAGGGCGCAACCGATGCCTCCAAAAAGGCCAAGCTCTTCAGCTTTATTTTCCTCGGCCTCGGCATCCTGGTGTGGGGTTGCTACTTGATCTTTGGTGTCGTTATTGGCGGAATAAGCATCTTTGCCAACTCGTAACTTAGCCTGGAGACGTCAAAAAGATGAGCAGATACTGCACGAAATGCGGCGCCGTCAACGATGACACAGCGCAGTATTGTACAAACTGCCAGGCACCACTAACACCCGTTGCCAGCAGCGGGTACCAACCGATGCAGGGCGTTAATCAAGGGGCGATGACCGATTGGAAGGCGATGGGCGCCGACAAGAAGATCACCGCTGGCATCTGTGCGATTCTGGTTGGCTGGCTCGGGGTTCACAAGTTCATCCTTGGCTATAACACCGAGGGCGTCATCCAGCTAGTGCTTGGCATACTCACTTGCGGGCTCACAAACATCATCAGCATCGTTGAAGGCGTGATCTACCTGACCAAGTCAGACGAAGAGTTTGTGAGAACTTACATTCAGAACAAGAAGGGCTGGTTTTAAAAACAGCCAAGTCCCACCGATGCAGTCGGTGCTTGATTATATATGCCGACTGAGTTCATGTACCGGCGCTCAACTGTTGTCGGAGTCTGGTTACTGCTGATCGGCGGCGCCGTTTACCTGTTCATCTTCGAACCGGGACGAACGGGTTTTTTTCCGCTCTGCCCGTTTCGACTTCTTACCGGCTTCACGTGTCCGGGCTGTGGCACCACACGCGCACTTCATGAGCTTGTGCACGGTCATTTCCTGGCTGCGTTCATGCTCAATCCGCTGCTGCTGATTGCCAGTCCGTTTCTCCTTTGGGCGTTTCTGCGTTATAGCGCGATCGTGATACAGGGCGGCGTGCCGCGAAAGAACGCGCTACCCGCTCCTTATATCTATGCCATATTCTTTGTCGTCGTCGGTTTTTGGATCTTTCGTAACACGCCGTTTTATCCGTTCGTTTCGTGAGGATTCAATATGCGCATCTTTGTCATCGCTCTTTTGTTGGTTTCAATCCCTTCCGCTCTCAGCCACGCACAACGAGCCACACAGAACCCAGCGATTCCGACGCGCCCAGTTCACACCTTCTCGATCGTCGCCCGCGATCCCGCAACCGGCGAACTCGGCGTCGCCGTTCAATCGCACTGGTTCTCCGTCGGATCGATCGTGCCGTGGGCTGAAGCCGGCGTCGGCGCAGTCGCCACGCAATCGTTTGTAGATCCAAGCTACGGCAAGAACGGACTCGACCTGATGCGCAGCGGCAAAAGCGCACCCGACACACTAAAAGAACTACTCGCCAAAGACGAAGGGCGTGAAGTGCGGCAGGTGGCAATGATCGACGCGCAAGGACGCGTCGATGCGTGGACTGGCAAAAACGACATCCACGCCGCAGGCCATATCGTCGGCAACAACTTCTCAGTGCAAGCCAACCTGATGCTCAACGACAAGGTCTGGCCCGCAATGGCCCGTGCTTTTGAAAACACAAGCGGCGATCTGGCCGAACGCATGCTGGCCGCGCTCGATGCCGCACAAGCCGTCGGCGGCGATATTCGCGGCCGCCAATCCGCGGCGCTGATCGTCGTCACCGGAAAGCCGACCGGTCAGGCCTGGAAAGATCGCACATTCGATCTGCGCGTCGACGACAGTCCTGAACCTTTGAAAGAGTTGCGCCGGCTGGTGCGCCTGCAACGAGCCTACAACCACATGAACGCCGGCGATCTCGCTGTTGAGAAGAAAGACAACGAGGGCGCGTTACGTGAGTACGGGGCCGCCGAGAAGCTTGTGCCCGACAACGCCGAGATGATCTACTGGCACGCCGTTGCGCTCGTGAACATGGGACGCGTCGAAGAGTCGTTACCGCTGTTTCGCAAGGTGTTCGCGATGGACCGCAACTGGATCACGCTCACGCCGCGGCTGCCGAAATCCGGTCTGCTGCCCGACGATCCCAAGCTTATCGAACGCATTGTCTCGGTGGGAGGGCGGCCCTGAATCCGGGGCCGGAGACCCGAAATCTTACTGTCTTGACGCCTGCCTGGTTGTCGCTTATAAAGAGGTCACCGATTCGCCCCAATCCTCATCGCCCTTTGATTTCCGAGCTGAGGTTCAGATTAGGATGCGCAGTCTTACCCCCGGACAGTGGTATCTCCGTTTCACCTGCGAACAGTGTGAAGCAAAACAGATTCTTTTCGCCGACCTGTCGCGGGGCGAATCGCGAATCCGAGCGACCTACGTCGTGGAGTGTGCGATCTGTCTGCACAAAGGCGCCTACGACGGTGACGACATCGAACGCTACCAGCATCCGCTCGATCAGGAAGCCTGAGCACCGGTGCGCACGCTTCTCTCGACAATCAGGCTTAACCCCATAATGAAGTAGAAGACTGTAACCACCTCCGAGTCGCCCCAGTTGTAGTGGACCAATCCGCTGGCGAAGAATCCCATGAGACCGCCAAGCGCGCCGAGTGCGATGCCGCGGGCCTCGTAAATTGCGATGGGACACGCCCGAACTATCCGGATTAGCAGTCGCGCATAAACCGCCAGCAACAACAACCACACGATCAACGCCGGCACGCCGCGTTCGAGCGCGATCTGCAACAAGTTTGAGTGCATGTGACCGATCGGCAGGCGGCCGTTGTCAAACAAGCCCCACTCGCGCCAGTGCCCTTTAATCGAATCGATGCCGATGCCAACCAGCAGATGTCGTGGCTTGCTTACGAGCAGTTGAAAACCTTCTCGCCAAACCGTCTCGCGCCAACTGGTCGATTGATCCTTTGCGTCGATGAAACCAACATTGCGTTTCTGCTGAAGGAGGATCACGCCGCCGAGCACCAACGGAATCGCACACGCGCCGGCAATCAGCAACGTGCGTCGCGACGCGCTCATTACCAGCATCAACCCGGCGGAAAACGCGAATCCCACCCATGACGCGCGCGTCACTGTCATGCCCAGCGCGAACAGCAACCCAATCACCGCAACGAGAAGCAACACGCCAGCCAAGCTCCTCTTTGCGGGCAACGTCAGAAACAATCCCAACGCCAGCGATGCAATCAGTTGCAAGACCTCCGCGTACGTAACCCAGTGGCCATAAAATCCCGTCGCCCGCCAATCACGACCGCGCGTCCAACCGCTGATGCCTAACTGGTTCAACGCATTGTTGCCCGGCAACAATTTTCCGCGCGGCACTTCAAGTACCGGCATCCACTCGACGCGATAAATGCTAACCTTCGCTGTTCCCGATCCGCCGGCAAGTGCCGCCGCGAGTTCATCCGGGCTGTTAATCAATCGGCCATCTACCTGCCAAACGGTGTCGCCATCAACAATCGGCGTCGGCTGTATCACAGTCCGCGTGTGAAAAACGGCCTTCGCCAGCGGACTCTCTGCGCGCACGCCTTGCACCTTCACACCGCGTCCCACAGCAAACTCACCCGCCGTCAGCAACACGTTCAACATGCACGACCCGATCAACGTCAGCGCCAGCACGTGGGCCAGCCGCAGCGATCGAACGTTCTGGGCCACAAGGTAAACAATCGTGAAAAGACTTGCCGCCCGCATCTTGCCGATTGACATGATCGGGTTGTAGGAAAATACGCCCGACACGCCGCTCAACACGAAGAACCCAAGCAACAGATAATCAACGGGCGTGCGAAACAGAACCGGGCGCGGATAAGCAGTAAAGCGCAGCACCCAGAAGAAGAGGCCCAACAGCCAGGCTGTCTGCGTCGCCGCGATCGAATGAGGCGCGAAAACAGCGATGAGAAAGATGCAGCCGACGATGGCGCGTTCGCACCACGAAGAAAAAGAGGATTTCAAATTCGAAATCTGCATCGGCGGCATATTAGAATGGCAGCGGTCTACTATATTCCATTTTCAAGGGAGTCCAATGGTACGAGTTGTCGTTCTGCTGGTGTTTTGTGTGCTCGCGTCGGTCCTGGCGCTGCCCGCGTCAACACAATCAATCAACTACCCGGAAGAAGTAAAGACGATCCAGGAAGACCCACGCGTGAAAGCCGCCTTCGATCACATCGACAAGGATCGCGATGCGATTCTGCGTGAGTGGATCGCCATCACGGAGATCAACGCGCCTTCGAAACAGGAACAGGAACGCGCGAAGTATCTCGAAAGCCTGCTACGCAGATACAAGCTCGAGATCCGTTACGACACCGCCGGAAACCTGATCGCGACGCGCAAAGGCGTTGCCGAAAAACCCGTGACTGTCTTCGACGCGCACATGGACACGGTTTTCCAGCCCGGCCTGAAGATTAAGGCGACAGTTCGCGACGGCCGGGTTTACGCTCCCGGCATTGGTGACGACACGCGCAACATCGAGGCGCTGTTAGCCAGCATTCGCGCCCTCGACGCCGCGAAGATCAAGACCAAGGGTGATCTCGTCTTTGTCTTCACCACTGATGAAGAAGCCGGCATGACCGGCGCCAAGCAATACACCAAGGACAACAAAGGGAAGACCGATTATTACGTCGCACTCGACGGCGGTTACGAAGGATTCACTTACGCGGGCATCGGGATCAACTGGTATCGCCATCACTTCATAGGCCCAGGCGGCCACACGCGTTCACGCACGCCGCCTTACTCCGCGTCGCTGCCGCTGGCGCGGGCCATCTCGCGCATTTACGAGTTGAAGGTTCCAACCAGTCCGTCGTCAAACTTGAACATCGGCATGCTGGGTGGCTCGGAAGTGGTGAACGCAAAGGCTGCCGACGCGTGGTTCACGGTTGACCTGCGCTCGACCAGCAACGACGTCATCGCGGATCTTGAAAAACAGATCGCGACGATTCTTGATGAAGAAGCGAAGCGCGCGGGCATGACTGTGAAGACCGATGTGATCTCATCGTCGCCGGCGGCGGTGTTGCCGGGCAACCGCGATTCGCACCTGGTCAAGATGGCCGAAGCCGTTCATCGCGCGATGGGTTTCAATCCGCCGATTGGAAACGCAGGTTCGAACAATTCGAGTGCCGCGCTGTTGCAAGGCATCAGTTCGATTTCCACAGGCGCTGGCCCCTGCAACGACTCGCACGCGCTGACAGAAAACTGCGAGATCGAACCACTCTACAAGGGCATCAAAAAGATTCTGCTGCTGGAGATCGCGCTCGCCGGGCTGGCTCCCTAAAAGCCTTGCAGCATTACGAAGCCTGTTCGCAGGATAATCTTGAGGTCCAACAACAGCGACCAGTTCTCGATGTAGAACAGGTCCAGCCGTACCATCTCTTCAAACGGCAAACGATTTCTGCCTGATACCTGCCACATTCCGGTCAGCCCGGGCTTCATGTCGAGTCGCTTGCGATGCCAGAGTTCGTATGCTTCAACCTCGTAAGGAATGGGCGGGCGTGGGCCAACGATGCTCATATCCCCCATCAACACGTTCAGCAGTTGCGGCACTTCATCGAGACTGGTGCGTCGTAGAAACTTGCCTACGCGAGTGATGCGCGGATCCGCGAACAGTTTGTAAGTTGGCTTCTGCGCGTTGCCGAGGTTGGCCTCAGCGCGACCGGCAATAAACGCCCGTTGATACTCGCGATGCAGTTCAGGATCGGCATCGGCGATCATCGTGCGGAACTTGTAGAGCAGAAACAGCCGTCCGTCCATGCCGACGCGTTCCTGCGCGTAAAAAACTGGCCCTTTTGAGTCGAGCTTGATAAGTAGCGCGAGCAGCAGCCACAGCGGAAACAGCAACGCGACGGCCAGCGCCGCGAACCCGAAGTCGAAGGTTCGCTTCAGAATTCGTGCGCTGCTCGAAAGCGGTTCACGAAAAAGGCGAATCATCGGCAACACGCCGATCTGATCGATCTCGGTCTTGCGCGGCAGGCAATTAAACAAGCTCGGCGCGATGCGAAACTCAATGCCACGACGCCGGCCGCAGCGCATCATTACTTCAAACAACGCATCGCCACTCACCTGCGGGTCGGCAATGATTACTTCGTTGGCGCCGGAGTCGCGGATTGCCTCCGGCAAACCTTGCAGCGTGGCGATCACGGGAACGCCTTCGTAGTTACCAACCTGCCGCGCTTCCGTCGCGTCTGTATCGACGAGGCCAATGACGCGATAGCCGAGCGCCGGGCGTTCACGCATTTCGCGAATGAACAACTCCGCTTCGCGGCCGCGACCGACGACAAGCGTGGGAATCAGATTGATCCGCCGGCGCCGCGCAAACGTCTGCGCGGAACGCATCACAAATCGGGTCGCGCCAACACCGATGAGCACCAAAAAGAAATCAACGACGAACACGCCTCGCGCATAAGAGAACGCGCGGAATTCAAAACCGCCGCGATACAGAAACGCAGCCGCGACGATCAGCAGTGAACCAATCGCCGTCGCTTTGAAGATCCGCAAGCTGTCGTCAACGAAGGAGAACTCGCCACGCAGTCGATAGAGATCGCAGTAACGAAAACTCAGCAGGCGAATGCCAACGACGAACAACAGCAGCGACGCGTACGGCGCAAACTGATTGCTCCATGCGAAGCGCCCGTCGCTCGCAAACGCTGAAACACCTTCGCGAAAATAGAACGCAAGCGTGAATGAAGCCGCCACGACTAACGCATCAGTCACAACCAGCAGCGCCTTGACCGTCGGAATGATCCACTTCGGCGCACGACCTGGTACGCGTACAGCGCTCGCGTCGGTCAACTGTTGTCGTTTGCGTTCGGCTCGCATCAAGTTCGCTTCATTCGAAAACCAGATTCACGATCTCATCGATCACCGCCGCAGCCCGGCGCGGGTTTGCCGAGTGCTTCTTTTCAACTGGCAACTTGTCGAGATCCGTTTCCGTTGTAATCCGCTGTAAACGGCCTTCGTTGACGAGTTCTTCATCAACCGCCGCCCACTGACCTGCATAGATGCTCGCGACCGGAACACCGAGTGCCGCGGCTTCTCGATTGATCGTTCCGCCCGCACTAATCACCAAATCACTCGCGGCAATCAGATTCGCGCCGTTCAAGGGCTTCGCTGGCACGATCAACTGCTCGTTCGCTTTCGCTGAATAGGTCGTTCGCTGCGCATCGTTGCGTGGCAGCAAGATGACCTGCACGTTTCCTCGTTGCAGCAACCGCGCGAGCGCTTCGTCAAACAATTTGTTCTGGAAGCGATGGTACAAAGCCTCGTGCGCGGGTGGCCGCATCAGGACCAGCACATTATCCGGGCGGATGCCGAGTTGACACAACTCCTTTGCAAACGCCGGGTCTGGATTGAAGTCGGCGAGGTAAACGTCTTCCTTCGTCCCGTGATAGCGGCGCACCTTGCCGACGCTCGCACCGTAACGTCGCAGACGTTTGGCGGGAAAGCTCGCGGGCACAATGATTCGCGAGGTTAGACGAAACGCGAGGTGATTCGCCGGTTGGTATTCGTAATCCATCAGCGTCACGCTGCGGATGCGCAAGGCGCGCGCCGCGAGAATCTGTGAATAAGAGTTGTGGCTGATGGCGAGATCGAATTGCCGTTTGCGTGCCCAGGTACCGAGCGACCACGAGCGGTTAAGAAGATTGCCGGCTTTCGCTGAGACCTGACGGCCGGCGTGTTCGCCGACGATGTGAAGTGAAAAACCGGCGGCGTTTGCGAGTGGCACCGTTTCGGCGAAGTCGCGCGCAGTGATTTCGATCTCGTGACCGAGTTCTGCAAACCTCACCGCCAGCGCCTTAAAGAAAGGAACGTGAGGCGAGTTTGCAAGATCGATCCAGAGTCGCATTGCTATCAGACCAGCCACAAAGAGGCACAAAGCAGAATGAGGTACCCTTGTTTCTTTTCCCTTGTGCTTCTTGTGCCTTTTGTGTCTAAAGTTCCAGTTCTACGAGACGCCCGCGATCCCGAAGCGAAGTTTCCGCGGCTTCGATCATGCGGACCAGTCGCAACCCCGCGTGTCCATCCGTGTCCGGCTCGCGGCCATTCTCAACACAGTCGATGAAATGCAACGCTTCAGTTTGCAACGCTTCGGTGTTGTCGAGCCGCGGCGCCCACATATCACCCGACCGGTAACTCACCAGCATTTTGTAAACATCTTCCTGCCGCGGCGTGACGCGGATGCCCTTGTCGTAGACCTTCAGCTTTTCGCTCGGTTCGAGATCGTCGTAAAGGATCATCTTTTCACTGCCGCCGATTAGCGTGTGTCGCACCTTTACTGGCGTGAGCCAGTTGACGTGCACGTGCGCGATCTGTGCCCCGGAAAAGAGGAGCGTGATGTAGGCTACGTTCTCGGGTTGGCCCGGAATGTGACTGATCCCGGTCGCCGAGATCGCGACCGGCTTGCTTGGCAACACAAAATCCATGATCGACAGATCGTGAATCGCCAGATCCCAGATGACATTCACGTCGTGTTGGAAAAGACCGAGGTTCACACGCACCGCATCGTAGTAATAGATCTCGCCGAGCTGGCCTGACGCGATCAGTTCGCGAATCTTCCGCACGGCGTCGGTGTAAACGAACGTGTGGTCCACCAGCAGCACGAGCCCGCGCGCGCCTGCCTCATCGATTAATTGCCGCGCCTGATCGGAATTTGCCGCCAACGGTTTTTCGACCAGCACGTGCTTGCCGGCCTTCAGCGCGGCCATGGCGAGCTCGAAGTGTGACGATACCGGCGTGGCGATCACGACTGCGTCGATCTGCGGATCGTTTGTCAGATCGGTCGATCGGTTACAGGTCTTCACACCCGGATAGAATTTCTGCAAGGGCACCAGGCGCTCCTCGCGGAGGTCGCAAACGCGCGTCACCGTCGAACCCGGCGCGGCCATGAAATTTCGCACCAGATTCGGCCCCCAGTAGCCGTAACCTATTACGCCAACCTTGATCATGTCGTACGTTTACGAACGTCTCCGATTACGCGCGCCGGAACACCTGCAACAATCGCGAAGTCGGGCACGTCTTTGGTCACCACCGCACCCGCGCCGACAAGCGCTCCCTCACCAATTGTCACGCCTGCGATGATCGTCGCGTTGCTGCCGATGCTCGCGCGTTTTCTTACTCTCGTCTTGACCACTTTCCAGTCCGCTTCCGTCTGCAAAGTGCCGTCGCGATTGACGGCACCTGGATAGACATCGTTGGTAAACATCACGCCATGTCCAACGAAGCACTCGTCTTCGATTTCAACACCTTCACAAATAAAAGTGTGTGACGAAATCTTGCAACGCACGCCCACGACCGCATTCTTTTGAATCTCGACAAACGCGCCAATCTTCGTCTCGTCGCCGATCGAACAGCCATACAAGTTCACCAGTTCAGGCTGAAAGATGCGAACGCCGGTTCCCAAAATCACGTCTGAAGCGATTGGCATTTAGTTGCGTGTGTCCTCGAGCAAACGCGCCAGAGCGTAGAGCATCCACGCCTGGGTCCAGCGCATATACGGCTTGCGCACCGTGTAAAAACGACGGCGCTGATAATAGAAAAAGCCTCGCTGGTCCCGCAGATTCTTGATGGTCCAGGAAGCAATCTGTTGGGCCATTGTCACTGAAGTCTCGTCCAGATCACGGCATTCAAGGAGAGTCACGATTGCGCTGGCTGCGGCATGCGCATCCGCTGGATAAGGATCGTCATGGTAGTATTTCGGCCAACCGTCCGCAAGAAAGAACTTCTCTTTCCAGTAGCTTAGCCCATGCGCCAAAGCCTGCTGAAACTCCGCGCCCAGCGCGCACGCCGAGATGATTCGTTTGAGTGAAAACAGAATGTAGGCAGTGTGAAAGTTGTCGATCCACGATTGATTTGGTTGCGTGCCGTACATCCACGAACCGTCGGCTTGTTGATTACTGATGACGTAGCGCGCGGCGCGTTCTGCCTCGTGACACAGCGCTGCGTCGTCGGTCAGTTGGCCCACGCGTGCGAGCACTTCAGCGGCGAGTAAGCTGGCGTTGAAGATGCGCGTGTTGCTGTCAGATGCGTAACTGAAGCAGAGTTCTGTTTCCGTTTCGACAGTCCGTGGCAGGTCGCGAAGCAGAAAATCGCAGACGCGGCGGCCGATCTCGAGGTATTCGTCGTCGTCGAACGCCTGGGCCGCTTCAATAAAAGCGCGCGCGGCGAAGGCTGTTGGTACGACAGTCGGTGTGCCTTGCGGCGCGAAGAAGTTGCGGCTTTGCCAGTCGAAGTTATAGCCCCACGCAACGCCGCTGCTTCCTTCGACTTTCATCGACGACAACATCGAGAGCAGGTTTCGGGCTTGCAGTTCTGCTTCGTCGGTTTTGAGGCGGCGATATATTGCCAGTTGGGCCAAGGCGAAAAGAGCAATGCCTTTGGCGTTGCGTTCGGCGGGGACGAGTGTGACGCTGCGCAGATCCGCGGGCGATCGTTTCAGGAGTTGTGTCCAGAGAAGACGTGCCGCGCGTGAATTCGCTAACGGCGTTACTTGAAACAGTCGGCTGTTGAGTGCGTCGAACGGGTCGTGTCCGGCGAAGTCATGTTCGCGGCACCAGGAAAGAAGTTGATCGTGAGCGGAGTGTAGTTCGGTTGGTAGATCTTCCACGGATCTACCGGCTCCCAACTGACGTCTCGATGCGCCGTGGCGTCTCAACGAAGCTCTCGTGCCACAGTTCGAACATCAAAAGCGTCCAAAGCAACTTGCGATGATTCGCGACGCCGCGTTCGTGTTCGTCCTGGAGCCGTGCAACGTATTCAGGATTGAAAACTCCCGCACGCCGCACGCGCGCGGGCGACAACAGATCGCGCGCGAGTGGACGCAGCTTCACCTTCAGCCACTCCGCCACCGGCACGCCAAACCCTTTCTTGCCGCGACGCGTCACAAATGCCGGCAACATGTCGTGTACGGCCTTCTTCAAAATGTACTTCGTCTTCAGACCGCGCAATTTGTAGTTGCACGGCAACGACGCGGCAAACTCGGCGACGCGTGGATCGAGAAACGGCGCGCGCACTTCGAGCGAAACCGCCATGCTGGCGCGATCCACCTTCGTCAAAATGTCTTCCGCGAGATAGAGACGCGTGTCGACACTTTGCATTCGCGTCACCACGTCGTCGTTATCACACTCGTTCGCAATGTGCCGCGCGTCGGCGTAAATGTCGCCATCGCTTACCGCCAGCGCCTCTGGCGTGAGCAACTGTTGCTGCTCTTCGGGCGTGAACGAACCAAACCAGATGTGATGCCGTGCCACGATGTCGTACTTCACACCGGTAATAAAACGCAGCGCTTTGTAATCCAACGAAAGGTTCTTCGTCTTTACCGGCAACAGACGAATCATCGGTTCAACGAGGCCAGCGCGCAGCGCCTGCGGCACGTGCTTGTAAACTTCGGCCCAACGATGCCCGGCATACATCGGATAACCCGCAAACAGTTCGTCACCGCCGTCGCCACCCAAGGCGACCGTCACGTGCTTCCGAGTGAATCGCGACAGCAGGTAAGTCGGCACCAGCGACGGATCGCTGAACGGTTCATCCATCCACGCTCCGATCTCGCTTACGAGATTCGCCGCCAGGTTTGCGCTAAGTCGCTCTTCGTGATGATCGGTGCCAAGATACTTCGCGACCCCACGCGCGTAGGCTGACTCATCAAATGACGCCTCGGCAAACGAGATCGAAAACGTCTTCACGGCTTCGGAGGAAGCACGCACCGCCAACGCAGCAACGGTCGACGAATCGACCCCACCGGAAAGCA
Organism: Pyrinomonadaceae bacterium; assembly: GCA_036506775.1. Classification (GTDB taxonomy): domain Bacteria; phylum Acidobacteriota; class Blastocatellia; order Pyrinomonadales; family Pyrinomonadaceae; genus PSRF01. The sequence goes on along the minus strand of DASXRE010000218.1, from coordinate 10,934 downwards.
GAACACCGAGCGGCACGTCGGAAACCAGACGCATCCGTACCGCGTCAGCCAACAACTCGCGCAGATGTTCCGCGGCCTCGTTGATGCTCGGCACCGGTTCGGCTGTTTTGTAACTGAGCTGCCAATAGCGTTCGACGTTCACGCGGCCGTCTTCGAGAGTGAGCCTGTGCGCCGCCGGAAGTTTGTTGATGCCTTCGTAGATCGAGAGCGGCGCCGGGATGTAATCGAACGACAGGTATTGGCGCAGCGCACTCAGGTTGAGCGAAGGTTTGACTGCCGGATGAGCCAACAACACCTTCGGTTCTGAGGCAAAGAGCAGCGTGTTATTGAACACGCCCCAGTAGAGCGGTTTCTCTCCGAAACGATCGCGCGCGACTAACATGCGGCGGCGCTTGCCGTCCCACAACGCAAACGCAAACATGCCGTTGAGCTCGCGCACCATCGCGTCGCCGTATTCCTCATAGAGATGCGGCAGGACTTCCGTGTCAGACGCGCTACGAAATGAGTGACCGCGCTTTTCGAGCGTGTAACGAAGCTCGCGGTAGTTGTAGATCTCGCCGTTGAGGATAACGGCGATCGACTTGTCTTCATTGAAAACCGGCTGCTCGCCCGTGATGAGATCGATAATCGCAAGGCGGCGCATGCCAAGTGCCGCGCCGGTGGTCACAAACAGACCTTCGGAATCCGGTCCTCGATGCACCATGCGCTCGCACATCGCGTGCAGCAGATCACGTGCGCCGTCGGGAGGCAGCGCGTGTGAATCGAGGTTGGCCCAACCGGTAATACCGCACATCCTGGTAACTAATCCCTAAAACCTAAACGTTCGCGGACTGCATAGATCGCCTTTGCCTGTGATTCGTGATAAGTGCGCACCAGCATCTCTGCCAGCAAACCCATGAGCAGGAACTGCACACCGACTGCAAACATCACGATCGCCAAAACTGGCAGAGGCGTCTGCACGAAATCGGCCTTGTGAATGACTTTGAGAAAGAGTGCATACAGGCCTGCAAATAGCGAGATCGCAAACGCCAGCATTCCAAACGAACCAAACACGTAGATGGGTTTCGTTTGATACGACGCCATGAATTTGATCGTCATCAGGTCGAAAACGACCTTCAGCGTCCGCGACAGGCCGTATTTTGACTTGCCCATCGTGCGCGCGTGATGCTCGACCGGAATCTCGGTGACGCGCGCGCCCGCCCACGATGCATAAATCGGAATAAAGCGATGCATCTCACCGTAGAGACGCACGTCCTGCAACGACTCGCGCCGGTAAGCTTTCAACGAGCAGCCATAATCATGCAGCGGCACGCCGCCGATCCACGAGATCAAACGGTTCGCGATCATCGAAGGTATCTTGCGCGTAACCATCTTGTCTTTCCGATTTTTGCGCCAACCTGAAACGACGTCGTAGCCCTCGTCGAGCTTGTCGAGCAATCGCTGAATGTCGGCGGGATCGTTTTGCAGGTCCGCGTCCATCGGGATGAGCACCTTGCCGCTGGCGGCGTCGATGCCGGCGGCCATCGCGGCTGTTTGACCGTAGTTTCTGCGTAACGCCACGATGCGCACTCGCGGATCCGTTTGGGCAATCGCCCGAAGGATCTTCAAACTACCGTCGGTAGAGCCGTCGTCGACGTAGACGATCTCCGCGGAACGGCCGAGCGCTTTCAGTGCGGCATCGAGCTTGGCGTGCAAGGGACGAAGGTTGGGTTCTTCGTTGTAGACCGGAAGAAAGACTGAGACTTCAGGCGCGCCGGCAGGGGACGTTACCGGCTCGGCGGGCTGATTCAGGGTTTCCTGTTCGTCGAGAATCTTCATCAACTCTCCAGCATTTTAGACCAATTTCGTCCGGAACCACTCAACAAAGCGATGCAGGCCGTTTTCGATTTGCGTTTGTGGGTTGTAACCGAGCAGCGCGCGCGCTTTGGTGATGTCGGCGAATGTTTGCGGGACGTCGCCGGGTTGCGGCGGTTGGCGATCGATGACCGCCCTGGTTCCGAGTTCCTTTTCGAGCAACGCGATCAACTCCCGGAGCTCGACCGTGCGCGACTCGCCGAGATTAATGGCCTCGTAGTTAGTCCGGTCGTAAGCGATGGCGGCCATGACGCCGTCGATGATGTCGTCAATGTAGGTGTAATCGCGCCGCGTGGTGCCGTCGCCAAAGACGGGGATCGGCTTGCCCTCGCTGATCAGCTTCGCAAACTTGTGAATCGCTAGGTCGGGGCGCTGGCGTGGTCCATACACAGTGAAAAAACGCAGACAGACGCAGCGCAGACCGTACAGATGCGAATACGTGTGGCAAATGAGTTCGCCTGCGGCTTTTGTCGCCGCGTAGGGCGAGATGGGTTGGCGAATCGGATCGTCTTCGCTGAACGGAACTTTCGCGTTGATGCCGTAGACCGAGGAAGAGGAGCCGAAGACGAATTGTCGGATGCCGTGATGGCGCGCGAGCTCGAGCAGGTTCACGGTGCCGTTGATGTTGGTTTGCGTGTAAAGCTCGGGTTCTTTGAGCGACGGTCGCACGCCCGCGCGCGCAGCGAGATGAACAATGCAGTCAAACCTGTTTTGCTTGAAGACGTTTTCGAGTGCGGCGCGATCGCGAATGTCAGCCGCGACCAGTTTGTATCGTGGATCCTTGAGGTGTTCGCGAATGTTCTCGCGTTTGATGTCGGGGTTATAGAAGTCGTTGAAGTCGTCGACGACGGTGATTTGATCGACGTCGCTTCTCAGCAGTCGATCAACGAGATGCGAGCCGATAAACCCAGCGCCGCCGCTGACGAGGAGGTTTTTCACGGCTACTTTGTAGCATAGATCCACAAATGCCAGCCCCATCGCGACGCGAGTTTGGCTTCGAGCGGGCGCGGCAGGAGCGGGCCGAGAATGGGAAGCCAGCGTTTGTTTAAAAAGTGGGTGCGAAGTTCGACGGCGGCAAAATCTTTGAAGAGTTCGCGTGCTTCGTGGCGTGAATAGACTCGCGCCAGGGGATTGCCCGCGCCGTCGGTATTACGGCTGAGGAATTCATTCGAACTCAGGTAATGCAAATCGGAGCGCAGTTGTTGCGCATGTTCGCGCAGCGACTCTTCGCTTTCGCCGGTGAGTGTGTGGACGAGCTTCACGCCTGCGTTCCATCGCAGCAGGTGCACGCCGGCGCGACGCAGCACAGAGATATTGATGCGGTAGTTGTAGGAGTCGCGATGATAAAGCATGACGACAGCGCGGCCGCCGGGACGCAGCACGCGATGGATCTCACGCACTGCGGCCTGAGTGTCGGGGGTGTGATGCAGCACACCGTGTGAGTAGACCAGATCGAACGAATTGTCGGGAAAGTCGAGTCGTTCGGCGTCGGCGACGCGGAACGATCCCGGTAAGTTGAAAAGCTCGAAGCGAAGGCGGGCGAGATCGACGGCAGCGTCTGTTAGATCGATGCCGGTGTAGCGTGCGCCGGCTTGGGCAAACTGAGCGCCGTCAGTACCGAGTCCGCAACCGATTTCGAGCACGTCGAGATCTTTTGTTTGGGCAAAGCCGGCGGCGGCGGGAATGTGCCACTCCTTCGTGTAGCGGTGTGCCTCGACAAGTTCGTAGAATTTTCGTGAACCTGGTTCGGCATCGGCAAACTTGGTCCCACACGGGTGCTCCTGCCAAAACTCACGCACGAGTTCTTTGAGTTGGGAGTTTGCTTCAGACATCGCAAGAGAGCGAGAAGCATAGCAGCGCGTGAAGCTCACGGCCAAAGGAGTGTCGTGATTCCACTATCGAGCTTGGTGGATTGTTCCTGGGTAGGTTGGGGAGTTTTTTGGTCAGAGCAACGGATCGTCAGTGCTTCGCCGTCTTGTGCCACAGGGTCAGTCTTGCTGGGCGAAGCCGCCATGTAGCACAAGAGCAACGAAGGTCGCCGGGGTGAGGTACCCAAATCCGGCTAAGGACACCCACCTGTCCTCCAGTTGACATTGCCCCCTCTCTCAACTGGGCCAGATTAAACGCGCGAACGAGACGTACTCGGATCTTGCCATTCTCAAGACTTGCCTTTAGAATCACGCAGCCTGAAAATGGCAGCGGCGTTTAACGACGTCGCGAACTATACTCACTCTGTAACCGAAAATCCTTAGAGCAATATCAAAGAGTTATCAAAAAACTCTTTCTCACGGAGTGTATGCCTCATACCAATAACGCCTGTTACGAATTTGGTCCATATCACCTCAACGTGGCTGAACGTGTGTTGACGCGTTCGGGTGAGACGATCCCCCTGACGCCGAAAGCCAGTGAGATACTCGTGCTGCTGGTGACGAACGCCGGTCAGTTGTTGGAGAAAGATGATCTATTGCGGGAAGTCTGGCCCGACACGTTCGTCGAAGATTCAAATCTTACACAAAACATCTTCACGCTCAGGCGCGCTTTGGGAGATGAGCGGGCTGGTCCTAAATACATCGAGACAGTGACGCGGCGCGGCTATCGCTTTGTCGCCAGCGTCAAGATTTGTGACGGAGAGCACGACGATGCCGCTGAGGTGGAATCTGTCAACGGCGACGAAGTTTTGGCGCCGCTTGTTGTGGCCGTGCTGCCGTTCATCAACACGACTGGTGAAGTTTCGGTTGAGTATCTGGCGGAAGGCGTCACCGACAACATCATCAATAACCTTTCTCGGGTGTCCAGGTTGCGCGTGTTGTCGCGCAGTGCGGTGTTTCGCCGCAAGAGAGATGAGCTTGATCCGCAACGGATTGGGAAGGAGTTGGGTGCCAAGGCCGTGCTGGTGGGGACGATCAATGTGCGGCCCGCAGGTATGGCTATTACGGTGGAGTTGGTGGATGTAGCGACGGGGTGGCAGTTGTGGGGCGAGAGTTTTGATACGGACAATAAGGACCTGCTGCAAATCCAGGACGACATCACGCGGCACTTGCTGGTAAACCTGAAGCTGAAGTTAACGGGCGAGGAGGAGAAGCGGGTCACAGCGCGCTACACCGAGAACGCCAACGCCTACCAGGCCTACCTTGAAGGCCGCTATCACTGGAGCCGCTACACGCGGAAAGGCATCGAGAAAGCGATTCGGCATTTCCGGCAGGCAATCGAACTGGACCCGAACTACGCGCTGGCGTACGCAGGGATTGTGGATTGCTACCTGCGCCTGGCGACGAATTACCTGCCACCAGAGGATGAAGCTCCATTCGCCAACTTTGAAAGACCGGATTTGATGGAGTCTGTCACTGATGTTGACCCGAAGATGCAGTTACGGTTCGAGTGGGACTGGAAGGGGGCGGAGCGGGAATTACGCCGTGCCAATGAGATGAAGAGTGAGTATCCCGCTGCTCACCAATGGTATGCCGCCTATCTCCTGAGTCAAGAAATTTACAAATCATCGGGAGCGGTTAAAAGTAATCTTAAAGAGAACCGCGCTCTTTATTGGTCAATTCCATTTCAAATTACGTTATTTCAGCCAACTCGGAACGAGCAGATACAGGTCTTCTGCGCAATTGCTCGCGAGCAGATCGACGCCGGCAACTATGACGCCGCGTGCAAAGTACTTGAAGGTTGGTGGGTATTTGGTGAATGGCCGAAGCTTGACGGTCTCACTCAGCGATCGTGCGCTGATCTTCTATTTACGACAGGCGAGCTTGCCGGTTGTGTAGCCAGTGCTAAACAACTGCCAAATGGGCAGAAGCATGGGGAGGCCCTTCTTAATGGATCAATAGGAATCTTCGAACGATTATCTTGCACACGGCAAGCGGCTGAGGCACGAATTGAAGTCGCGCTCTGTTATTACCGAGAGGGCCTATTCGATCTCGGACGATCGACCCTCATGAAAGTACTGGACAGACTCTCACCGAATGACAGTGATTTACGGAGCCTAGCGCTGATACGACTTGCAAGCTTAGAACGTCATGCAGGTCGCCTGAAAGACGCGCTCGGACGTTTGAACGAAGCAAGAACCTTGGTGAAGTTAAGTGGACCTTGGGCAACCGGGCGCTGCCATCTTGAATTAGCATCCACGTATAAAGATCTCGCTGTCTCGGAAAGCAGCACGCTATACTCTGATATCGCAGAAGAATCCTACTTGACAGCTCTAAGGGAGTTCGAAGCCGTTGGCAGCCATCGGCTAGTCGCTATCGTCGAAAACAATTTGGGATTCTTATTATCGCTCATCGGTCGATTCCAAGATGCGGAAATGCATCTCTTTAGAGCTCGGAAAATATTTAGTCACTTTGACGACCGTATCCGCCGCGCCCAAGTCGATGATTCATTAGCGCGTCTCTATCTCGCGCAAAATAGACTAGACGATGCGCAAACAAGAATCAGGCTATCCATCCAGACGATGGAGAGTGGTGATGAAGACGCACTTTTGGCCGAGTCCCTGACGACAAAGGGAATGATCTATTGCAGGCTCCAACGCTATAACGATGCTCAAAAAGCGCTTGAGGCAGCTTATCGACTGGCATTGCGTTGTGGAGACGTGGAGGGAGCCGGACGATCTCAACTAGTTTTGGTTGAGGAGATGGCTCATATACTGGAACCTGAAGAGCGAGGGTTGGTGAGGATACGGCTGATGGAATTGCTATCAGCTTCTCAGCAAACGGCCATTAGAGAGCGATTAGGGAAATGTTTCGACATAATCGATTCTCTTCCTGATGTCACTGACGGATCTCAGACGGACTCTGGCGGGTGTCTCTCATAAAAGTTCCGTCGGAAAAATAAATCCTGCGAGAGGCCGTAACATTCCCATGTGGAGAATAGTTGCTCCTTCGGTTATGCAAAACCACCGGCAATTGTAAATATTTGAATAAGATTTCATGCGTCCCCTCCTACGGTATGCCTATTGCTCTGTCTTTAAATGTCGGTCGGTTCACAGTGGCATTTCTGCCAACTTGACCTATGACTTGACACGTTTTTCGTCAAACGAAGCCCGCTCTCACTCGATTTGAACGAATTGAGCGAAGGCCTAACTAAAACAGCGGGTTCTCCAGTAGTAAGCGAAAAATACTAGCCATGTTTTCGTAGATCAACGCGTCGAAACTCAACCTTGCTTGACTGTCATTCAGACGGGGGTTGGTGGAGGTACCAGCGATATTACCGGTTCGAGCTCCTACTATGTTTCCAGTACGTGCCCCGACGATTGTTCCGGTGCGACTTGCACGTGCACCTACGATGGTGCCCGCAAAAGCCGTTGAGGAAACGATCATTGTCAGAGTAGCAATACACAAAGCAGATTTAAGGCGATTCATCTTGATTTCTCCTAGCATTTTGAAATTAACCGATTCACCGCCAAGTCAAAAACTACTTGCGGTCCGAAACCGAATCTCTTAGCGTGACACGAGGTATTTCAATGGTCGTGCCAAGGATTCGGTTAAATGGCCATGGCTCTTAAGTGATTAAAATAGCGCGGGTTATAGCAACGGGGTAACGTCAGGTCACTATAGGAACCGAAAGCGCAAATGTGATTACCATCTACACACGAAACGTGTGCCACCTCTTTTTTGGCGCTTTGAGGTCCAATCACGAAGAAGAGTAGCTGCTAACCGAGTTTGAAACCCCATGTATACGGCTGTTGCATTGGATATTTGCTTAACACGGATTTCAATCTCCCAGATGACGTACGCTGATGGCGATTGGTAAGAACAGTACATCCCGGTCCGTTTCTTCCTCTTTTTCGCCCCTAAGTGAGAGTGAACGGGTCGAGGCCTGCTGCACCATCGCTCGCGAAAAGCTCGAGATCGGTGATTACGCGGCGGGCGTCGCCGCGCTCGAGCCGTGGTGGACTGTGGGTAATTGGCCAGTCCACACCGGCCTTTCGGATCACGCAGCTGCCGAATTGCTATTAACGGCTGGGACACTGAGCGCATGGGTTGCCACGACGAAGCAGGTGAACGGTGGCCAAAAACCCGCTGAAGCAATGTTAAGTGGGGCAATTACACTGTTTGAACGAATGGAGAGGAAAACGCGGGCGTCAGAAGCTCGAGTCGAGTTGGCTTGCTGCTACTTTTGGCAAGGGCTCTTTGAGCTTGCGAAGGCAACCTTAAGATCGTCGTTAGAGGGGATCACGGACGGGGAAAACGAACTGAGATGCGTCGCACTGATTCGCCTCGCGCTAGTGGAACATCATGCTGGACGATTTCGTGAGGCGCTGGAACTATTGAATCAAGCTTCGCCGCTCGTTCAGTCACAGAGGCTTTGGATCAAAGGTAGATTTCATCTGGAACTTGCAACAACGCTGAAAGACTTAGGGGTTGCTGAGGGACATGCAAAATACTCGAAGCGTTCGTTGGATCACTATCAAGAGGCGCTTACCGCGTTTGAACAGTTGGGGAATTTGCGATACATAGCCATCGCAGAGAACAATTTGGGATACTTATTACTGACGCTGAAGGAATTTCATGATGCCCAAGCTCACTTATCACGGGCTCGTAGTCTTTTTGAGGAGTTCGGAGATCAAATCCGAAGAGCTCAGGTCGACGAGACTATCGCACAACTCCACTTAGGCTGTGGACAATATCAGCTGGGCGAGAAGGCAATTAAACTCGCTGTAAGCACTTTGCAAGGTAGTGGCGAAGATGTTCTCCTTGCAGAGGCGTTGACCACGCAGGGCCTCATACTTTGCCGACTTAGCCACCGGCAAGACGCTAAGCCAATTATCGAGCGCGCCAGACGCGTGGCGGAGCGGTGCGGGGACCGGGAGGGCGCGGGGCGGGCCTTGCTCATCCTCATCGAGGAGATGTGCGATCAGCTCCCGGACGACGAACGCCGCGAGATTGGGGCCCAAGCCAATCAACTGCTCGCCAACTCCCAGCAACATGCCACGCGCGAACGCCTGCGCAAGTGCCTCGATATGATCGCCGACGCCCATAACCGTCACGAAGCACAGCGCGAACAGGAAATTCACGCCCAAAAGATGGCCGCTCTTGGCGAACTCTCGTTCGGCGTCGCCCACAACGTCAACAATACCCTCACCGGTATTCTCGGACGCGCCCAGCTCATCATGCGCAACAGCCACGACGAGGCGAAGATAAAAGCCGGAATCGAGCTGATCATCAAAAGCGCTGAAGACGGCGCCCACATCATTCGCCGCATCCAGGACTTCGCCCGCCAACGCCCCAGCCGCGAGTTTGAAACCATCTCCATCGCCGACCTGCTCAAGGATGCCTGCGAAATGACCCGCCCGCGCTGGGAAGCGCGCTCGGAATTCGCGCAGATACGTTTCGCGCTCCACGCCAATTGCCAGGCCTGCGTCAAAGGCGACCCGGTCGAACTGCGCGAAGTGCTGGTCAACATGATCTACAACGCCATCGATGCCATGCCTTCCGGCGGCGAAATTCGCCTTTCCACACAGGAAAACCGCGAACGCGTCGTCGTCTGCATCAGTGATACGGGCACCGGCATGGGCCCCGACGTGAAGCAACGACTCTTCGATCCGTTCTTCACCACCAAAGGCAAGGCCGGCACCGGCATGGGTCTGGCCGTCAGCTTCGGTATCATCCGCCGCCACGAAGGGTCGATCGAGGTCGATAGCGAACCAGGGCGCGGCACCACCTTCAAAATTTCACTGCCAAAGGTCGTGCCTGCGGCAAGCGACGCCACGGACACGCCGGTCGAAACTCCAGGCGTCGCCCCAACAGACGACAAGATCCGCGTACTCGTGGTTGACGATGAGGTTCACGTGCGCGAGGTCTTGATCGAGGCGCTCGAAGCGGAAGGTTGCGAAGTCGTAGCAGCTCAGAGCGGCGAGATTGCGCTGGCGCTCTACGAGCAGTACGGCGGAAGGTTTGACGCAGTCTTCACTGACATTGGCATGCCCGACATGAATGGCTGGGAGCTGTGCACCGAAATCCGCATGCGCTCCAAGACCATCCCGCTCGCCATCATCAGCGGCTGGGCCGACGCGATCAGCGTGCAGACGCGAAACGCCGTCAACGCCGACTGGGTCGTCGCAAAGCCTTTCGACATCAACAAGATTTGCAATATTGCGCAGGAAATTGCGCAACGGAAGTTGACGGCTGTTTAGCCCGCCTTTGAGGCACTCACGCTCAGCTCATGGCGTTCCAGCTTGAGATACAGGCCGCGGCGCGTCAGTCCGAGTTCGCGGGCCGCGCGTGAAATGTTGCCGCCGTGTCGACGCAGCGCGTCGGAGATCATGCGACGCTCGACTTCAGCCAAGGCGTCAGCCAAGGTCCCGCCGGGACCTTGCAGGGTTGACGAAGACAATGTGGCAATCGATGCCGCGTGCGACGGAGTCGTTGGTGAAGAGGTTCGTTTTAACTCCGGCGACAGTTGTTCGGGCGTGATTATCGTACCGTCCTCGGCGCGTGCTACCGTGCGCTGAATCTCGTTGCAGAGTTGGCGGACGTTGCCGGGCCAGTCACTCACCATCAAAAGGTCTATTGCCTGCGGCGTAATCTGGATGTCCTTCCGGCCAAATTTCGCCGAGTAGTGATTCACGTAATAATTGACAATCGTCGGAATCTCAGACCGGCGCTCACGCAAGGGCGGCACCCGCAAGCGAATGACGTTGAGACGATAATAAAGATCCTCGCGGAAGCGACCCTGCGCGACCATGTCCTCGAGATCTGTGTTGGTGGCCGCGATAATGCGCACGTCCACTTTGCTCGGCCGTTGCTCGCCCAGCGGCTGAATCTCGCCTTCCTGCAAAAAGCGGAGCAGCTTCGGTTGGACGTCGAGCGGAAGATCTCCGACTTCGTCAAGGAACAACGTTCCACCGGCAGCCGTGCGAATCACACCCTGCGAATCGGAGATTGCACCGGTGAAAGCCCCGCGGCGGTAACCAAACAGATAACCTTCCGAAAGTTCCTTGGGCACTGCCGTGCAGTTGAAAGGCACGAAAACCTTCGCGCGTCGCGATGAGATCGCGTGGATGGCGCGCGCCACCAGCTCCTTGCCCGTGCCCGATTCGCCTGTCACGAGCACCGTCACATCAGACGAGCGGATCTTGTGGA
>DASXRE010000217.1:0-19837 GCA_036506775.1 Pyrinomonadaceae bacterium | reverse complement strand
AGCTGCCGGCCTGACTCTTCGTACATCGCGTTGAGGACCACTGGGTTGTCGGCGATCAGTTGTAAACCCGGCGCTGCGCTCGAAAGCGTGCGCGTGATCAATGACCGGAGATCCGACTTCAAGAGTTTTTCGCTAACCGCGGTGAAGCTGGCTTTCACATCGTTTTCAAGGGCGGCGTTCAGCGCGGGAGTGATCTCGTTTCCTTGTGTCGCGCCCGGGACCTCTTCGACGAGCACGAGCAGATCGAGCAGCACTGTTTCACCCATCAAGCCGACGAAGACGTTATTCACTGCAACTCTTGCTTTGCGCCCGTCAGTGGCAACATTGGTGCTGTAGAACGGGCCAGCCGCCGCAGTTGCGCCGCGCGCAGCGCCCATTTGCAGACTGGCGTCAGCCACTTCATCGCGATTCACAATCCGCGCGAGCAATTTGTTGTAGACGAGATCCGCGCCCATCGGCAACGAGTCGATGAAGTCGACGACGGAGGTGCGCACTTCATCCTCGATATTCTCCTTTTGCGAAACGGACAGATTGCTCTCAGCCAGGCGCAAGAGGATCTCGATCTGTAGATCGAGGATTCCCTCTTCCATTCTGCCGAGCACCTCTGGTGGAAAATGTGTCGACGCGTGTGACGCGCCGCTGCCAAAGTCCTGAAGCACCTCTTCGCGTGTGATGTTGCTGTCGGCAGGCGGGCCGCCGTTTGCAGCGGAGGTCGTTCCGGAGCGTGTCGGCAGGTTGTGCAGTACTCGGACGCCCGCAGGCCGCGCATTAAAGATCGTCTCTTCAATGCGTCTCACCAGATCCGGATCGACAGTCGATCCCAACCCAAACTTCACTTCCACGCGTCCGGGAGTGTCGGGCGACTCAGTAACTTGCACGTTGCCTTCGTTGATGCCGGGAATGTCCTCGATCAGACTGAATTTGATCGAATCGAGAGTCGCCTTGCCCGCACGTTCGAGCGTGCCTTTGATCCGGCGCCGCAGCTCTTCATCAGTCTCTTTTTCATTAGCAAAGAACGTCGCCGCATCGTTGGTCGCAGACTCGATGCCGAAGATCGGGCGATTGATGTTCTTGATCATTCCCGGGTCGACTTTGCCCGCCGGTCCTTCAACTTGAGCCCGCACCGGCACCGTCACCGACAGTTGGCCCTTGCGCAAGATTCGCTTGTCGGTAGTTTCGAAGTTCTGGCCTTGATCGGTCGAGACGACCGTGCCGGACGGTATTGTGATATCGCCCTCGGCTGGCGTGCTGCGACGGAAGAGCACTTCGCCTCCGGCAAACTTTGCATCCTTGCGATCGAGCCCGAGCAACGCAGCCACGTGATCGAGTGACGAGTTGGTCGCCGTCTCGACGAAAGCCGACTCGTAGATCATCTGCATCTGTTTGTGCAGCACAGCATACTCGCGCGCGAATGCTTCACCCAGAGTGGCTGTAACGCTGCCCGGATTGCGATCGGTCAGCTGGCGCGTGCCTTCCGTGAGGTAATAGTTCACGTAAAAGTAGCTGTGATCGTCAGGCGGCTTTCCGTTCTGGTTCCAAACGATCGCTTCCTGATCGGCGTTGTAGGAGTAATCGATGCCGCCTTCGAACAACACAAACTCGTCACTGCGCTGGCCAAAAACCTTCACCGACGAGGCGATGGCGCCAGGCGACGCCAGCATGTAAGGCTGTTCACTGCCAATGAACCGATGCTCTTCGCGAGTCACACCTCCGGTCAGCGCCGTAAGCAGATCATCGACAAAGCGTTCATATGGCTGAGCGACAAAACTCACTCGAGTGGACCTCCAAACGAAAACGGAACTACAAACGAGAGCGCGTCGGGCACGCCTTTGAGTTTGACGGTGACGGTGATGTCGACCTTGTCGCGATTTTCACGTCCCTCACCGGGCTTCACGTCGATCTTTTCAATTGCTTCGAGACGCGGCTCCTGCCGCAAGCAGTCGAGGATGTAGAGCTTGAGCAGGTTTCTATTTGACTCGACGTTCGGTTCGCCGATTAGACGGTGGTGTTTGGAGCCGTAATTCGGATGGCCCAAACCCTCGAGTTCTCCCTGCTCGGTTTGCAAGCGCATGATCAAGCTCTGAACCATGTTTGCCTTTCCGGTGATTACGCCGACGTCGTTGGCGCGCGGGCTGACGTCTTCACGAAAGATCGTGCGCAGGTCGAGGTGTGTGTAAGGTCCGGCAAACACTCTGCCCTCTTCGTCGGCTACGAAGCCCAAATCCAGGTCCTGTCCCAAAAAGAGTTGATCCATTGCGTGTCCTCAGCCTGTGCCGTCGCTGATGAATGGCGCCGCGGGAGGTCCCAAAATCGTCATCACTCCCGGTCCCGACGGAATCGAGTCCCCCACCCGCACCAGCGGCTGGTTATTGATCGTCGCCTGGCTGGGAGTTAACGGACCGATCGGTAACGTATAGGGGAATCCCCAAACGGAATTGGTCATCATGCAAAGCGAACCTGGCATCGCCAGCGGCATGCCGTTGGACGTTGGGCCACCCGGTGGAATCATCGTGATCGTGCCGGTGTCGGGCGGTCCGGACAGACCGGGCGAAACGACAACTGAACAACCAATCGTTACTGGTGGACCTGGCATCTGTTTGTCCTCTAGGCAGGCGCAAAGTCTGTCTTGCCTGCCACTTTGATCGTCGCTCCCTTGACTGTGGCGGTCGCGCTTCCTTCAAGCGTGGCGCCGGTCTGGCCTTTTACCGAAACGTTGTTACCGCCGACACTCACGTCGCCCTGCGCGTCGAGCTTCAGGTTTCCCTGAGTCTTGATTTCGGCATCGCCTTTCGCGGAAATGGTCAGCTTGCCGTTGGAATCGAGTTGCACGTCGCCATCGTTGTTGACGGTGATTTTTGTCTTGCCCATTTCCAGCACCAGCTTGTCGTCGTCGAGCAACAACTTGTTTCCTTTGGGAAATTCGAGATAGATCCGGCGTACGCCCGACTCTTCATCATCCGGCGAGATGTAGACGAACTCGTGAACCTTAGACTCCGGCGGTCGGTCGGAGTCGTTGTAGAGCCGGCCCGTGATCACAGCGGAGTGAATGTCGCCGTGGAGAAAATTTACTAGCACCAAGTCGTCCTTGTTGGGGATCGCGGCGGCGCCGATGCGCTGCGTAGCCACAGCCACACGTTTCAGTTCGAGCCCTGAATTTCGCAGCTTCACGTCGCATTCGTAGTTATTCTTGTCAGAACCGCTCTCGTGCGAGTAGACCTGGGTTACCACGCCGAGCTCGGCGGTCTTGAAACCTCGCAACTCGTCACGAATGACCGATTGCAACAGGGTGATCGCGTCGTTCATAGCCCTACTGCCCCCGCCAGTTGGCCTAGTCCACCACCCGCCGCAGCGGCGCCCCCTTGCCCGCTGAAATCGACCCAGGTTAAGAAGCCGTGTCCTTTATTAAAGACGTGCCGCACGCTGGTAACTTTGAAGAGGCCGTTCAGCTCCGGCTTCGGCACATTCTTGATCTCGATTGCGTCGCCGAGTTTCAGCGCCGGATTTCCGAGAACCTTCAACCTGCCTTGCGACGCCTGATCCTTGAGCGCGCCGAGTTTGCCCGTGGCTAAACTGTCGGCTGCGTCTTTCGTTCTCAGCGCACTGTCCTGGATCGCAAAGGTCCTGACGCCTTCACCGAGATCACCGCGAAATGACGATAAGTCTTTCGCGAACCAATGCCACGTGTTCGATCCCTGGTTACTCGAAGGGCTCTCTCCGTAAACCAAAAGGTGATCGCCGGGCGGTTTGGTGTTCGTCAGGCGGAGATCGAGGATGTCGATGCCGTAGTACAGAGTGTGATCGGCGCTGGTCTTTTCAAACTTCTTGAGGGTGAGTTTGTTCTCCGCATCGAAATACAGGTCGAGACCGTCTCGTTTCGCCAGCTCTCCAATCTCCCGCAGGAAGTTTCGCGCTTCGTCAGCCACGAAATATGAATAGGAGCTACCCGCCGCGATATCGCCGACGTCGACCTCCGCCTGCGACGCGAAGTCGCGAACAATCTGGTCGAGACTTTGATTCTCGTAGACCTGACTGACGCGCGAGGTCGCGATCTTCCGCTTGCCTGTCGACGCAGTGATCGTTGTTTGACCCAACGAGGAATTGATTGACTGGACCTCAGCAGTCATGACTCGGCCGGAGCGATCGCTGGCGGTGAGATCGATTGTCAGGGTGTCGCCATGCTTGATCGGCTTGCCACGCACCTGCACGGAAAAAGACTCTTCCTCGCCACTTCCCAAACCAAGAGCTTCCGTGGCGGCACCGACTGCCTGCTCCAACAGTCCCGGCTGCGGCGCCGGTGGCGCATAGATAACTACACGCGCAAAGTCATGACTTGAATTCATTGCCAGCCGAGTTTCCAGCGATAGCAATTCAGTCTTCGGATCGTCCGCCGAATCGACCGACCAATCCGCAATCGTGAGTTTGTAGGAAATGCGGTTCATCTTTTATTGCTACGCGAGCGTACGCCGCGCGCCTTCCGCGGCCTGACGCACCGTCACCTCTGTATGACTTCTTCCGGTTTCTTCAAGCGCAGCGATGGCCGTTGGGCCACCCAACTTGCCGAGCGCCTGTACCAGCGTGAGGGCCATCTCCGGCGGCTGTTCGCTACGCAGCAATGCGGCGAGGGCCTCACTCGCAGACTGATCTCCGAGTTGACTCAGACCGCGGACCGCATTGCGACGAACAATGTCGGCCTCAGTCGTGTCTCTTAGGAGGGCTAACAGCACCGGCATGGCGCGTTGGTCTTCGAACATCCCCAGTGCGACCGCAGCGGCGGCTCTGACGCCGGCAGTGTTGGTCTGATTCGCAAGCTGCGATTGCACGGTTTGAAATGTGCGCGGGTCTTTCATGGTGCCGAGCGTACCGAGCGCAAAGATTTGCGCGGGCTCGGGCGCCGTTCTACCGACCAGATCTGCCAGCGGCATTACGCTGCGCGGATCACGCAATGCATTGAGTGTTTGGAAGATCGCCTGGGTTTCCGCGGTGTCGAACACTTCATAGCTCTTCAAGAGCATTTCCAACAATCGCGGCACGATTGCCGTTCCCATCGCTTTCAGGCCACGCGCGCGATCGCTCGGGGTGAAGGTGCCGCTGACTGGAGTGGAAAGCATCCCCCGCGAAGGAAGACCCCCCACAGTTTTTTTCACTTGATCGAAAAGCTGTCGGTTGTCGAGCCAACCGATAAGAATTTGAGCGGCCAACTGTTCGTGCCAGTCCGAGGAGTCGAGTTTCGCGTCGAGCTGCGCGCGCACGGCTGCACCCATTGCGAGGATGGCATCACGCGCCACGAGATACGGCGTGCCCTCGCCCGTGGCGCAGGTCTGAAACTGTTGTGCAAAGTCACCGTTCGACATTTCTGTTTTCAGCTCAGGAGTTCATGCGTTGTAGTGATCCCACCAGTAGGGGCCACTGTAGCCCGGAGCAGCCTCCGGCGGTGTACGCACCACGTTTGTGCCACAATGAATTTCACCGGTCCGCCGGTGATACGTTTCCCAATCATCAACCCAATGCACTGTCAGTCCAATGTCTTCCAGCAAAATCTGAATGCACGCCTCGAAGAGATCGACGTTGTCTTCGGGTATCCAGATTCGATCCCAGTTGTTTTTGACCTTCCCGGCCGCGAATTTGCCTCTATTGTTTGAGTGGTCACGAATGTTGGCCTCGGTCACTCCGAAAGTCGTCGCCAGAGCGCTCAGCAAAGTATCTTTTCGCGCCCACTCGAAGTGTCCGCCAGCCATCGGTGTCAACCGGCGAAGCTCGACACCGTTCACATGCGCATTGGTCAACACAACCAGTGCGTCGGCAGGGCGCATCCGTGGACCAAAGGGCCGGGGAACAATCACGTGCCGTTCAAGTTGTCCGCTGTCGTTCAGACGCGAGATCACTTGCAGATTGATCGGATGCGGGAAATGGGCCGACGTGAGTCCCACGGTGAAGCCGGGTGGAAGGTCTGGCATGTCGTAATAAATCGGCAGGTACACGATGTCTTGCCGGTCCCGTTCGGTGGCATGTTGCTCCAGCAGCAACCCAGCTCGGAGTCGCGTTTCGATAGGTGACAGATGATCGGCCTGTATTGTATCGTTCGCTGATCTATGGCTGGTGAGCAGATCAGAAACTGTAACCTCCGCCGCCACCTCGAACTGGTGACCGCTGCTGGGCACCAACCGCTGCTTGCCACGAAACAACTTCGTGACTGGTCCACCCTGGGCAATTGCTTCAGTCAGAATTAACGTAGCCAGTTGCGTCGACGACATCAAAAGCTTGTAGCCCTTCGGTGCATTCGATGGGACGAAGATCGCGACTTCGTCGACGTGGCCCACATGTAGCCAGGAGGTATCGAAAGCCAGTATGGGTTGGACTGCCTGCGCTTCGAGAAAACTGCGAAACGGCGGTGTTGCAATTCGCGCCTCGAACAGTGACAAGTGCGTGCCCTCGCGGCGAATCAGCAACATCCGCTCAGCAGGCGTACCCGTCCGCGTCATAAGCCATTCATTGTCGGCGACGCGTGTGGTAATGCGTGGGACTTGCAGCGGTACCGAAAGCGGATGAGCCCGGCAGAAGAAAAGTGTAAACGCGTTTTGGATCCGCTCAATCGCGGCAGGCGTACCACCATCGAGGTCGGCTATGAGCGCGGAATTGCTGTCGATACGCCACAGCACCTCTGATCCCTCTACGATTTCGAGACGGCCGGCGAAGAGTTGTACGGTGAGCCGCGCCGGCGTGTGTTCGAACTGCAACACCCACTCGCTTCCAGCGGTAATAACAACAATGTGGCGGATGACCAGGTCGAGTCCGTGTAGGAACACCTCTTGAATTCTTTCTGTTGGCGCGCCACCGGCATCAAAATCTGTTACCAATCCCGGATCGATCGAAAAGAGAAGCTGGTCCGGGCCGGGTATACGAATCTCATAAACGTTGAGATCTCCACTTTCCAGGCGTACCGCGACTGGATCGACAGGCGGTGCTCCGGGCCCTCTCATTCCAATTCGCCATTCGCTCCCGGCGGTGACGACCGTGACGTTCGCGACCTGGGCCAGCGCCCCGAGGTGCTTCGCGGCAAATTCAGTCTGCACGGCGGAAGGAATAATTCCACCTGCGTTGAGATCACCGGCGATGCTCGTGTCGAGAGTTGTAGTAAGCCGTATCAGTCCCTCGCCGAGCAGCAGCTTGCCAAAACGCGCTATCGGTTGCGCCGGAACCGCGAGGCCGGCCGCGTCAGCGGTGATCTGTGTAGTGGCTTGCATTACGGGTGGCGAGACTTCCAGATTGCCGCCGTAGTTAAGCGTATCCCGTTCTTTGTTGAGACCGTTAAAGACGGCCATATCCGGCCCCGGCAGTTCTTTGTGGACAAAACCTTCCAGACCGCGTTTGCGGGGTACGTGAATGGTCATCCGCGTCGACGCGTGAGGCGCCCAGCAGTATCCGATTTCGATCTCATCCTGGATCCACTGGTCGTTGCAGTATTCGAAGCCATCGATGAGGTAGAGCTTCTTGGCCGCGTTTGCATCACCCGCGGGCAACGGTTGATGCGGTATGTAATCAAATCCACCGCTGGAGATCGTGCGTCTTTGGACTGGCACTTCCGCCGCTCCAAAGACCGCAACCATCGCATCGATTACATCCGTGACGGTTGAGTGATTCGCGTGCACGACGTCATCGCGGTCGACAAACTCTTTGAGATAGACGATGTACAGGCGCTCAGTCGGTTGCAGGTTGCTAAACATCAACCAAGGCGTGATGGTGAAGAGAGATACGTCACGCAAGGTGCGCAGTTCGGTCCCACCATCCTGATGAATCACCTCGAGCCAAATGTCGCTCGGTTTGCGCGCAGGTACTACCGGCGTTACTCCGTCGCGGCCGACCGGCGCTGGCACCGTGGGCGCACTCCGCACGGGATCTCCGGCTAGAGTCAACGCTTCGACGCAGAAGTTAAGATCTCCGGTCGAGCCGCTGGGAATCGTGTAACTGTTATCGTCGCCGCCGCCGGTGTTAGCGCCCATGCGTCGCAGCCAACTCGGCGGTGGATCAGTTTCGCTGGCCTCAAAGATACGAATCCGCGCTGCATCCTGAGGGTTCACATTTAGTTGCAATTGCAACGAGTCTGCGCCGGGTCGCGCTGGTCGTTTGAGGGTGAAGTTGGTCAGGTCCTTTCGGTCGTCGGCACTTTCGATCGTGTTGTTAGCGAGTGCATCAACATTGGTGACCCGTACGGGAAGTGGCGTCGGCAGCGGCGTCGTGATTGTTTGCTCGAAGTCAAGATTCGGAAGCAAGATTGCTCCCGGACGTCGCAAGCGGCCACAGCGCGCGTCGTCGGTAAAAGGCGCTGCAATACTTTCCGGAGTCATCCGAGTGTGACTGAAGTCAGCCAGGATCTTTGCGCACGAACCGGTAACGACCATCTCCTGCTCGATCCGCTCAAGCACCCCCGCATCAGTAGCGGGACGAGTATTTTTCAGATCGTCCGCCCATTGTGCGGTGGCAATTAACAATCCGCGATCCGTGCCCGACGACTCTTTCATTAGCGCGTCCCATTCGCTGATGGTGCGGTAATCAAGGTTCCAGTCTTTGAAGATCTCGTTGACGCTGTCGCGCAAACGTGGCCCACTCGCGTCGTAGTTGACCGCGGCCATAGCCAGCAGACCGGCGAGACGTGCAGCGTGATCGATGAGATCATTCATGTTGTAATCGCTGTGGCTCGACGGTACGCTCTTCTCTTTTCGCGCTGCATCGTCGCGTTCGCGAACTGAGGCCCATGGGGAGGCTTCCGCAGCTTCGGCGTAGTGTTCCCGATTATTCGCCGTGACAATTCCCCCGTTATCGCTGCCAAAGAGTCTGACGGGGAAGCCGGTGGCGCCGGTGGCAGTAAAATGCCGGCTGCCATTGCTGGTGACCGGCAGATAGCGATCGACATCCGATGTTCCAGGAGCGGGCCAGCGCGCTCCGGCAGTCTTTTCCAGAACGTAGTCTTCCCAGAAGCCCGTGCACCAGGCTACGCCGATGTAGATCGCGGGAAAGATCATGCCGAGGGCGTAGTCACAGAATTTGGCTGTGTCCTCTCTGATTTCAGTACCTTCATTCTTCCGTGCACTCTTCGCACCGAAGACGACCAACACGGAAAGAAAATAGGTACCGAAGGTAGCCACCTTCACGGGCCAGAACATCGTGAACGCGAGCGGGTCGCCTTCCACCCCCTCTTCAACTGAACCCATGTCGATCCAGAAGGTCTTGACCAACTCGAGAACTGATCCGACCGCGAATCGCAGCCAGCGAGTGATTGGGTCTTGCACGACGGGATCGACACTAGTGAAGAAGGCGCCGTTTCGATCTGCCGCTCCGGCGATAAACATCGTGAGGTCAAAAAGAGGAGAAACAAAGTCGAGGATCCCTTTGGAGATCTGCACGGTTGCTTTTCCCCCTGGGCGTTGCGTTGCCTTGATCGCTCCCGGCCCAAAGATTCCATCCCAAATGATTGGAAACCTCGCGAGTAGGGTGAAGGGCAAGTAGACGGCGCCGGCCCAGGTGTTAGCGTTGCTGAGAAGGTCGGACCAGAGACGTTCCGTTTTAAAAGCGTCTCCGGTGCGCCAACTCGCAATGTTGTAGGTCGAGGTCGAACTCCAAATGAACGCTACGCTGATCATGCCGCCGCCCATAACGAACAGGCTGAGCAGCCACTTGTACCAAGCCCACGGAGATTGGTCATAGCCGACGCCGATGGCCCAGCCTTTGGTGTTGGCGTAGCCGTCCTTGAGAAATGCTTCGGTTATCTCAGGCACACGACAGGTATTGGTGGCGCAGATCGCCTCGGTTGGTCGCGTGACGCCGTAGGTGTCGGTAAATGCTTTGAGAAATACTTTGGTCAGCTTCTCGTTGCGATCCTCGACCTGACCATTGTCGAGAAAGTACTGCTCCCACGATTGCCCCCTGTGCAAGCTATCACGCTGGAAATAACCGTGAGCCACGCGAGCGTCAAGCTGAACCTTGAACCGATGCTGACTAAGATGGCTGGTATTCGTGGCGGACCAGGCCCAAGAGTTGATCGCCGGCTGCAAGACAACATCGGCAGCGACACCGGCGAGGTGGCCAAGCGCGTACGAACGCATGGCGCGTTGCTGCTCCGCGGTGAGGCCCTGGCCGGCATCGTTGAGCGCCTTGATGAAATTGAGAACGAAGTCTGTCGAACCCGCATCGACGTATGCCCGGCGCGGTGCTCCCAGCCTCATCGTGCGCGACACCCAATCGCGGTTCAGCGCAAAAACGTAGCCATTGATCGGAAAGTCCATTCCGATCGCGCCGATCATGGCGTACTTCGAAAGGCCAGTACCGACCTGATTAGTAATTCGTGTCGCCGGCAGCTGTTGGGCGGCCGCCGGGTCGACTCTCAACAGTGCGCGCGCGCTTCGCGCTAGTGAGAGCAACGTCTCCTCGAGCTCGGTCATGCACGCGGTTTGGGTTCGTTGGCGTGTCTCGAGCCCGGTGATCAGCTCACCGAGCCACGCTTCGGCTTTGATCAAGATCATCAAATGCGTGAGATAACCGGCCATGAATCACCCTACGCTTACACTGGCTGAAACGCTGGCTCCACCGGCGGAGTCGAGCGTGCTGATCATTCTGTCGAACGAGACATCAGCTCGTTGTAATCCCTCGACCAGTTGCGCCTTCAATTCGCGGAGGCGATCGAGAATCGGACGGAAAATCAACTCGATGTCGAAAGCCACCAACAGATCGCCGATCCTCGTAAACAGCTCGCGCAGGCTTGGAAGCAACAGCTCACGCGGACTGATCGCGCGTAGTACGCCGATCACATCATCGCGATAGAGTTGCCCGATCTCCTCGATGAACTGTGCTGGATTGAGTTGTTCAAACAGGTCGAGAATGCGCCGGTAGGTGTCATTCATCGCCTGGATCACGGGATGAGGATCGAACTGGTTTAGCGTCGCCTCGACCTCGTGAAACACTCCTTCAATAGCTTCTCGTAACGCCGAGATGTCGAGGAGATCGACAGTCCTCTTCAAAGTGAGCAACATCTCGCGCGCCGGTTCGATCAGCAGGTCACCAAACAGGGCCTTCGCCTTGCCGTGTAAGGCATTGGCAAGCTCCTGTATTTCAGCGCGCCAACGCATCGGATCGAGAAGATCCAGTAATGCCAGAAGCACGTCTTTGAAGCTGCCGTCTCCGCGCCCGGGCATGAGCCGGCGAACCGGCTCGCGCAACATTTCTTCAATCAGAGCCATCGGCGAGAGCAGTTTCGTTAATGCCTGGGCGGTTGTATCGACAGTGTTGAGTGGTTGCGAAATGCTTCCGGCGAGACCGGTGAGTGCCGCCGCGCGCTCCGTAAAGGCAGCCTGAACGCGAGACACGCGGCCAGTTATCGGCGACAACGTTAACATCGGGTCGAGCAACCCAACGTCAGCTGTCAGCTCAAGGCTTATTGGGCCCGCCGCCGCATGAACACTTAAAGCGGCCCTAACTTCCTGATGCTTCGCGCGCAACGTTTGCAAAGTACTGTTCAGATCCAGCCGGCCCAATTCAGCAGCCTTGTCCTCGAGCACTCGCGGCAACGCGGTCACTCGCGCACTCAAGCCACTCGACGCCGCAGAAACTAACTCGAACAGCGCCCTGACACCGTCGCGTGCGACATCGAGACCAACTGCGGTGAACAGCTTTTCCAGTACGCCGCTGAGAGGTGCGATAAGTGCAGACACATCCAGGTCGTTGACTGCCTGCCGCACCTCAGCCATTCCCGGCCCAACAGCGTTAAAGAAGGCTGCGATATCGATGTTCTCCAGCAGTTCTCGAAACGGACCGATTCCAAGATCGAGAAAGGTGAGAATGTCGTCGATGCGAAGCGTCGACATGATTGTCTGCCGCACTTCCGCGAGTGCTTCTTCCACTGGTGCGAGCAGCCGCGTGGGTGAGAGTTCGTTGACCTGAGCCATGACGTTGTCGAAGAACTCAGTTACGAACGACAACGTCGCGGCAGGATCGAACCCATTCAGCGCATCGCGGGCAGTGTTGAATGCCTCCTGAACCGGAGCGAGCAGTTGCGTCGGATCAAATCTTTCCAGTTCCGCAATCAGCGGGTCGAAAACTTCCGTTTGAATGGATTCAAGCAATGGCGCGGGATCGAGCTCGTTAACAGCGGCGACTACCTTGTTGTATTCCTCCTTGAAGCGTCCCAAAGCGTCCTCGTCCACCGCGCTGAGAATCTCGTCGAAAGTCGTGTTTAGCGCCGTGGCAATTTCGCCGAAGTCGATTTGTCTCAGAAATGCGGTCGCTTCGTGTAGCTTCTGTTTCAGGTCATCCGTCACGAGCAACGGCGCCACCGTGCCCAAGACATCAACAATCGTGTCAATCACACTGACTGTGGTGTCGATGACCGGTGTGAATTCAATCCTTCCCAACTCAACCGTAATCGGTTGCAAGACTCCGTTGATCTGGTCGACAACGCCTTGTATGTTCAGTTGGTCTAACAAGTCGAATAGCGTCTGAAAGACTTCTTCAACTCTCTTTTTCAAACCGTCTTCCGGATCGAGGATGAAATTTTTCGATTCTTCCAGCGCCGTCTTTACCTGGTTCAGAGCGGTCTCGATGTCCTGTCTCACCGTGGTGAAGATTCCTTCGAGATCGTTCAGTCGGCCTTCCACCTGGGCGAGACCCTGATCGAAGGCTCCGCGAATCGGACTGAGATCGATCTGCCGGACGGCGTCGGCCACAGTTTGCAAACCCGAACGCACGAGGTTTTCCACTTCAACTTTGAATTCCTCGATCCGGTGAAACGGCTCGGTTACTGTATTGGTGAAGTTCTGCATCACCTGGACCAGGCCCGACACGTCGAGGCGATCGAGTTCTTCTTTCGCCCGGCTCAGGCCTGACTGAATTTCACGGTGAAACTGATCCAGATTTAGCTCATCACCCAGAACCAAAGCATTCTTAATGCGGTCTAGAAGGCTGCGTATGCTGTTGCCGAAAGTCTCGATCACCTGCGTATCGAGAGTTGCGAGGGTCTGCTCAATCGCGCTTACGGCAGGCGCCATATCCGTTGCATTAATCAAGACGAGAGACGCTTCACTAAATGCCAGATCGCGAGCCAAGCCACTCGTGTAAGCCGCAAATGCTTCATTCGCGATGCGAAGCCGGCCACGAACCCCGTCGACGCTGGCCGCGTCTCCAACATTCATGGCGCTTATCTGCGCCGCCAGACTGCCTGGTCCGGTTCCATACACGTCGATCAACGCGCGGAAGCGCGCGTCCGTGTCAGCCAACACAAACCAGCTTGCTGCCTCGTGCACCTGCGCCTCGAGTCTCGTTACCAGCGTGCCCGCCGAACTAACTGCTCCGATTCCGAGCACGGTATTACCAACGCGCTCGCGCAAGAGCGTTTTCAATCTCAAGACTAGATTGCTCATCTCTTCCGGAACACGCCCAATTTCATTCGCGCCGAGTAGCTGTCCGAGCGACACGATCAGTTGTAGTATTTCCGAGTTCTTCAACCCGTCAGAGAGCGCGGCGAGCGGCTTGAACAGATCTTCGAAAAACGCCTGCGGATTCGCAGTAGACGGCGGGCCTATTGCACCGAGCGCCGTCTGGATCCGGGTTAACTCGCCGCGCACGTCCGTCTCCATGAAGGACCGCACTCGCGCGAGCGGCGCCGTTAGTGGGCCTGCCAGATCGGCAGGGTTTGGAAATCCCTGCAACAACGAGGCTGCGTTTGGAATCGCGATGTTGGACCAACTTGAGGTATCAGGCAGCGAGATGTTGAAGCCGCTGCTCAACTGACCTATTCCGTTCGTGGGCAGTCCCGGAATCTCCAGCCGGCCCAATTGCTCGCCGAATTGGCCGAGCAGTCCGCCGATATCGGCAGGATTAGGAATTCGCGCAGACAGCGAAACAGTTTGACCGTTACCGTTGCTCATTTTTCATTCAATGCCGAAGATCTGATTGAGTGGAGCTGTTGCTTCAGCCAGTCCCTGAGTGGCGGATTTCACGCCGTCCATTGCGCCGTTGAGAGGGACGCTTGGATCGCCGATGTCGGGGATAGTCGCGAAGTTATCGAGCAGATCCATGACGCCGAGAGCAGCGAAAGCATCGCCGAGAATGTCGGTATCAAGTAGACCGGTTGCCGGCGGCTCGGGGGGTTCTATGTATTTGCGCAACTTGATCGCGTAGCGAAAACTGTCAGGCGCGCCGCTGATCTCAACAACCTCGAGATCCTGGATTACGACGTCGCTGATGTCTGTCGCTGTGTTGATGTCAGCGACGAACGTGGTTTGTTCTCCCTTGTTGAAGATCTCTCTGATGCCGTTCAGAAAATCATCGCGGGCCTCGTCGCCGGTTTTCGTGCCTACGATTACGATCGTGTTCGGAACGGTTCCCATGTCCTGGAAATAGTTGCCCGCCAGACCAGGCACGCAGTGCTCGACCAGTGCTCTGCTCTCGGACGACTCGATGTACTCAATGCTGTCCAGCCCGAATTCACCCAACATCGGTTTGATTTTCATGTGACGTCGATTCCGTGTTGTAAGGCCTGTTCGTGGAGGATCTCGGCGATATTTTCGGCGAGGTCATCAAAGCCACGCGTGCTGCTCGTTTCGTTTTTAACTTCAATGTTGAAGATGTTTTGAATCTGGCGGTCTGTTGACGGCTCAATTCGCGAGGTCTTCAGTGGGACGTGGGTCAGGTCACCAAATGAGCGCAACTTTTCGGCAACATCCAGGCCAACGAGCGCAGGCCACGCGCGTGACGTTAGCCGGTGTTCGGAGTCGGGAAGCGAAGAATCTGCTGCGCGCTTGAACGACTCACTTGAGACAGGCGCTGTTTGAGGCGCGTGATTGTTCTGGCGGCTTTCGCAAACCGATTCCCAGTAGCGTTTAAGACTGCTGACGAGCGCGGGCGTGGCCTGCGAATACCTTGTGCGTGAAGGCGCCATGAGGTGGCTGACTTCCTTCGCTGAGATCGACGGCGTCTCGACTGCATGATAAGAGCTATGAGCGCAAGATAACTGCGGCACTGGGGAAAAGGTCACGCCTTGCTTGGCGGTCTGTGGCGCAGGTCTCAACGTCAACGTTTCGGACGAAACTCCTCCGACAGGTTCGCTTGAAGACGTTGAGCGTCTTGGTCGGTCGACAAAAGGCGTAAACGGATTTAACGGATGCTCCGCAAGAGGGTTTGAGGCGAAGATCGGCGCGTGTTTACGTTGGCGATTCAAGGCGAACGGCGCGGGCGGCAGCGGAACAACGAGCGCTTCTCGCAACTGCTGACTCATCACGCCAAAAATGTCGCCGCCAAATACTGACACCGGAATCCTCACTTGCAACTCGGTCGGACCATCCAACGCCACCATCAACGAGCGCAGCGCCGCGGTTTCACGTCTCAGTGAGGAGCGCAAACATCTCGGACCCGTCAGCGCGCGGGTGACGTTATCGAGTCCAATCAGGTCAGCGCGGGTTAGTCCGCTCATTGCGCTCCCTTGCTCTGATTAAGCAGTTCCAGGTAACCGAGAATCTGGCCGACCGTCATCTCCCTGACCTGCTGCGGCGTCCAGTTGAACTCCTTCGCCAACACGAAAAACGCGCGCACAATCGGTGAATCCACGATCTCTTTCATCTCATTTTCCGTCGTGCTCAAACCGCTAATGCGATTGATTGCGTCAACCAGGAAACGGACCAGTCCGCTGTGCATGCCCGCGATGTCGCTCTGCTTCAACGCCGGTTCAACGACTGCCTTCTGAATCATTAACACCGACGTGAGCACCTCGTCGTCCTTTGCGCCTTTCGCGATGAGCTGCACGTCCTTCACCGTGAGTGGGCGCAGTTGGACCTTCTTCGCCTCGCGCCCGTTGGCGTGGCCGTTATCGAGTGACGGGCTCAGGATCTGCGGCGGAATCTCAACCTCAAAGGTCAATTCCCGGCCGGCCAATAATTCTTCGGCGGTAACGAACATAAAGATCTCCGGAATCTGAACCAGACTAGACGGCGGTGTCCTCAGCAGAGATTCGCTTGGCTTTGAACGACAACTTCTCGAGCACGAAGTCGTCCTCCGGCAGGTTGAATTGCCAGGAACTAAAGATGACGCCGTAGACAGTCAACACGCCGTTGCCCGCATCGCCTTCCGGCTTGAGGTTGTCGAGACTCACCTTCATGTTGAAGCTGGGTATTTTGAAAGGCGCCGTCTCTTCGCTTTCGGCGTATTGGCCCAACATCAGCCTTAGCAAAGCGCCGTTGATGAAGGCCCGATCGACGGTTCCCCCAATCGAAATATTGCCGGCTCGCAGTTCCTTGGCAGCGTGAGAACCCAGCTCGTGAAATGCCTTGATGTCAATCGCGACCGACAACGAAACATTTGTGACCCGGCCCACAATTCCGCCCTCACCGAAATAGTCGGCGAAAGCTTCGGGGGCGAAACCATCGGGATCACTCAGAGTCAGTACTCCGTCAGTGCCATAAAACGTGCTCGTATTGAACATGATAGCTCCTTTAACTCAGGTTCATCACGACCCTGATCACATCAATGCTGAACGTCGGATTGAGGTCCATCACCACCTGCACTTCGCCGCGAATCTCCATCGGGCGATCGGCAAAGACCTTCAGCTTGTAACCGGTCAAGAATTCGCGGGTGAGCAGATCGGCGAGAAAGCTATCGAGCGTGGTGCGCAGGTTGTCGCGCACACGCTTGTTGTTCAGCTTGCCGATGTATTGATTGGCGCCGAGACGTGTGCCCTGTTTGACGTAGTCGACAATGCGGCGCAGCGTGATCTGCTTGAACGCTTCGTCGTCAGTCGTAATTCCCTTCACGACCCGAATGCCGCGCTTCTTTTGCAGCGTCAGCACGCGATTGAGCACCAGCGACTTCAAGTCTCCGTAGTTGTACAGACTGGAGAGCGCATCGATGCCCGCGACTGTCTTGTTCGTCAAACTGATATGCGGCGACACCGAACTGAGTTTTCCGGCGATCGCCGCCGCGGCAAAGTATGCCGGCAGATCGATGGTGGCGCCGGTTTCAGGATCCGTTTGCTTGATTCCGGGTGCGACGAGAATCACACGCTTGTCGGCGATGTCGTTTGCATTCTCCAGAATCTTCTCGACCTCATTACTGTCTGCGCCGATGACTGCTATGCGCTCGCGTCCGAGGTTTTCAGTTTTTTCCACGTGCGCCAGAACGTCCGACTTGATCTCGGAGAAACTTCTGCCGGCGACGAGAACAATCTGCACGTCCTGTTCGACGAGATTGTCGAGAGCAGTTTGGAACAGTGCCTTCGTCACGGTGCCGTTCTCCCCACCGGAAAACGTTTCGAATCTTGTTGTCGGTTTGGGCAAACCTTGTCCTGTTGTTTCGACGACCTCCACCAGTTTCGAGGGATTTCGTTCGTCGCGCAGACGTTGAGCGAGGTACGACACGCTGGGCACGACGTAAACTTCCTGCCGGTTGCCCATCCGAATGGTCACCTTGCGCAGGCTCTTCTGCGGCACCCAGTAGCTGGCCCTGATCTCCGCGCCGGTTGAAGGCAATGAACTGAAGGTGAGTGTTCGATTCGCAGGATTGATCTGGACTACTTGCGATGAGGCCGCGGACGATTTGAGCTGGTACTTGGTGACGATGCCATGCTCGAGCACTGTCACATTGCCGATGCTTGCCTGCGCTGCTCCGTCGCCATTTCCGTTGGGCACCAGCACGTCCTGCGCCGACAGAGCGAGCGTTCCGTTGCTGCGGATGATCAGTTCATTACTGACGTTCTCCTGTGCTTCGGCGGGTTCGATGCGAATTTGCAGACGATTGCCTGCGGTGCCGGGAGTCTTCGCGCGGAGAGTCAGTACCGGAGCATCGCTGTCGTTTGTGATCGCGAAAGTCGCGGCTTTTGCGCTCGCCTCGTCAAAGACTCGTTGCGCGTAAACGGTACTCGCGCCGTTATCGAAAAGCAGCTTAAGTGCTCTGACGAGATTCAGATTGCCTGCGGGATTGTTCGGATCCCAGTCTCCCGGTTCGCCGAATCTCGCGCGGCCTTCTTCATAGCTGCTGAGTGTCTCGACGCGCGAGCTTCCCATTTCGGCAGTGCCGATAATGCCGATGTTGCCGGTTGGAATCGCGCCAATCGTCAGCAGTCCCTCGGCGCGAACTTCAATGTAAGTGCCTGGAAGAATTGTCTCGGTGATTACTTCAGCCATCGCTTCATTCCTCTGTTCTCATGCCCCTTTTGGAGTGCAAAGCGTCATGGAACTGAAAACTGCTCCACAATGAAATCGTCCATATCAACTTCGATTCGCTTGATGGGAATGCCAGTGCTCAACTCGCCGCCATCTTCGGCTTCAAACGTGAATCCGTATTCCAGCGTCTGAATCCACACCGGAAATGCAGAGCCGGTAACCGGAACCTGAGAAAGGTTCTCGGCCGCCCGCATCCCGACAGGCTTCAGTCCGACAAATCCTTTGCCTCTCAACAAAGCGCGATCCGATCTCAACTTGTCTTGCAACCGGCGAGAGAGTTCTCGCGACTGGTTGAGATTGTTGGCCCAGACTTCCATTGCGATTTGCCCGCGAAAGGTGTCGCCGAGGATTTCATCGCGCCAGGTGACCGTCCAACGCGTGATTTCGAGCCTGTCATTGAGAGTTTGCGGGCTGCCGAAGATGATCTCGGCGGTTGCCGTTTTGACGGTGTATTCAGTGGGCTGTGTAGGTTTATCCATGAAGGTGTAGTCGATCTGATTGTTTTCTTGCGTAACGTTTTTGATTGAAAGATCGCTCGCGCTGAATGCGGTGCTGGTGGAACTCGGGTTTCGCTTCAGCGGCAACGGCGCAACGCGCAGCACCTTCAGGTTCGGTGAGAAAGTGTCGACCGACGGCGCAACCTCGACGATGTTGGTCGACTGCACGATGCTGTCGCCCGCGCGCACAAAGCGGCCGAGGCCGGCGCCTTTCGCTTCATCGAGCCGCAGACTCAACACGACTGCGGGAACTTCGACGCTGGCTGTCGGCTTCTTCGCGCCCAGCCGGTCGGCAGACAAGAGCGGATCTGAACCTGACGCCAATGCTTCTACTAATCGATCGATTACCAAGTACATTTCAGTGCTGAGGATTTGGTTGTTAGCTGCGCTCTTCTTTCCGGTCATTTACGAAGCCGAGAGCTTCATCTTTTCTTTCGCTGTTGAGGCGGAAGATAGGATCCACACCGGTGGCTGACTCTCTGGTCAGGTAGCCTTGTTCGACCAGCAGGTCGAGCGCGGCGCGAGTATCTTGCAGGGCGTGATGAATCATTTGATCGAGCAGGCGCCATCGGGTGATGCCATGAAGATCGTCGGAGCACTGCGGGTTGCGCAGAAAATACGCGAGGATCTCTTTCGCCAAATTCTCCCTCTCTTGAGACGTTGTTAACGACACCTCGATGGTCCATAGTCGGCGGAAGTGACCAAGCAAGAAGGGAGCCAGAGATTAGGACCGGTCGGTATGAGGCTTTCGTTGGATTTTTTCCATGTGGCTTTCTTGAGGTGGGACAATTCTGACCCAATGGCGGGATCAATCACACCCACCAACCTCAGCAGTCGATGCAGTATTTCTTCTTGAGCCGGCCGAACGCGCGGCGATCCTGGCCCGCCTCGAGCGCAGCCCGCGTGACGTTACCCTGATGCTTCTCCAGCAGCTCTTCAACATAACGCCTCTCGAAAGCTTCAATCGCCCGACTGCGACTCTTGCGAAAGTCTTCGGCTGAGGGCTCAGTGGTCTGCGCGCGCGATAGGAAAGAGATGTCCGACGGAAGGATGTATGAACTCGCGCTCAGCACTGCCGCACGCTGCACCACGTTCAGCAGTTCTCTGATGTTGCCTGGCCAGTCGTGCGCTTCCAACTTTCGCAGC
>DASXRE010000216.1:0-10175 GCA_036506775.1 Pyrinomonadaceae bacterium | reverse complement strand
ATCTCCGTTTCCGTTGACCTTATTTGACCCGTTCAGGGACATGATTTTTGTTGTCAGGATCTTCTTTGCTAATCACTATTCCGACGACAGTTCCGCAGTCTACAGGTTCACCAGGTTGGGGCGTTTGAAAGAGGATTTTGCCCGGTTCAACCGGGGAATCGTAGCGATGGGCTAGGACACGGATGTTCAGCTTCGAGTTGTGAAGTGTGGTTTCGGCTGTCTTGTAATCAAGGCCAACAAGCGGAGGGACGCGTGTTTGTGGAGGTCGTGAGAGTCGTTCACGTCTAACTGATAAAGCGAGCCCTGAAAGAGCAATTGCGGGCAGCACTATAAAACAGAGGAGGGCAATGACCATAAGCGTCGCTGCCAATAATGGTTTCTTACCGCGTATGTAGTAGCCAAAAAGAAGTCCTAAGAGAAAATGCATTTGAGTTTCCTGCTTTCTAAAGAATGAAAAACAAGGAGCACTACCGCTCATTTTTGTTTTATGGGGTTGGTGAGTGATTCGGGTGAACCGCCAGTTATGACTGACTAAGGTTTGAAACCGATCTCGCTCCAAAATCTGTTTACTTCGCCGAGAGGTTCATTTCTAAGAGTCGGGTACCATTCGGAGATCGTCAGACTTGTGAGCCTTACGTTTTCTCGTAATGCATCATCGATTCCTTTCGGTCCATTCCAGCAAAGAATGTTCGTTGTCGTGGATAGTCGGCGCTCTTTGGAATCGTTGACGCGCTGGACGATCAATCTAGCGAGCTGTCGGCACACCGCAGGATTGGTTCTGTGATCTGCGTCAAAGGCGATCAGCGCGTTATATGGTCTAGCCGCAGTGACAAGTTCACTGTGTGAGCAGGTTACTCCCGATGTGGCGATCACACGGGCGTTCGGTCTGAACCGTACTACGGTATCGGCCTTCAACGCTCCCTCAGTGATGAGCACTGTTTCGCCTGGAGGAAGTTTCTCCTTAACAAGAGTGAAATGTATTGGAGTTCCGGAACTGGTGCCGTGCCGCTCGAGTGGTGATGAGAGCCAGAAGTATCTTTTCTCATCAGACAAAATATCATTTGCGTGTAATCTGATTTGGCAGGCTTGGATCAGTCCGTTTGCATCTTTATATGGCACTACCAGAAGCGGCATGAGGTAGTTGCGCGGTTTCCAGACGTGGACCACGCCAGATAGTTCTTGCCAAAATCCGGGTACACCTACGACTCCTGCTCCTGAATGAGCTTTGGCGTATTCGGGGAAATGGGTGCGCACATCATCATTTAAGATCGCTGCAAGAGTTGCGCGCTGTTCCTTTGTTCGAGGCAGTGCGCCGTAGTTGGTTGCGTGGTCCTCGAGCAGTCCTCGCGAAAGCAACCCTCCCGGACCGGCGACAAGTTCCTCGATGTAATTCGCCGCGGGAGAGATCCTTATCAACTCCCGAAAAACGGCGTCTCTGATTTCCAGAGGAGCCGGCGAAATTGACTGGTTATTGGGTCGCTTGATTCTTGGTCGAATGGTGATGAATGGAATTTCCGGATGGACGTGTATGTTTCCACCGTTGCGAGATGGCCCGCGAGATCCCGCGCTGATGCGCATGCATATGGAAGTACCTTCGTCTCTCGAAAAGCCACAATAAGTGGGTTTACCGCAAATCCGACACGGACGTTTTTTGCTGACGCGTTTAAAGCCGACCGAAATCATGGAGTTAGGTTTTATAGGCCGCTCACTTCTAATGAGATCGTCCGCGCAATTTCATTTAATGACGGACAAATTTCACTTTATGCCGGACGAATTTCACTATATGCCGGACAAATTTCACTTTATGCCGGATCCCACAGGGGGATAGACCGTCAATAGGAAATCAAACTCGCTTGCTGAATGAGCGCTCATTCAGTATTATGGCGCCTGTTACAGGCTTAAGCCGGAGTTCGTGTCGAAGGAGGGTAGAGAGGCTCAGATGATGCGGATTGAGAAGGCGACGGTGCTCGGAGCCGGAACTATGGGAGCGCAGATCGCCGCACACCTCGCCAACGCGGGCGTCCCGACGCTCCTGCTCGATATTGCGCCGCGCGAGTTGACCGCCGAAGAACAGGCAAAGGGTTTGACGCTCGAAAGTCCGCAGGTTCGGAATCGCATCGCTCGCACCGGCCTCGAAGCCGCAAAGAATGCCAAGCCCGCTGCGTTCTTTACACCCGACAATGCTTCGCTCGTTACTGTCGGTAACTTCGACGACGATCTCGCGAAGCTAAAGGATCGCGATCTGATCATCGAAGCCGTAGTTGAAAACCTCAACATCAAACGTTCAC
Source organism: Pyrinomonadaceae bacterium (assembly GCA_036506775.1). GTDB lineage: Bacteria > Acidobacteriota > Blastocatellia > Pyrinomonadales > Pyrinomonadaceae > PSRF01. The sequence goes on along the minus strand of DASXRE010000216.1, from coordinate 7,887 downwards.
TTTACGAGCGCATCGAGCAGTATCGCCGGCCAGGTTCGATCGTCGCGTCGAACACCAGCGGAATTCCGATCCACTTGCTGGCTGAAGGCCGCTCCGACGATTTCAAGCAACACTTCCTGGGCGTCCACTTTTTCAATCCGCCACGCTACCTTCACCTCGTCGAGATAATTCGCACCGAGTGGACCAAACCGGAAATCTCCTGTTTTCTCTACGGCTTTCTCGACGAACGGCTCGGCAAAGGCGTCGTGCCCGCGAAGGACCGGCCCAACTTCATCGCCAATCGCATCGGCACTTTCGGCGCTCTCTACACGATCAAGACGATGCTCGACGACGGCTACTCGATCGAGGAAGTCGACAAGATGACTGGTCCAGCCGTCGGCCGTCCGAAGAGTGCGACTTTCCGAACCTTTGATTTAGTTGGGCTGGATGTCTTTACCCACGTCATCAAAAACCTTTACGAAGCTCTGCCCGAAGACGAAGAACGCGAGACGTTTGCCGTGCCCGGCGTGCTCGCACAGATGGTCCAGCGCGGCTTGCTCGGCAATAAAACCAAAGCCGGCTTTTATCGCAAGCAGAAAGGCGAAGGCGACAAGCGCGAGATCTGGACGCTCGACACGGCCACACTCGATTACCGTCCGTCGCAAAAGGTGAAGCTCCCGGCGCTCGACATGGCGAAGAACATCGAAGACTTGCCCGAGCGAATCAAGTCCGTTGTCTGGAGCAAGGATCGTGTGGGCTCGTTTCTGTGGAAGACGTTATCGCGCACGCTTGCCTACGCGGCGAAACGCATTCCTGAAATTGCCGACACCGTTGTGGAAGTCGATCGTGCGATGCGCTGGGGCTTTGGTTGGGAGTTAGGACCGTTTGAGGTCTGGGATGCCATCGGCGTCGAGAAGTCTGTGGCGCGAATGAAGGAGGAAGGCGTAGCGATTCCTTCGAATGTCGAACAGATGCTCGCCGCGGGCGCGACGTCGTTCTACAAAAGCGAGAATGGTCATCAGTCGTACTTCGATTTCAAAGTCGGCAAATATGTTTCGCTTGCCGATCCGCCGGGAGTTCTGATTCTCAAGTCGCTCAAGGATCGCACCGGCGTGATCAGGAAAAACGCCGGAGCATCATTGGTTGACCTCGGCGATGGCGTCGCGTGTCTCGAGTTTCATTCGAAGATGAATGCCATCGGCGGCGACACGTTGCAGATGCTGAAGTTTGCGCTCGGTGAAGTCGACAAGAATTTCGTTGGCCTGGTAGTAGGGAACCAGGGCCCAAACTTCTGTGTCGGCGCCAACATCATGCTGATGCTGATGGAGGCGCAGGAGGAAAACTGGGAAGATCTCGACATGATGGCGCGCGTTTTCCAGAACGCGACCATGAGTTTGCGTTACTCACCGAAGCCCGTTGTTGTGGCGCCGTTTCAGATGGTCTTTGGTGGCGGTTGTGAAATGGTGTTGCACGCGGATCGCGTGCGAGCCGCGGCGGAAACCTACATCGGGCTCGTGGAAGTCGGAGTGGGAATTATTCCGGCGGGCGGCGGCACGAAAGAGTTGCTCGTACGCACGCTCGATCTGATTCCGAAAGATGCGAGCGATGCCGATCCGTTTCCATTTGTGAAACGCGCTTTCGAGACGATCGCGCTCGCGAAGGTTGCCACTTCAGCCGAAGAGGCACGCGCGCTCGGTTTCCTGTCAGCCGACGATGCCGTTTCGATGAACCCGGATCGTTTGATCGCGGATGCTAAGAAAGAGGTACTGGCGCTCGCAGCCAGTGGCTACGTGGCGCCGCAGCAAAGAACAGACATTCTGGCGCTCGGTCTTCCCGCGTTGTCTACTTTGAAACTCGGCATTCACCAGATGAAGCGCGCGGGTTACATTTCGGATCACGATGCTGAGATCGGAACACAGTTGGCCCGCATTCTGACGGGCGGCGATTTGAATCATCCGACGCGAGTGTCCGAGCAGTATCTCCTGGATTTGGAGCGCGAGGCGTTTCTGTCGCTGGTTAGCACACGCAAGACACAGGAACGTATTGCGCACATGTTGAAGACCGGTAAACCGTTAAGGAATTAATTGTAGGGGTGGCACTCCGTGGCCACCCCGTGTCGAGCAGCGCAACAAGTAAGAGGGGTGGCCACGGAGTGCCACCCCTACAAAGGTTAACGAAATGAGAGAAGCAGTAGTTGTATCAGCAGTTCGCACGGCGGTTGGCAAAGCTCCGAAAGGCACGTTGAGAACGACGCGGCCTGATGAGATGGGCGGGGCCGTGATCAAGGAAGCGGTTGCCCGTGTGCCCGGACTCGAAACTGCCGAAATCGAAGACGTGATCATGGGTTGCGCGATGCCGGAGGCCGAGCAGGGAATGAACGTCGCGCGGGCCGCAGCGATTCGTGCCGGGTTGCCGGTTGAGACAAGCGCGATGACGATCAATCGGTTTTGCTCGTCGGGTTTGCAGTCGATCGCGATGGCGGCGGATCGGATCAAGACTGGCGCGGCTGAAGTGATCGTTGCCGGCGGGCTGGAAACGATGTCGATGATTCCGATGGGTGGGCATATCATTCGGCCCAACCCGTATCTGGTCGAACACTATCCTGACTTCTACCTGAACATGGGACTCGCCACTGAGAATGTGGCGCGCAAGTTTGAAGTCTCGCGCGAGGAGCAGGACGAGTTTGCGTTGCGTTCGCACACGCGCGCGGCGGCGGCGCTGGATGCCGGCAAGTTCAAGGACGAGACGGTTCCGTTGCACGTCGTGCTGGAAGAGCTGGATGAAAAAGGAAAGAAGCAGCGGCGGGAAGTCGTGTTTGATAAAGACGAAGGCGTGCGGCGCGACACGTCGGCTGAAAATTTGGCCAAGTTAAAGCCGGCGTTTCATGTGAAGGGCACGATCACCGCGGGCAATTCGTCGCAGATGTCTGACGGCGCGGCGGCGGCTGTGGTGATGTCAGATTCGCGTGCGCGTGCGTTGGGCGCGAAGCCGCTGGCGCGTTTCGTAGCCTATGCGACCGCCGGTTGTCCGCCGGAGGAAATGGGGATTGGGCCGGTGTTCGCGATTCCAAAAGTTCTGAAGCTCGCCGGGTTAACGCTTGCCGACATCGATCTGATTGAGTTGAATGAAGCGTTTGCGGCGCAGTCGTTGGCGGTGATTAAGACGTTAGGACTCGATCCCGAGAAGGTAAACGTAAACGGCGGCGCGATCGCGCTCGGCCACCCGCTCGGCTGCACGGGCGCGAAACTGACTGCCAGCATCCTGCGCGAGCTGGAACGCCGCAACGGTAGATACGCAATGGTCACGATGTGTGTGGGTGGCGGCATGGGCGCCGCCGGAATTTTCGAGCGGTTGTGAGTTGGCAATGACGGCTTCTGAAGTCTTCGAGTCTGTGACTGGAAGTGGCAGCAGCGATTTTGCTGTGCTGGTCCGCATTCTTGAGAAACACGGTCCATGGTGTTTGATTGGCGGACTTGCTGTTAACTGCTATGTCGAACCGGTCTACACACTTGACGCGGACATTGTTGTCGTCTCTGCGAAACTGCCGGCGATCAAAGAGGAGCTGACGGCCGCAGGCTTCGACGTGCAAGAGTTTCCACGCCCGTTTAACGCAAAGATGTCGGGTAGCGACTTACGGATTCAGCTCACGCTCGATCCGCGATACCAGGAATTTCTCAACCACTCGCAAGCGGCTGAAGTTCTCGGTGAACGCGTGCCTGTCGCTTCGTTGGTAGATGTTACTCGCGGCAAGGTTTGGGCCTGGAGCGATCAAAAACGAAGAGCCACGAAGCGTAAGAAAGATGAGCTTGATCTGATGAGGATTCTCGAGGCGTATCCCGACACCCGTGCATTGATGCCCGAAGAGATTAGAAACCAGGTTCCTGAATGAGAATGCACCGATTTGGAGGAGGAGCAAACTAAATGTCAGCCGTAGCCGAACAGAAGAAGATCATTAAAGGCGGGGCGTTCCTGATCGAAGAGCGGACTCCGGAGGAGATCTTCACGCCCGAAGATTTCACCGAAGAGCATCGCATGATTGCTGACACCACGCGGCAGTTTATCGACAACGAAGTCGTTCCACACATCGACGAACTCGAGAAGCACGACTGGAAACTCTCTCGCGAACTCGTTCACAAAGCGGCTGACCTGGGTCTGATCGGCGCCAACATTCCCGAAGAGTACGGCGGTTTGGGTCTCGATCAAACGAGTGGCGCACTGATCGGCGAGAACATCGGACGCTCCGCTTCATTCGCCACCACGCTCGGTGCCGAAAGCGGCATCGGACTTTTGCCGATCGTTTACTTCGCGACCGAAGCCGCGAAGCAGAAGTATCTGCCGAAGATTGCCTCGGGCGAGTTGATCACTGCTTACGCGCTTACAGAAGCTGGCTCCGGTTCGGATGCAATGGCCGCGAAGGCCACCGCGCGCCTCAGCGATGATGGCAAAGAGTACCTCCTCAATGGCGAGAAGATGTGGATCACCAACGGCGGCTTCGCCGACATCTTCATCGTTTTTGCGAAAGTTGACAGCGACAAGTTCACAGCGTTCATCGTCGAACGCCAACCAGGTCTCACGTCTGGCGCCGAAGAACACAAAATGGGAATCAAGGGTTCGAGCACTACGGCGCTCGTGCTGTCAGACGTGCGTACGCCAGTGGAAAACCTGCTTGGCGAAGTCGGCAAAGGTCACAAGATCGCTTTCAACGTGCTGAACATCGGCCGGTTCAAATTGGGTGCGATGTGCGTTGGCGGCATGAAGTTGATGGTCCATGAATCGGTGCGCTACGCAAACGAGCGGCATCAATTCGGCAAACCGATCTCCTCGTTTGGTGCGATTAAAGCAAAACTCGCGGAGCAAGCGATCCGCACGTGGATCGGCGAGTCGATGATTTATCGCACGCTCGGGATGATCGAAACGGGGATCGGTGCAGTTGATTCGAAAGACATGGACGCCCGGCTGCGTGCGATAGAGGAATACGCGGCGGAGTGTTCGATCATCAAAGTGGCGCTTTCCGAGTATTGTGATTACGTCGTCGATGAGATGGTCCAGATTTACGGCGGCTATGGTTACTCGTCGGATTATCCCGCCGAGCGCGCGTATCGCGACTCGCGCATCAATCGCATCTTTGAGGGCACGAACGAGATCAATCGTATGTTGATTCCCGGCCGTCTGATGAGGGCGGCTCTGAGCGGCAACCTGGCCTTGCTGCCCGCTGCGCAGGCGTTGATGGATGAAGTGCTGTCGCCGCAGTTGCCGAGCTTCGATGACGACGACGCGCTGCTCGCGGCGGAAGAGAAATTGACGGCGAACGCGAAGAAGGTAGCGCTGATGACGCTCGGCACCGCAGCGCAAAAGTACATGCTGAAACTCGCCGACCAGCAGGAGATTTTGATGGGCGTTGCCGACATCATTATGGACACTTACGCGATGGAGACGGCGATCCTGCGCGCTCGTAAGCTGGCATCTGCACAAGGCGAAACGGCAGCGGCTCGTTATCTCGACATGACGCGCGTCTTCTGTAATGACGCGGTTGGCCGCATCGAAGCGCGCGCAAAGAGCACGCTGGCGGGAATGTCGGAAGGTGATGAGTTGCGGACGTTGCTTGCGGCGTTGCGCCGCTTCACGAAGCAGCAGCCGATGAACACTATCGCTGCGCGTCAGCGCATCGCAGACAATCTGATCGCGGCCAATCGCTACATTTTTTAGATCGCAGATCGCAAATCATAGATCTCAGATCGCAGATCCATTTGATTTCAGATCTCAAATCTGCGATCTGAGATCTTTTTAAGAGTTATCTGAGATCTTAAATCTGAGATCTGAGATATCTTCACCGCATGAAATACAGCCGCTTCGAGGAGCTGCCAGTGTGGCAAGCGGCGATTGAGTGGCGGTCTTAATCTTTGAGCTGACGTCGCGATCAGTTTTCAAAGGTTATTACACCTTGAAGGACCAACTGGAACGCGCCGGTGTTTCGGTTTCCAACAATATCGCAGAAGGATTCGAGCGTGGCACAACGCAGGAGACGCTGACGTTTCTGTACATATCGAAAGGCTCCTCTGGAGAGGTCCGATCTTTAACGTATCTGCTCGAACGGCTGCCGCAGTTTAGTGATCTCAGATCTGAGATCCTGGATTTGAGATCGCGAGCGACCAGCATCTCGCGGCAACTGAACGGCTGGTGCGGATCGCTTCAGAACAGCGAGATCAGAGGTGCTCGATATCTGAATGATAAGACGAAGCGTTTGCAGAAGGCTAAACGCGATCGGGAAGAGTTTTTGAAGGAGCTCGAACGAATGAGATCGCAGGATTGAAGATCTCAGATCGGAGATCTCAGATCTCAAAACCGCAAATGCGCGTCATCCGTATCTCAGTCCCAACCCCCTTCTACGTCGGTCCGGTAAACGTCTATCTGATCGCTGAAGAGCCGATCACAATCATCGACACCGGCCCCAAGACGAAAGAAGCAATCGAAGCACTGCGCGCGGGTTTGCGTGCCGCCGGTTTTCTTCTTTCCGACATCCGCAGAATCGTTCTCACACACGCTCATGAAGATCATTGCGGACTCGCGCGCGCCGTGCGGGACGAGGCGAAGAACGCCGAAGTGCTCGTTCACGAGTGGGAGACTGGCCACCGTCACAGTCGACTCGAATACGAAGAGCATCGCCAGTTGCTGGTTCGTGCCGGAGTTCCGGAGGAAGAGATCGAGGTGATGCGACGCATGTACGACGGCGTGCGGCAGTATGCCGACTCGCTGGCGGACCACGAGTATTCGCCGCTTTGGGACGAGAATGAACTTCAGTTTGAATCGGGCAGTCTGCGCATACTGCACACACCCGGTCACACGCCCGGCTCCTGCTCGTTTCTGCGCGAAGCAGATCGCACGCTGATCGCCGGTGATTGCGTGTTGAAACGGATTACTCCCAATCCAGTGCTCTCGCCTGATCCGTTGAATCCGGCGCGGCGTTTTCCGTCGCTGGCGGAGTATCTGGTCAGTCTTGCGCGGTTGCGTGCGTGTTCACCGACGCTGGTTTACGGCGGTCATGGAGATCCTGTCCACGATTTTGAAGAACTGTTTCATCGCTACTTTCGAGCGGTGCAGCAGCGGCAAGGCGAAGTTACTGGTTTGGTGAAGAAAAGCGGCGTGACCGCGTGGGACGTCGCGCTCGCGATGTTTCCTGATGCTGATGATGTGCATCGTTTTCTCGCGGTTTCCGAGGCGGTAGCGCACCTCGACCTCGCTCATAGCGAAGGCAAAATCGCGCTCGAGTTAAAAGGCCCCACCGAAATCTACAAACCGCTCAACGCTCGTTAAGCGAATTTTTTTGGAACCTGCCTCCCCAAGCTGCGTGTAAGCCGCAAACTCTTCCGGAGGAAATTCTGCAATGAAAGCCAAATACGCGATTGGTCTCCTGCCCGTCATTATTTTGACCGCCGGGCTGGCACTCGCCCAGCAACCGGCACCCCCACCGCCATCGCCCGATGAACCTGAAAACACTTTTTCCATCTTCATCGACGGCGGGGGCTTTCTTGGTGTTTACGGCGAGAACATCAGCCGCGAGAACATGGGCCGTTATCATCTCAACCAGCCGCGCGGCGTCGGCATCACGCAGGTGTTGGCGGACAGCCCGGCGGAAAAAGCCGGTCTGCGCAAAGACGACGTGATTTTGCGCATCGACGGCGACAACGTAACTAGCGTGCGCAAACTCAACCGGCTCGTTTCCGAGATCGCACCCGATCAAAGCGCGAAAATCACCATTAGCCGTAACGGTGCGGAACAGGAAGTCACCGCCACCATCGGCAAACGCAAGAGTCCGATTGTCGCCCGCGATCTCTTCTCGCAAGAACCAAAAGCCTGGAAATTTGAAGGTCCACTGTTCGACAAGTTGCCCAACACCGGCGACGACCTGAC
>DASXRE010000215.1:0-5110 GCA_036506775.1 Pyrinomonadaceae bacterium | reverse complement strand
CGCGATACCCTTCCGTTGGACGAGAACTGTGGTTGTTCGGTCTGTCAGAAACACTCTCGCGCGTATCTCCGGCACCTGTACCTGGCTGGCGAAATGCTGGCAAGTACGCTCATAACCCACCATAATCTGGCCTTCTTCCTTGACACCATGCGAGGTGTGAGGCAATCTATCCGGTCTGGCGATTTCCCAAAATTCCGGCAAGAGTTCACCGAGCGGCTGGGTGCGAATGGTGAATAGTGGTTCGCGAGCTGGCCGCGTCCGTTTGTTTAAGACAGAATGCAGACTTTTTTGATCTTCCAGAGTAGTGCGGGTGGGTTGCTGCAGTTGATGCCCATCCTGCTTATCATCCTCGTTTTCTACTTCCTGATATTAAGGCCTCAGCAGAAACGGCACCGGCAACTCCAGGAAACCATAGCCAACCTGAAAATCGGTGACCGCATCATCACGACAGGCGGCGTCATCGGTGTCATTACGACTGTTCGCGACACCAGTTTTCTGATCCGTAGCGCCGACAAGTCGATTCTGGAGATAGCCCGTTCGGCGATTGCCGGCATCGATGAGGAAGGAAAACAGGCAAGCTAGTTCCGCGATTTTGTAATGAAGAAAAAGAACCTCCTCCAGCGCACAATCATCATTGTCTTAGTTACGATCGTCGGCCTCTATCTGGTAATCGGTCCGCGCCGGCGGCCCCATCTCAAGGACTTCACCTGGAGCGGTATCAAGGCCACACTCGCCGCGAACATTCATCTCGGCCTCGACCTGCAAGGCGGTTCGCATCTCGTGATGCGCGTGAAGACAGAAGACTTTTTGCGGCGGCTGACTGAAGAGAACTACGTAGCGGCTCAAAATGCAGCCAAAGATGCCGGTTTTGAAATCAAAGGCGGCCAGGCGGAGACCAGCGGCGGTACTTATCGAATCACTCTCGAACCGGCCGATCCCTCGAAAGCCGAGGAGATCAAGGGGGCAGTTCAGAAGAAGGTTGAACTCGGCGACACCTCCGTCTGGACCTACGGCGCTTCTGGTGGAAAACTGACGTGGACGATGACGCAATCGGCCGAGCGCACGCTTGCCGACAACGCCACTACGCAGGCCCTGAATATTATCGAGAGCCGTATCAACGCACTCGGTATCGCGGAGCCGACACTGCAAACTCACGGCGCGCAGAGTTCGCATCAGATTCTTTTGCAGATGCCGGGCGTACAGGATCCGGAGCGCGTCAAGAACATTCTTCAGGGTGAATCACGACTCGAACTGGTTCACGTTGTCGGCCCGCCGAGTCCCGCGCCGTCTGCGACCTATCCGACTGAGGCGGACGCGATTGCCTCGCTCAACAGTGGCGGAGTCGTTCCGCCAAATCGCAAGGTCTTGTCTTACAGCGAGCGTGTCGAACTCTCGGCAAACAAGGATCAGAACCAGCCAAAACCCAAACAGTGGGTCGTCGTGGAAGTACCGGCGGTTGTTGATGGCAGCGAGTTGAGAAATGCCTCGGCCATTCCAACGCAGGGCGGCCGTTCGGAGGATTTCGAAATCAACTTCTCGCTGAAGAAGTCGGGCGCTGACAAGTTTGGCGCCTGGACGGGCGCTCACATCAACGATTACATGGGCGTCGTACTCAACGGCGAAGTCAAATCGATCGCCTACATCAAGTCACAAATCTACGATCAAGGTCAGATTACCGGACGCTTTAGCAAGGAGTCGGCCGAAGATCTCGCACTTACGCTGCGTTCCGGCGCACTGCCGGCGCCGATCGAATATCTCGAGGAGCGCACCGTTGGACCAAGCCTCGGTCAGGACTCGATTCGCGCGGGGGTGCGCGCCTCACTCGTCGGTCTTGCACTCGTCGTCCTGTTCATGCTGGTTTATTACCGCGGTTCGGGCATCAACGCGGTGATCGCCCTGTTGCTCAACATGATTCTCATGCTGGCGGGACTGATAGTTTTTGGCGCCACCTTAACCTTGCCGGGTATCGCCGGCATCATTCTTACGATCGGCATGGCCGTGGACTCGAACGTGCTGATTTTCGAGCGCATTCGTGAAGAGCTGCGCTCCGGAAAGACGATTCCTTCGGCTGTCGATCAGGGATTCGGGCGTGCTTTCATCACGATTATCGACACGCACGTCACCACCATCATCTCGTCGCTGTTTCTGTTCGTGTTCGGCACGGGACCCATCCGCGGTTTTGCGGTGACGCTCGTGATAGGACTGCTGGTGAATCTGTTCTCGGCGGTTTACGTATCACGGACGATTTTCATATGGCACCTGGGCGGGAAGGAGAGAGTGGACTCGCTCAGTATTTAGAGATTCATCATGCTTCAGATCCTTCACGATGTTAAGGTTGATTGGCTCGGTAACCGGGTATGGTTCATCGGCATTTCGGTGCTGCTCATGCTGGCCGGTCTGGCGTCCGCCATTGTGCGGCAGGCGACCGGCGGGCAGGCTTTTAACCTTGGAGTCGACTTCAAGGGCGGAACGGTGGTCACCGCGAAGTTCAAACAGCGCCCGAGTGACGAATCGATTCGTGCGGCGCTCGTTAGCAAAGGCGTTCGGGATGCAGTGGTCCAGCCGGTCACCGACAAACAGGATACCGTGCTGATAAAAGTGCCTCTGGAAGGCGAAGGTCAGGACGGCAGAGCGCGCGTGCGGGAAGCTCTGAACACCTTCGGTAAAGAAGCTCCCCCTGCCGTGGAGCTGGAATCAGATCCCAACGCTGCTTACAAGATCATCGGCACTGACGCGGTCGGCGCCATTGCCGGTGCACAGTTGCGCAACAAGGCGATCGCCGTAACTCTCGCGGCTCTCGTTGGCATTCTGATCTACATCGCATTTCGCTTCGAGTGGACTTATGGCGCCGCGGCCGTGATTGCGGTGTTTCACGACGTGCTCGTGACGCTCGGTTTCTTTTCGATTTTTCAGTTCGAGGTGAGTTTGACGGTGATTGCGGCGCTGCTGACGCTAGTCGGCTTTTCCGTGAACGATACGATCGTCGTGTTTGACCGTATTCGCGAGAACCGCAAACTGCACCGGCGCGATTCTCTCTACAAGATCACCAACGACGCTATCAATCAGACGCTTTCTCGCACCATTATCACCAGCGGTCTGGTGTTTCTCTCGGTGCTGGCGATGGTCCTGTTCGGTGGCGAAGTGTTGCGTGGCTTCTCGCTCGCTCTCCTTATCGGCGTGATCTTTGGTACGTACTCGTCGATCGCCATTGCGAGTCCGATCATGGTTTGGTGGGAGCAGCGGATTGAAGCAGCAAATCGCCAGGCGGCACTGGCTTTCAATCAGCCTGTCAAAGGCGGCGTGCGTGCTCCGGCGAAAGCCTCCAGTCACAGGGCTGGCGTAAAGTTATAGTCACAAAGAGGCACAATAAACAGAAGAGGCAAAGAACTAAGTGTTTTGTGCCTTTTGGCCGTACGGGGCGTTTTAGTTTGCGCTTGACTTTGAAACGTCATGCGGACTAGACTGCCCACGTTGCTGGCCAATTAAATATCTCAAGTGTCGACCCCGCGTGTGTGAAGTCAGAAAGTAGGGCGCGGCGGCGGTGTGTTGAGCGGGCCGGCGAGTTTTTCTCGCACAGCGGCTTCCAATCCAAACGGTGTGCTCAATATCGCAGAAGCTGCTGTTTTCCCCTTCATTAGTGACGAACTCAAGCGGTATTAAATCGACGTTTGCGAGGTTTACTGCTTAATTTTTCGTAACCCCTGATCCATTTGGCGCCGGAATCGGAGGATAATCAATGTTCGATCATTTAGTTGAGTCCAGTTCGCACAAAGACGATATATCGCGAAAGGGCTCATTCATTCTGGTCACCGCGTTAATCTACGGGGTGCTCATCGGTGCTTTCGTTATCGTCGGTATTCTGCTGTACGACGCGCACCTGTCCGAACAGGAACTCGAGCTGACGACGCTCGTTGCTCCTGTGCCAGTGCCGCAGCAGCAGAAAGAGCCCGAACAGAAACAGGAAGCAAAGCCCGTCAAAGTTGAGCAGAACGTCGACGTCCGCAAGGAACTGATCGCCGACGTTACCCGAACTGAGCTGGTGCCAAAGGAAGTTTCCACGAAAGCCAGCGACGTTCCTCCGGTTCGACGCGGCGTAACGACGGTGCTCGGTACCGCCGATTCCAACGCCAGTGCACCAATGCCCGCCGGCCCAGGCGCGGGTACAGTTGTAACGGCGCCGGCGAAAGTAAACATCGCCGACGAGCCGCCACCACCAGCGGCCCCAACTCCGCCCCGCGCTCCGATTTCCGGAGGCGTGCTAAACGGTAAAGCCATCAGCTTGCCCAAGCCTGCTTATCCGCCGATTGCCAGAGCAGCCCACGCGGCCGGTACGGTGGTGGTCCAGGTGCTGATTGATGAAAACGGCAACGTGGTTTCCGCGAAGGCCGTTTCCGGTCACCCGCTGTTGCAGGCTGTAGCCGTGGCAGCAGCGCGCCAGGCGAGATTCTCCCCAACGAAGCTTTCGGGGCAGCCAGTTAAAGTTACCGGAGTGATCCAGTACAACTTCGTGGCTCAGTAACTGCGGAGAACTTTTGTCGTGTGTCGCCGCGGTTACCGAGGCAGTCCCGGCTTCTCTGCTTGCTATTAAACTAATAAACCTTTTGGAGGGGTTCACCGTGACAATTCTAACGAGTCTTTTAGGAGCAAAGGCGCTTGGTCTTTTATTACTCTTCCAGGAAGCCGCGGCCAGTCCGGCGGCCGACACAGGAAACACATTCACGTTGACCGAGATGGTGAAGAACATGGGCGGCGTCGCTATCGCCGTTGTCATCGTTCTCTTAATCATGTCAGTCTATTCGATCGCGATCATGGTTGAGCGTTATCTGACTTACTCCGCTGCCAAGAAGCAATCGCGCGAGTTTGCACCACGCGTCGCCCAGGCGTTGAAGAACGACCGTATCGAAGAAGCGATCAATATCAGCGACAAGCATCGCAAATCGCACCTCGCGATGGTCGTCAGCAGCGGCTTGCAGGAGTTTCGCGCCCACGAGCAGTCGTCCGACATCTCGGGTGATGAGATCGAAGCTTCGAAGCGTGCGCTGCAACGTGCAATCGCGATTAAGACAGCCGAATTCAAGCGCGGCCTTTCAGGTCTGGCGACGATCGGTTC
>DASXRE010000214.1:0-42138 GCA_036506775.1 Pyrinomonadaceae bacterium | reverse complement strand
ATCCTCACGACGTGCGCGTTGGCACCGTGCCCAACATGGAAGCGATGCAAAAGGCTCGACATCCGACATGGGTGATCTTTCTCGGACCATTTATCGGAGCTGCCGGCGTGGTGATTGGTGGAAAGCTAAAGCGCCGGACCTGATTATTAATGACCAGAAAAAAAGAAAAAGGCGAGTCCTGATTGCTCCGGACCCGCCTTTGATTTCATGGTGCGGATGAGAGGACTTGAACCTCCACGATGTCACCATCACAGGCTTCTGAGACCTGCGCGTCTGCCAGTTCCGCCACATCCGCAAAAGGAACGGGTTGTCATTATGCGAATGGGTTTAGAAGGTGTCAACCGCGAAAGAGTTGCGTGAGGGAGGGGGCTTTATTACTGGATTAGTGTCTTCTGTTATTCCCGCGATGGTTGTTCCAGCGGTCGCGGTTCCAGCGATCGCGATTCCAATGATCGTGGTTCCGGCGAGAGTGGCTCCAGCGGTTGCGCGTCCAGAAGGTGTTGCGCGCATTCCGCCGCGGCCCGCGACCGTCCCAACGTCCGTCGCGCGCGTCATGGCAGTTAACAAACTTGGCGCACTTCCGGTCGAAGCCGCCCAACCCTGCCCGGCGACCGCGGCCTTGGCCCAATGCCGGCGAAGAAACACTCAGCCCCAGCAGCAGCACCAGGGCCGCCGCCCCAATCAGTTTTCTTGAAGTCAGTAATTTCATAAAGATCCCTCCTATCAGCTACCATAGCACCAAGCTCGTTCACGCTTCTAGCCCCTTTTGCCACTTAAGGTATTATGATTCTGTATCGATCTGGTTGCCTCGATGACAAACGTTGACCCGGCGGCGGGTCTTGCCGCACGATTTGCGGACGTTCAGGCCCGCATCGCGGCGGCTGCCAAAGGGTGCGGCCGCAGCGCAGACGAGGTAAGGCTGATCGCCATCAGCAAGACGCATCCCGCGAGTCTGATAAAGGAGCTCATCAAACTCGGCGCCACCGATCTCGGCGAGAATCGTGTGCAGGAGGTGGAGGGTAAGATCCCGGAAGTGGGACGGACCAGCGCACGCTGGCATCTCGTCGGACATCTTCAGGCGAACAAAGCACGCCGCGCGCTGAACCTGTTTGATGTCATTCATTCACTTGACTCGATCGATTTGGCGAGGCGGCTCGATCGCTTATGTGTTGAGAGCGGCAGACAGTCACTGCCGCTGTTGATTCAGGTAGACTTGGGCCAGGAAGAAACCAAGACAGGCATCGACGAAGCGGAGCTGCCGCAACTGACAGAAACTTTGCAACAACTCGAGCGGCTTGAATTGATCGGTTTGATGACTCTGCCTCCCTTCTTCGACGATCCGGAACAAGCCAGACCCTACTTTCGTAGGCTGCGAGAGCTACGCGACGAACTTGCACGCACGCGTGCTTTCGGTGATCGTTTGGGTGAATTGTCGATGGGCATGACGCACGACTTCGAGGTGGCGATCGAAGAAGGAGCGACGATGGTGCGCGTCGGCACAGCCATATTTGGTGAACGCGAGCCACAAAAAGGCACAAAAAGCACAAAGGAGGTTTCAGAGGCAGTCAGCAAGAGGATGTAAGTCGGTTTCTTTGTGCCTCTTGTGCTTCTTCGTGGCGGATGTTTGTTATAGCTCGCACATTCCTGTTTTTCAGTTGGGCGATTCAGTTAGCGATCGTCGCGATTATCGTGTTGATGGTGCTGCGGCTGATTGGCGACGCGGCGGATCTGAATCCGTTTGGCTGGGCTTCGCGCACGTTGCGCCGGCTGACAGATGGCTTCGTGATTCCAGTGCGCGGCGCTTTGCGCGAGGTTGGTATCGATCCGAAGTTCGCGCCAGTGGTCGTGATGCTTGTTTCGATCCTGCTCGGTTACTTCGTTCTGCGATTTGTCGGAACAATCGCGACCACGCTCGGTGGCGCTATCGACAGTGCCCGCACCGGCAACTTTTTCGCAGTGGTGGGATTCATTCTTTACGGCCTAATCTCGATCTACGTTCTTTTGATCCTTCTTCGCATCATCTTTGGCTGGGGCATGGTCAGTTACGGCAATCGCGTGATGCGCTTTCTGGTCGATACCACAGAACCGCTTCTCGGCCCCTTGCGACGAATCATTCCGCCGCTCGGCCGAATGGACATCTCTCCGATAATTGCATTCATCATCTTGTGGCTTTTTCAGGAAGCAATTGCCGGCACACTTTTGCGTGGCGCGATGCCGATGACCTTTTAGGTAGCAGTTGTGATTGCCTATTCAGTTCGCGACCGTGAGGTTGTTTTCAAGGTTCAGGTTGTGCCGCGAGCGTCACGCAGCGAAGTCGTTGGGGAATACAATGGCTCACTGCGCATCCGCATCGCTGCGCCGCCGGTTGACGGAGCGGCGAACGAGGAGTTGATCCGGGTGCTGGCGAAGACGTTCAAGGTGCCGCGCAGCGCGGTGAAACTTGTCAGCGGTCACAGCAGTAAAATCAAACAGGTCAGCATTGAAGCCTCAACGAATGAGATAGTGGCGAATCTGGAGCGTGACTCATGGAGCTAAGCAAGGTTTCACATTACCGGATTCTCGAAAAGCTCGGCGCCGGTGGCATGGGCGAGGTCTATCTTGCGGAAGACATGAAACTCGGCCGCAAAGTCGCCATCAAGATTCTCAGCGAGGAATACACCACCAACAAAGATCGCCTGCACCGCTTCGAGCAGGAAGCCTCCGCCGCTTCGAATCTGAATCATCCGAACATTCTCACGATTCACGAAGTCGGTATTGATAACGGCCGGCACTACATCGCCACCGAATACATCGATGGTCTGACACTGCGTCGCAAAGCTCACGCCTCGCCTCTCGAAATACCTGAAATACTCGACATCGCCGTGCAGGCCGCGAGCGCTCTCGAAGAAGCGCACGCAGCCGGCATCGTCCATCGCGACATCAAGCCCGACAACATCATGGTCCGTCGCAACGGGTACGTGAAGGTGCTGGACTTCGGTCTCGCGAAACTGACTGAAAGCGTCGACAGAACTCCTTCCGACGGCGAAGCGTCGACGCGAGTGCTGGTGCAAACAGACGCGGGTGTCGTGATGGGAACGTCCCACTACATGTCGCCCGAGCAGGCGCGCGGCAAACCGGTTGACGCACGCAGCGATATCTGGAGTCTGGGCGTTGTTATCTATGAATTGATCGGTGGTCGCTTGCCGTTTGAAGGTGAAACATCGACCGACGTGATCGTCGCCATCACGCAGAAAGAGCCACCGCCGCTCGCGCGTTTCGCGCCGAACGTTCCCGCCGAACTCGACTGGATCGTGATGAAGGCGCTGCGGAAGGATCGCGAAGAACGTTACCAGACAATCAAGGAACTTCTTACCGATCTGCGCCGGCTCAAACAGAGACTCGAGTTTGAATCGGAGCTGGAACGCTCTGTGCCCAGTGGTTCCTCGTCAGCAAGAATGGGCGAGGCGCCCGCTGCCCCAACCACACCCGAACGCGCGGCGCCAACTGCCGAAAAGACTGTTTCGCATGTCTCAAGCGCGGAATATATCGCGACTGAAATCAAGCGTCATAAAGTTGCAGCGGCGATCGTTCTCTTACTGTTGATTGCCGGGACTGCGGCGGGCTTCTACTATTATTACCACCGCTCACAACCACTCACCGAAAAAGACACAGTGCTCCTGGCCGACTTCGTCAACACGACCGGTGAAGCAGTTTTCGACGGCACACTCAAGCAGGCACTGGCGGTCCATCTGGGTCAAACACCGTTCTTGAATCTCTTTCCCGAAGAGCGCGTGCGCGAGACGCTGCGCTTCATGGGCCGTTCTCCGGACGAGCGCATTACGCGCGACGTCGGGCGTGAGATCTGCGAGCGGCAGGGAATCAGGGCCCTCTTGACCGGAACAATTGCCACTCTCGGCAGCCATTACGTGATCACTCTCGAAGCAGTAAATCCGCGTTCGGGTGAGCCGTTTGCTCGTGAATACATCGAGTCCGAGAGTAAAGAGAAAGTGCTTTCGTCACTCAGCACCGCGGCGTGGAACCTGCGCAAGAAGCTCGGCGAGTCGTTGAGCATGATGCAGAAGTACGATGTCAGCATCGAGCAGGCTACAACTTCTTCACTGGACGCGCTGAAAGCGTTTGCGATGGGCAACGAAGAACGCTCGAAAGGCCGGGCGCGTGAGTCGCTGGCTTTTTATAAACGGGCGGTCGAACTTGATCCGAACTTCGCAATGGCCTATGCACGCATCGGTGTGCACTACGGCAACCTGCAAGAGTTTGAAGCGGCGAAGGAGTACGTGCAGAAGGCTTATGATCTGCGTGATCGTGTCAGCGAGCGCGAACGTCTTTACATCACCGAGAAGTATTACACGTATCTCACAGGCGAGATCGACAAAACCGTCGAAACACTCCAGACCTGGACCAGTCTGTATCCTAACGACTTCGTTCCGCATAACAACCTCTCGCTCAACTACAGAATTCTCGGACGCTTTGACGACGCGTTGAAGGAAGGATTGCAAGCCACCAGGCTGGGTCCAAACAACGTCAGCGCCTGGGACAATTTGATCGGTGCGTTTACTGGTCTGGGACGAATCGATGAAGCGGAGCAGGCTTCGCGCGAGCTGGAAAAGATCAATCCGGATGCGGTCGGTCCGCACTTCAACCGCTACTTCTTTGCCTTTCTGCGCGGCGATCAGGCAGGGATGAATCGCGAGGTCGAGTGGGCCAAAGGCAAGCCTGATGAAGAGGCAGATTTCACGGCCATGCGCGCTGCGACTGCGATGAACGCGGGAAAGCTTAAGGAGTCAGAGGCACTGGAGCGTCGCGCGTCTGAGATGTTCAAAAATCAGGGGCACAACGAAGTCGCCGCAACACGACTCATGATTCTCGGAATCAATCAGGTGGTGCTGGGGAAATGCCAGGAGGGGAAAGAGAATGCCAAGGCTGCGGTGACCCTGGCTCGTAGCGAAATGACGGTGGCGAACGCTGCGCTGGTTTTCGCGGCTTGCGATGATGCGAATCAGGGGCAGCCGTTACTGGAGCAGTTAAGGGCGCAGTATCCGAAGAGTACGATTACGACGTCGATCATCACACCTATGGTGCGCGCCGAGATTGAAAGAAGCCGCGGCAATCTCGAGCAGGCGATTCAGTTATCGGAATCCACGCGCAGTTACGATTTCGGCATGATCACGGGTCCCGGCAATAACTACGCGCGCGGTTTCCTGTATCTTCATCTTCGACGCGGGCCCGAAGCGGCTGCCGAGTTCAAGAAGATCATAGACCACCCATCGATCGACGCTTTTTCGCCTTGTCACGCGCTGGCACATCTCGGCTTGGCACGTGCGGCGCATCTGTCCGGCGACACAGCCCAGGCACGCAAGTCGTATCAGGACTTCTTTGCAATGTGGAAAGACGCCGATCCTGATCTCCCCGTGCTGGTTCAAGCGAAGAAAGAGTACGAGCAACTGAAATAGCTCCTTGGAGTGCGCCGACTCGTCGGCGCTTTGGCCAAGGAGGTGACAAGTCCCCGCACTCCAAAGAGACGCTCCTAATGTGATATATTGCCCTGCCTAACACCCTCCAGAAGGACCTAAACAAATGTCGGGACATTCGAAATGGCATAGTATCAAGCACAAGAAAGGCGCGCTCGATGCCAAGCGCGGCAAGCTGTTCACGAAGTTTATTAAAGAGATTACGGTCGCGGCGCGCTCGGGCGGCGGCGATCCGGAAGGCAACGCCCGCCTGCGCAAAGCAATTGCCGACGCCAAAGCCGGCAATATGCCCAACGACACGATCGACCGCGCTATTCGTCGTGGCACCGGCGAAGAAGAAGGCGTGCACTACGAAGAGATTACGTACGAGGGTTATGGACCAGGTGGCGTCGCGTTGTTGATTCAGTCGATGACCGACAATCGAAACCGCACCGTGGCGGAGATACGTCATATTTTTTCGAAGAACGGTGGAAACCTTGGCGAGAGTGGGTCAGTAGGCTGGATGTTCGACAAGAAGGGTTACATTGTCGTCGACAAGTCGGAGCGGTCCGAAGAAGAACTGTTTGAACTCGCGATCGAAGCGGGTGCTGACGATCTGCGCGACGACGAAGACACGTTTGAGATCATTACCTCGCCGGATGCTTTTGATGGCGTGCTGACAACAATCAAAGACGCGGGAATTGAACCGCAGGTCGCTGAAGTTGAAATGGTTCCTCAGAACTACATTCGACTTGAAGGTGGTGACGCGCGGCAGATGTTAAAGTTGATGGAAGCGCTTGAAGATCACGACGACGTGCAAAAGGTTTCCGCAAACTTCGATATCAGCGAGTCTGACATGGCCGCGGCTTAGGATCCGCGTATATCCGTAGCTAATTCCTTTTCTTCGGTCGGGACTGGCTCGCCCATCATGATCCTCACGTTATAAGTTTTCTCTTCATCAGTAAGTTCGATGACTGGGCTACTCTGCGTCGCGCCGTCCACTTCGACCGTAATTACACCGCGACTCACGCCTAGCGGATTCTCCACCTTGATGCGATACACCGCGCGTCCGCGCCGGTAAGTGATGTCGAAGTCGCGCCACCAACGCGGCACACAAGGATCGATCTGCAAACGATTGCTTTCAAGTTTGAAGCCGAGTATCGATTCGAGGCCGGCACGATACATCCAACCCGCTGAACCCGTGTACCACGTCCAGCCCCCACGCCCTGTGTGCGGCGGCACTGCGTACACATCGCCGACTGCGGTGTAAGGTTCGACCTTGTACTTGTGCAGTCCCGCGCGCGTCGAAGAATGATTGACTGGATTGAGCAGCGCAAATAGTTCGCCGGCGCGCTCGCCATCGCCAAGCAAGGCGTAAGCGATCAAGGTCCAGATTGCAGCGTGAGTATA
The DNA here is from genome assembly GCA_036506775.1 of Pyrinomonadaceae bacterium. GTDB lineage: Bacteria > Acidobacteriota > Blastocatellia > Pyrinomonadales > Pyrinomonadaceae > PSRF01. The sequence goes on along the minus strand of DASXRE010000214.1, from coordinate 35,281 downwards.
CTGTCCGCCGTTTTCTCTTACCCCCGGAACATAACCTTTGATGTAGCCGGGATCGAGCGAGCTCTTATCAAACGGCGGCGTGAAGAGAATCACGAGGCCGTCGCCACGCCGAATCAGATACTCTTCAACCGCAGCCATGGCGCGTCCCATGCGATACGGATCTGAAGCCCCGGAAATCACTGACCACGATTGCGCGATGGAGTCGATGCGACATTCTTCATTTCGTGACGAGCCCAACGGAGTTCCATCGTCAAAGTACGCGCGGCGGTACCAGTCGCCATCCCACCCTTTTTCTTCGAGTGCTTTCTTCAGTTGGTCCAGGTGTTCACGATAGCGCCTGGCACGTTCAACGTCCTTGCGTGCCTCAACGTGCGGCGTGAACATCGTGAGTGCGGTATGGAGGAACCAGCCGAGCCACACGCTTTCGCCTTTGCCGAGTTGGCCCACACGATTCATACCGTCATTCCAATCACCGCCGCCCATCAACGGCAGACCGTGTTCACCAACTTTCAGACTGCGATCGAACGCGCGGCAGCAATGTTCAAAGACCGGCGCTGATTCGTTCGCCACTGCCGGTTGCGTGTAACTCTCGAGCTGACCCGGCTTCAGCGGTTCTTGTTCGAGGAAGGGAACAACTTCGTCAAGAACAGAAGTGTCGCCAGTCACCTTGATGTAGAAGGCAGTGACAAACGGCAGCCACAGCAAGTCGTCGGAGATTGTCGTGCGCACGCCTCGTCCGGTTGGCGGATGCCACCAGTGTTGCACATCGCCTTCCTTAAACTGGTGCGCGCTCGCGAGCAGGATCTGCTGGCGCGTGATCTGCGGACGGCTGTACGCAAGGGCCATCACGTCCTGCAATTGATCGCGAAAACCAAAGGCGCCGCCGGATTGATAGAACGCCGTGCGGGCCCAGACGCGGCACGAGAGCGTTTGATAAAGCAGCCAGCGATTCAGCATCGTGTCCAGCGCCTGATCCGGTGTGCGCACTTCGATTGTGCCGAGCAGTTCGTCCCAGTGGTTTAGTACTTTTTCAAAGGCCGCGTTGACAACCGCCGCCTGGCGGAACGTTGTAACGATGGCTTGCGCTGCTTCTTTCGATTCCGCTTCGCCAATCAGAAAGATAACTTCGCGCGCTTCGTTCGGTGCGAGTTCAATGCTCGTCTGAATCGCGGCGCAGGGATCGAGTCCGGCTCCATCACGTCCGGCGAGACTTACCCGCCGCAACGCCGCCGGTGCTTCGAGTGAACCATTGCGGCCGATGAACTCCTTGCGATCACACGTCGCGCTGGTGAGCGGTTCGCTGGTCGCGACAAACGCGACGCGCTCGGCGAATTCATTGTTGTACGGATTGCGCGCGAAGATCGTCGCCGCGGACGCGTCGATCTCCGTGATGAGGTAAGGCGCTGACGACTGGCGTGCAACGCCCATCACCAGTTCGTTGTAATTCGTGATGCTGAATCTTCGTTTGCGAGCGGTGCGATTGCGCAAACGTAGCAGTGAAATCTTGACTGCAGCATCGAGCGGCGCGAACAGCAGTAACTCCTGCGACACGCCGTGACTGGTGTGCTCAAACACGCTGTAGCCCTGGCCATGTCTGATGATGTACGGATCGCGCTCGCGAATCGGCAAAGGTGTAGCGGACCAGACTGTGCCTGAATCTTCGTCACGAATATAGACAACTTCTCCGGGTGGATCGCTAACCGCGTCGTTAGACCACGGCGTCAAACGGTTCTCACGACTGTTCACCGACCACGTGTAGCCGCCACCCGTCTCCGTGATTTGAAAACCAAAGTCGACCGCGTTGCCGATCACGTTGGACCACGGGGCGGGTGTCCATTGTTCCGCGCCGAGCAGCGTGACGTATTCACGCCCACCCTGATGAAATCCGCCGAGACCGTTGAAGAAGCCCAGTTCGGGCGGCGCTATGGTTGGTTCGGGATACGTTTGCGGCGCCTGGCGCGGCACCATGATTGGTGGCAACGGTTCTCCCGTGCGCTTCCGCTCGATTTGCTCTTCAAAGCTGCCGCGCTCGGCGACGATCACTGCACGCGCGACCGCGTGCAACAGGATACGTTCGGGTTCAGGTATTTGATCGGCGCGGCGCAGATAGACGCCGCCTGGTTTGTCTTGCAACGCTTGCAAGCCGGCCGTGCGCACGATCGTCTCCAGCTCTTTGTGCAGCGGCTCGAGATAGCTGGTCGGCGTATCGTTGAGAATAACGAGATCGATGCGCAGTCCTTTGTAGTGCAGGTACTCATGACCGCGCACAAGCTTTTTGACTGTTGGTAGATCAGCGGCTTTATTGACGCGCACCACGACTATCGGCAGATCACCACTAATGCCGAGCGCCCAGAGACTTGACTGCGCTTTCGTGTTCAGAGCGAGCACGTGCGGCGTCGGGCGCAGCGAAGGATCTGAATAGACGACGCGTGCGGCGAGACGTTGGAACAGATGCGCCTCTTCCGCGTCGATCTTGAGATGGCTCATCTCGACCTGCGCTTTGGTCCAGGCGAGACGGAGTTCGCGTTCGAAGATATTTGGATCGTGATACTTGTCGGCCAGCGCGAACGCCTCTTCGCGTGAATGGGCCACAATCGTGCTGAACGAGCAACTGACTGTCTGGTAAGGTTGAATTCGCACGCGCCGCCGCAAACTAAAGACGGGATCGAGCACTGCGCCGGTCGTGTTTGAAAGCGGACGATCTTCCATCACCGCGATCGGATTGCTCGCAGTGCGGCCGCGTCCCAAAAACCGGCCGCGATCGGTTTCGTATTGAATCGCACCCACGGTCTCGCCTTCGACCACCACGACGTGAATTCCCCAGACCGGCTTGTCCTCAGCGGTACGTTGACGGCGATGGGCCAGGATCGCGTTCTCGCCCGCGAAGAATTCGGTTTCGATGAACAGGTTGCTGAAGGCCTGATGCGCGTCGTCGGCTGCCGGCGTGTTGAGCACGACGTCGGCGTAGCTTGTTAACTCGATTTCACGGGCGCGCGATGAGTGATTCGTCAGCGAGACGCGGCGCACTTCGGCGTTGTCCTCGGCTGAGACGACCACTTCCATGCGCGTGGAAATGCCGGAGTCAGTGCGCCGGAAGTCAGCTTTGTCTTCGGAAAACGCGACGCTGTAAGCCTGCGGCCTGCGTTTGATGGGTTGATAACCAGCGGACCAGACCATGCCGCTGCGCACGTCGCGCAGGTAAATGAACGCGCCCCAGTTGTCGCGTGTCACATCTTCGCGCCAGCGTGTGACCGCGATCTCGTCAGAGTGCGAATAGCCGGAGCCTGCTGTCGTCAGCATCACGCTGTACGTGCCGTTGGAGAGCAACTGCGTACGCGGCGTGTCGAGATCCGCCGACTCGTAAACGCGCGTGATCATTCCCGTTATTGTCTGGACCACGCGTCCGGTGAGCACTTCTTCGGCACGCGGATGCGCAGCCGGCACGCCGATCGGGATGCGTTCCTGCAACAGCAACTCAGTGGCTTGCACGGTCGGCTCGCTGTGAAAGCGCCGCTCCATCACGTCGTCGTAAAGCAGATTGGTCAGCGAGACGAGACTCATGCCCTGGTGGTGAGTCATGAACGCGCGAATCAGCACCGACTTCTGACTCTCCGGCAGGCGTTCGGGGGTGTAATCGATCGCCTCGTAAAAACCGAAATTGCCGAGGGCGCCCTCCTTTTCCAGACGACGCAGATTGCTTATGGCCGCGTTGGCGTTGATCGGCGCGGCCAGCATGGTTGCGTAAGGAGCGACCACCAGGTCCTCGACGAGGCCACGTTTCAAACCGAGACCGGGCACGCCGAATGGTCCGTATTGATAGTTGAGCTGAAGATCGCGCACGTTGTAAGCCGCTTCCGAAATGCCCCACGGAACGCCGCGTTCCTGACCGTACTCGATCTGTCGCGCCACCACCGTCCGGTAAGTTTCGCCGAGCAGTGTCTCCGGGTAGTTGCGCATCACCAGCAACGGCATCAGGTACTCGAACATCGTTCCCGTCCATGAGAGCAGCGCTCGACCACCGTCGACCTTCGTCAGCGCGCGACCCATGCGGAACCAGTGCTCCTGTGGCACGTCGCCTTTCGCGATGCCCACAAAACTCGCGAGCCGTGCCTCGCTGGCGAGCAGGTCGTAATAGGACTCGTCGGCGCGTGACGCGGTGCCGTTGAAGCCGATCGTGAACAGCTTTCGCTCGACGTTGAAAAGGAATGAGAAGTCCATCTCGTCGACAAACTGGTCGCAACTTCGCGCGATGCGGCTGATGCGCGACAGCAGGTCGTTTGAACCATGGGCCGCTTGCTCAAGAGCTTTCGTCAGCTTTGCTGCAAGCTGAGCCAGTTGTGGTGAATCGTGATTCTGAATGGCGGAGAGCTGGACCAGCACCCTGTCGCAGAGTTGGGGCACTTCGGCCAGCGTGGGAACTTCCTGTAGCGGTTCGAGAACGCTGGTCCAGTCTTCGCTCGCGCCTGTCGTCGCCTTCAGCTCCGGCAACAACCGGCCCCACGCCATGAGCGACTCCACGTCGCGTTGGTAACAACTCACCTGATGACAAAACGCACTCACCCACCAGCGCAACTCCTTGAACGTACTCTCGCCGTGTTCGTGGGCGAGGGCGTTGACGATGTCCTCGATCTCGGAAGCACGCCGGGCGAGCGAATCCACCAGCTTGCACCAAAGCGCCAGGTTCAAGTCGGGGTCCTCAGCCAACAGTTTGCGGCACGCGGAGATCTCGTCTTCCAACTGACGAACAGTGACCACTTCCGTTCGTTGACGAACGCTGCCGAGACGCGCTGCTTCGAGGGCCAGTGTTTCAAGCGTGTCGCTAAGTCCGAGGCTTACGTATGGACCAAACAACTTGGTGTCAGGCACCTCGACGCACGCCTGCTTTACCGCGATCAGATGACCGGCGAGATTGCCGCTGTCGACGGTGGAGATGTACTCCGGCAGTAGTGGTTCGCGAGTCTTCGTGTCGTACCAGTTGAAAAAGTGGCCGTGAAGCCGGCTCAACTTCGCCAGGGTCGTGAACGTGAGTTCCTGACGTTCGACTACCTCGAGCGTACTGATGTAGCCGAGTTCGCGCGCTGACCACGTGGCGAGTAGCAACAAGCCCATGTTTGTGGGTGAAGTACGATGAGCGATGACGGGCGCCGGATCGTCCTGAAAGTTGTCGGGTGGTAGCCAGTTGTCCTCGACGCCGACGAACGTTTCGAAGAAGCGCCACGTGCGCCGCGCGATCGAGCGTGCAAAGTGCATGTCTGCGTCGCTAAGGACCTGTCGGACCAAAGCGCGCGGCTTGCTGACCCAGAGCGCGATGAACGGCGACGCGACCCAAATCGCAGCCAGAACAGCCATGACGGGCAGGGCCGGCGGTTTGAAGATAATCGTGAGAGCGAGCGCCGCGAGCGTAAAGATCTCCGCCGGTAGCATCAGCGAAAAGAAAGTAGCAACGTCGTAGCGTACTGAGCCTTCGGCTTCCGCGGCCGAAACCCACTCGAGCAGTTTCTTGTGTGAAATGAATTGGCGGTAGAGCGTGCGAACAATCGCATCGCCCATCAAATATGCCTGGTAAGGAAGAAAGATAAACGACAACGTGATCTGCGCAGTGTTCGTGAGGAAGTCGTCCCACATGGTCCAGAAATGACTGGTCCACGGAATACCGCGCGGGTGTGTCAGCAGGCCGGTTGTGATGTGCAGGTAAACCGGAACGGCGACCACGCCGAGCGCTAACAGGGTCCAGAGCAGCGCCGAGTGTGGAAAGATCGAGCACGCGGCCACCAGCATGAGGAACAACGAAGGCGCAACCAGGCTGCGGCGCAGATTGTCGAGAATCTTCCAGCGCGCAATTATCGGCAGGACGTTGCGAACTTTTTGAAGGCTCGCATTTGGCACTCGCGGAAACAGCCAGTGAATGATCTGCCAGTCGCCGCGCGTCCAGCGATGCAGACGTTTGGCGTAAGCTTCGTACGAAGCGGGATACTCGTCGAGCAGCTCAATGTCGGTAGTCAACGCCGCGCGTGCGAACAGAGACTCGAACAGGTCATGACTCAGCAACGCATTTTCGGGTACGCGATCGTTGAGCGCGCGCTGAAAGGCGTCGACGTCGTACAAACCTTTGCCGGTGAAGTTACCTTCGCCGAAGAGATCCTGATAAACGTCCGAGACCGCGGTGGTGTATGGGTCGATGCCGGCGTAGCCGGAAAAGATCTGGACAAACCTCGAGCGCGAAGCGCTGCCGAGCGAGATGCTGACGCGCGGTTGCAGAATGCTGTAACCGCGAACCACTCGATTGGTGGCTTCGTCGAAGCGTGGTCTGTTGAGCGGGTGTTCAGCGGCGCCGATCAGCTTCCGGGCGACGTCGCGGGGCAGTTGCGTATCTGAATCGAGCGTGATCACGTAGCGGATCGATCGCATCAACGCGTCGTCGGCCGTGCGGACGACAAAACTGGTGTCGTTTGCGCCGCGCAGCAGGTGATTGAACTCTTCCAGCTTGCCGCGTTTTCGTTCCCAACCCATCCATCTGTTTTCACCCGCGTTCCACTGGCGCCGCCGGTGAAACAGGTGAAAACGTCGGTCGCCATGTTTCTGGTTTAACCGGTCGATTCCGCTCTGGGCTACCGACAGCAGCAGCGAATCGTCCGGCATCTCTTCCGCTTCGGCGTCGCGGAAGTCGCCGAGCAGGGCGAAGTAGATGTGCGGGTCCTGATTGGCGAGGAAGTGCACTTCGAGCCGTTCGACGAGCTCTTGCACCTGCGCTTCGCCAAGGAAGATCGTCGGCACGACGACGAAGGTCGACGTGTTTGCCGAAATGCCTTTGGTGCTATCGATTCGCGGCAGGAGACGAGGGGGAAGGAAATGCGTAACGTCCCAGTTGATCACCGTGAGCGCGAGATCGCTGGCGGGAATCAATCCGACGACGCCGGCGGTCACCAGCACGATCCAGTTTGCGCCGGCGGCATATATCGCAATGAGCAGGAAACCCAGCAGCAGGATCGTCAACGCCGAGATCGTGCCGAGATATGAGCCGGTGGCATGTCGCAGCAGGAAGCGTTGAAGTCTCTCAGTGAATTTCGGCCGGTAACCAAAACGTGCTTCGAGCTGAGGTAAGCCTTCGTCGATGAGGTAGTAACCGACGTGTTTGACCGCCGGGCTGTCGTCCTTTGTCTCGAAGGCGAGCTGAACAGCGGCTTCACCGATCTCTAGTTCGCTGATACGAGTTCCCTTGCTAATCTTCTCAACGACGTGCCGGTAACGATCGCGCGAGGCAAACTCCATTCGCGAATAAACGCCGGCCGGATCTTTGCCCAGCACCGGTTCGATCAGACTGACTTTTTCAAAGAAGTCGTTCCAGTCGAGCGTCGAAAGCAGACGCATGCTGGTGATGATGTTGCCGACCGTCACCTGCGCGGCTGCCTGGCGCTGGTGTTCGTTGTGAATTATCTGTTCGATGCTGATGCCCTGCGGGCCGAGCTGCTTCTCGATCCAATCCATCGCCGGCAAAACGGAGGGATGTTGCTCTCGCAGGCGCTGGACCAGTTGAACCAGAAAGGTTTGCGGCAGCTCTTCTCGTTTGCCGAGACGTTCGGTGACGTAAGTGCTGATGGCGGCCGGTTGCACTGAGGCGAGTTCAAGCAGCTTGTCGGCGAACTTGTCTGCTTCCTCGCGCTCCGCGCGGGCGTGCGCGATGCTGACGGCGAGACGGCGAAGGTTTTCGACGAGCGCGAGGCGCAGCGTAATTGCAACGGCCCACAGTTCCCCAATCGAAAGCGGCGCGACTGTTTGATAGGCAGCGATGAAGCGTCGCAGGGTCGTGGTGTCGAGGCGCGAATCCGTGTGCGAGATCAGCGCGACTGCCACTGCATAAATCCGCGGGTAGTCTTTCAGCTCACCATCTGCGAGCTTGGGGAGTTCGTTATAGTAGCTCTTCGGAAGATCATGACGAATCTCACGCAGTTGTTCTTCGACGATGTGATAATTGTCGACCAACCATTCGGCGGCCGGTGAAATCGGGCGGCCGGTGCGAATCGCTTCGACGAGTGCTTTGTAAGCCGCTTCGAGTATGCGGCCGTTTTCGGCGAGGCGCGGCAAGAGTTGAGCGCGGCCCTTGCGGGTAACGGTCTTGTGTTCGGCGGCGAGAGTTTGGGCGTACTGTTCGAGACGTTCTACGCTGTAGAACTCGGCCTGAAATGGCTTCTCGTCGATGTTGTGGATCTGCTTTCCGAGCAACGAGGCTAACGATTCCAAGAACTCGCTCATGAACATTACGATCAGTAAACAATCAGCAGTGGTTTAGGGGATTTCAGAATATCACGAAGCGTGAACTTTGTGCTTTGTGGGAAGGAACAAAGCTGTAAAGCACAAAAGTAGTATACTCTCGCGCCATGCGCGTGCTGGGAGTCGATCCGGGCAGTCAGACCATGGGTTGGGGCGTCGTTGACGGTGACGGACGGCGCTACTCGCTGGTTGCATATGGTTCGGTGCGTGTGCCGTCGTCGCTAAAGTTTTCGACGCGGCTGTTGCGGATGTGCAACGGGCTTGAGGAGGTGATTGCCCAGCACCGGCCCGATGTGTGTGCGCTGGAAGATGCTTTTCTCGCGACGAATGTGAAAGTGAGTATGAAGCTCGGGCAAGTGCGCGGCGTGGTGTTGCTGATAGCCGAACGCGCGGCGCTGGAGATTCACGAATACTCACCCCGATTGATCAAGCAGACCGTAGTTGGCTACGGCAACGCGGAGAAGCATCAGGTGCAGGAGATGGTCCGATTGCTGTTGTCTTTGAAGAGTGTCCCAACGCCTCACGATGCTGCGGACGCGCTGGCGGTAGCGATCTGTCATTTTCATCACGCGCCGTTTAAGGAAAGAATTGTGGCAGCTATCTAAACCTCACTAAGGAGAACATCATGAATCCTCACAAGCTCATCATTCGGCTCTCACTCTGCTCGACGATTGCGGCACTTTCCGCTTACGTCGCTCTCGCTCAACAGCAGCGCAGACCGCCTGCCAATGGACGCCTCGCGGTGGTTGTGGACGAACGGCTCGCGGCGCTGCGCCGCACGCCGGATCTCAGTGGCCGGCTTGTGCGACGTCTCGGTCGCGGCCGGATGGTTGCAATCAGTGCCTCGCGTACGACACAAGGCGTCGTTTTCTTTCTAGTCAATGTGACGAGCCGCACGCGCGGCTGGATTCAGCGTGAAGCAGTTGTTTCCGCGACGCGTGCTGACGACGACCGCCGCTTGCTGGATCTAATAAAGGACTCGCAGGGATTCGACCAGATCGCGCGCGCGCGAATCTTTCTGGACAACTTCCCGCGTTCTTCGCTGCGCCCGCAGGTCTTGCTCGTATTGAGTAATGCGGCCGAAAACCAGGCAGCCAGGCTCTCCCGTGACGCGGCACAGCGTCTCCGTAAAACTAGCGGCGACGCGCCCGAAGTTACTTACTTCATGAACTACAGCGGTCTCGATCGTTACAATCGCCAGCGCGTCGGCTTCGTATTCCATCGCACCACGAAGCGTTTTCATTACGACGGCGCCGCCTGGCGCGAACTGGTTCGTCGCTACCCGGACACACCTGAAGCAGCGGAAGCGCGCCAGCGTCTCGCGGACCTGGCGCAACTCAAAGATTGAGGTAGCGCGACGCAGTTAGTACCTCCTTGGAGTGCGGGGACTTGTCACCGCTTTGGTCTAACGTTGTCGCAAGCGCTAGTACCGGACCAAGGCAGCGACGAGTCGCCGCACTCCAAGGATGCGCCCTGTCGAACAAGCTTTTGTGATTCAAACTGCATCACTGCCACGAGTCGGCTGGATTTCTGGTTGACCCGCAGAACCAGAGGCTGAAAAAGCTGCGAGCCCGGCCGCTCAAAGCCATGGCCCTGAAATCAGTGGCCTGACGGCCTCACATACCCTAAACTCTCAAAAATCTTTACGCACGGTTGTTAATAAACCTTGCAATCCCTCGTCTATCAGGTTGTAGACGAAGGAGAACACCCGTGCAGGCTGCTCTTAAACCTTTGCGACTCGTGAGAAATGAACCCGCGGGGGAGCTCGAAACGCTCTTCCAGACGCACCATGGCCGTGTTTTCCGGACTGCCCAACGCATCACGGGCAGCGCCGCCGACGCCGAGGATGTTCTGCAAAACGTCTTTCTGCGGCTGGTGAAAGGCCAGGAAACTTACGACCTCTCGCGGAATCCGGAAGCTTATCTTTCGCGCGCGGCCATTAACGCTTCACTCGATCTGCTTCGCAGCCGCACGCGTTCCAAATCCGTGACGCTCGGCGAAGCTGACACGGAGACGTTGCCCAGCCGCTCACGCAGTCCCGAAGCACTGCACGCCGATCAAGAACTGCAAACCCTCGTGCGCCAGGCTGTCGCACGCCTCGGCAAGACCGCTGGCGAGATGTTTGTGCTCCGCTACTACGAAGGCCTGGACAACAAAGAGATCGCCGTGATGATGGAAACGTCGCCACTCGTAGTGGGCGTCGTCCTGCATCGCGCGCGCACAAAACTGAGAAAAGAGATTGGGCACTATCTGGAGAAACACCATGAAAAGGAATAGTGAAGAGATTCTCGACAAAGTTACTGCCGACATCCGCAATGAGAAAGCAGATCCGGCAGTGGTATCAGCGGCGGCGGACCGTGTTTGGGCGCGTGTCTCTGCCGCGGCTGGCGAGACTGAATTTCAGTTGCCGTCAGTTGATCGCATCGAAGGCTGCGCTGATTTTCAGTCGCTTATTCCGGCTTACCTCGCGGGAAAACTTTCCGAAGCGCGTTCGTTGTTGCTCGTGGACCACACGCGCGAGTGCATTCCGTGTCGCAAGGCGATGAACGAAGCGCGCGCGCGCCGTTCCGGCGTCGTGAAAGCGCCGGTGAAAACAAAACGTTACTCGCTCCAGCCGGTGGTGCTGCGTTGGGGAATAGCCGCGGCTCTCGTGATTGGCTTCGGCTTGCTGGCGGTTCCAGTCATGCAGCGGTACTGGCCGTTTGGTCAGTTTGAAGCGACGGTCCAGGCCGCTGAAGGACAGGTGTATCAGATAGCCGACACCCGCACCGCGGCCGTCAGCACGGGCGCGAAACTGCAAAAGGGTGAGAGGGTGCGTACCGCGAAGGACGCACATGCGGTGGTCCGTCTCGCTGACGGATCGTTGGTCGAGATGAAAGAGCGTTCCGAACTCTACCTGACGAAGAGCGGACAGGGAACCACGATACATCTCGATCGCGGCAGCATCGTGGTCGAAGCCGCGAAGCAAAAGGACGGCAAGTTATTTGTTGAAAGTGGCGACTCGCTCGTGTCTGTGACGGGAACGGTCTTCTCGGTCAACAACGGTACGAAGGGTTCACGAATTTCGGTGATCGAAGGCGAAGTGAACTTGAATCACGCCGGCAGCGATCGTGTGCTGCGTCCGGGTGAGCAAGCAACCACGAACCCGGTGATTTCGACGATTCCGATCAAGGACGAAGTCGCGTGGAGCAAAAAGGCCGACCACTATGCACAAGTGTTGTCAGGACTGGCGACACTCAAGGCCGAGCTTAAGACAGTTCCGCATCCGGGCGTTCGCAATTCGACGCACCTGCTCGACCTGATGCCCGAAAGCACTGTCGTCTATGCCGCGTTGCCGAATCTGACTGACTCCATCGCTGAGTCGCACCGCATTATTCAAGAACGCATGAGCCAGAACCCGGCGCTGCGCCAGTGGTGGGAAAAGGAGCAGGCGGGCAGAGCGCAGAACATGGACCAGGTGGTGGAGACGATTCGGCAGTTTGGATCGTACCTCGGTGACGAGATCGCAGTGTCCGTGTCGATGAATGAGAAGAGCGAACCGGGCGAGCCGCTGGTGCTGGCTGAACTGACGAACACCGCCGGGTTCCGCGAGTTTCTCGAACAGCAGATCGCGAAACTTTCTGGTGGTCATGACCGGCCCCAGATCCAGTTTGTTGAGGACCCACTAAAGGCCGCTGACGCTGGTTCAAAGGAGCGGCTGTACGTTTGGATCCAAAACAACCTCTTTGCGGCGAGTCCGAAGTTGGCGCAACTGCAGCAACTCGCAACTGTTTTAGGCAATGGACAAACGAGCAGTTTCACCGCGACGCCTTTCCGCGATCGCATCGCGCAGGTTTATCAGGAAGGCGCCGGCATCGTCGTGGCGGCAAACCTCGAGAAGGTTGTGGCGCAAATGAAAGCCGAAGACGCCAAAGACGCAAATGCTGAAAAGCGTGACAATGCGTTGAATCAGTTGGGCATCCTGAGCGTGAAGTACTTCGTGCTCGATCAAAAGGACACTAACGGCAAGACGCACACGCAGGCTTCGCTCTCGTTCAACGATACGCAGCGTGGCATTCCTTCGTGGCTGGCGGCGCCGGGCCCGATGGGATCGCTCGAATACATTTCGCCTGACGCGAATCTGGTTGCGGGTTTTGTAGTCAAGAATCCGGTTTCTCTCGTCGATGACCTGCTCGGTGTGCTGGAGACGGTCTCGCCTGATTTGCGCAAGAATCTCGACAAGCAGCAATCAGATCACGGTCTGAATCTGCGCAACGACATTGCCGCGCCTTTGGGTGGTGAGTTTGCGTTCGCCGTTGATGGTCCACTGCTGCCGACGCCTTCGTGGAAGCTGGTGTTTGAAGTGAACGATCCGGCGCACCTCCAGCAAACGCTCGAGCACGTGGTGAATGAAGTTAACAAAGAGGCGGCGAAGTTTGGCAAATCGGGATTGAGCTGGGAACAGAACGAGCTGGGCGGGCGTCTCTACTACACGCTGAAGTCAGCGGAGTTTGGATTGCTGGAAGTGAACTACACGTACGCCAACGGCTACATGATCGTTGGTCCGAGCCGCGGGCTGGTGCAGCGAGCGATCAGTGCGCATGACAGTGGTGCGTCGTTGCTGCGTTCGGCGAAGTTTACTGCCGGGTTGCCGGCCGATGGCAATGCAAACTTCTCGGCAGTGTTCTATCACAACCTCGGTGCGCTCGTTCCGGCTGGCGTTGCGAGTGCTGCTGAGAATTTGCCTAGTGGACCGCAACAAGCGGTGAAGGCGCTGACAGCAGACATGGCGCCGACGCTGGCGTACGCGTATGCGCAAGGCGACAGCATCACGTTCGCGGCAAACACGGAAGGTGGACCGTTCGGTCTCGGACCGGCAACGATCCTCGGCATGCCGAACGCGCTGGAGATGCAGAACATCATCGAGCGCGGCATGCATAACAAGAAATAAGGCGCGCGCCGAAGAGGAGCTGAGCGGCGGTTAGAACACCAGGCGCCGAAGGCGCAGCGAGAAGGTAGCCAGGGGCAAGCGCGAAGCGCGCAGCCCCTGGGAACGAAACCCAACCGGTTCAGCACCGAAGGTGCGACAGATGTTCGGCCGCTCCTTCGGAGCTGAAATGTTTTCCTGAATGATCCAGGGGCCGCGCGCGCGCTTCGCTCGCGCTTGCCCCTGGCTACCTTATGAGCGCTGCCTTCGGCGCGCGAACAAGAACACTCTTATGAACGCGTCTTCGTCGCACAAAGCAGAACGCGCCTTTGGCACTGAACCCAAATGAAACTCATATCGATCTCCCTCGTGTCGTGGCTGTTGGGGTTGCTGCTGTTGATGTCTTTATTCGACCTCAACAGCGCGACCGTTACGCCGTTAATCATGGCAGCGCTCTTGTTCTCCCTCGCCTATGCACCGTCACTCTTCTGGCTGCGACGGCGCATGGGCGGTTGCCGCCCCGCGCTGCTGTTTCCTCTTGCTTCCGCGATCGTTCTCAACCTGCCTGTGTTCCTGATCGAGATCCTGGCAATTGGCAGAACTTTGGCGCCGTCAGAAGCGTTAGCATGCATCGCCGCATTTCTGCTGATGGGCACAGTCTTCGGACTCGGATTCGTTTGGAATTATCAAGACGCAGCGCTATAAGAGCACCTATGGCACTCCCCGCGACGGTTCAGGAAGAGTTATTCCGACCACAAACAGTTAACGAGCCAGCCGTAATCGATCTTCACGGGCTGAGCGTCGCGTTCGGTAAACGGCCGATACTGACAAACCTCCGCGGCGATCTGCGTGGAAGAGCGATCGGTCTGCTTGGTCCAAACGGCGCCGGCAAGACCACGCTGATTCACACCCTGCTCGGTTTTCACCTGCCGTCTGCCGGCACAGCTCACATCTTCGGCTACGACATCATCGATCAATCGAAGAAGATCAAAGCTCTGATCGGTTACATGCCCGAGCGCGACTCGTTCATTGCCAAGATGACCGCCGTTCACTTTGTTCGTCTGATGGGCGAGTTGTCCGGACTGCCTCCCGAAGCGGCACTCGAACGCGCGCACGAAGCACTCTTCTACGTCGGCCTTGGCGAAGCACGTTATCGCAAGCTTGAAACGTATTCGCTCGGTATGAAGCAACTCGCCAAACTGGCGCAGGCAATCGTTCACGGTCCGAAGCTGATCTTCCTGGACGAGCCGACAAATGGTCTCGATCCGCCGGCCCGCCTGCGCATGATCAAACTCATTCGCGAGATTCGAGACAGTGGCGAGGCGAACATCGTCTTGTCGTCGCACCTGCTGCTTGACGTGGAGGAATGCTGTGACGAGATTCTGATCCTGCGCGACGGACAGATTGCGGTTTACTGCAACCTCGAGGAAGAACGAAAGTCGAATCGCAAGTTTCTCATGCTGGAAGTGCGTGGCGATCAGAAGCGATTTGTCGAAGCTCTCGCGAAGCTTGGTTGTGAGTATGCGTTGTCGAGCGACAGTCGCCTGAAGGTCGTGTTGCAGGAAGGCATTGAGGTGCGCGACCTTTACCGCCTCGCTGCCGAAACACAAGTGCAGATTCGCCGCCTGAGTTACAAACGCGATTCACTCGAAGACATCTTTCTCAAAGCAATGGAGAACGGCTATGGCGGTTTATGAACAGACGTACAAGCGCTACGCCGGTCCACTGACTCCCGAGTGGAGCCGGTTTCTGATCATTCCGCGCCACGCTTATCGCGCAGTCTTCAACTCGAAACTGTTCACCGCGTTCTTCGTGATTTGCTTCTTGCCGTTGCTGGTTGAGGCGATTCTGATCTATTTGCATCACAACATCAACGCGCTCGCGCTCATGAGGATCGATGCGAAGGAAGTGGTGCCGATCGATGCTTTTTTCTTTCAAACGTTCATAAACGTTCAGGGTGGTTTCGCTTTCTTTGTGGCTCTGCTGATTGGGCCACCGCTCGTCTCGCGCGATCTGCGCAACAACGCACTGCCGCTTTATCTGTGCCGTCCGTTTTCACGTACTGAGTACGTGATGGGCAAGATGTCGGTGATTTTGATTCTGCTGTCGCTGATCACGTGGGTGCCGCAGTTGTTGTTGTTTCTCTTTCAGTCGTACCTCGAAGGATTTACCTGGTTCAGAACAAATCTCTGGATTGCTACCGCCATCATCATTGGCGGCGTTGTCTGGGTGCTGTTGCTGGCACTCCTTTCGCAAACAGTTTCTGCGTTGGTGAAGTGGCGCGTGGTTGCGAGTGGTGCTTTGCTCGGTATCTTTTTTATTCCGACTATTTTTGGCGAGTTCATCGACCTGGTTTTTCAAACGCACTGGGGACACATCATCAGTCTGGGCGCGTTAATGAAGAACGTGACGGCGGGGCTGTTCGGCACGTTTGACCGCGTCGCCGGCGTGGTCCGCGTTACTAACTTTGACGAAACCGTGATCCGTGAAATACAGGTGCTGGAGCCGCCGTTATGGTGTTCGTGGGCCGCGCTATTTGTGATCTGCGCCATTTGCCTCGCACTGCTCCACTGGAGAGTGAAGGCGTACGAGGTCGTGCGATAAGGTGCAATGAGTATTCCTGCTGATCAACTCATCATCTTCGATAACGTCTCCAAGTTCTACGGCGAGATACTCGGGGTGAACCGCGTGAACTTGCAGGTCGCGCCCGGCATCACGAGTCTCGTCGGTCCCAACGGAGCAGGGAAGTCGACGTTGATGAACCTGATGACTGGCCTGCTGCGGCCCACGCGCGGCACGATCACGTTGCTCGGAATTCCCACGGACCAGCCCGAACAACTCTTTCGCAAGGTGGGTTACTGCACGCAGTTTGACTCCTTTCCACGTGGAGCCACCGGACGTGAGTTTCTGGATTCATTTCTGCTGGTCCACGGTTTCAATCGCAAGCGCGCCAGCGAGTTAAGCCAGCTCGCGCTCGAACGGGTTAATCTGGTTGAAGCGGCGGATCGAAAAGTTGCCGGTTACAGCAAGGGCATGAGGCAGCGCATTCGTCTGGCACAGGCAATTGCGCACGAGCCGGTGGTGCTGATTCTCGACGAACCTCTCAACGGACTCGATCCAATGGTGCGTGCGGAAACGATCGCGCTCTTCAGAAAACTCGCTGCCGCAGGTCAGCACCTGATCATCTCGTCGCACATCCTGCACGAGGTCGACATGATGTCTGATCGTGTGGTCCTGCTGAACAACGGCTACATCGTGGCAGAAGGAAACATTCACGGCGTCCGCGACGAGATGGAAGAGCACCCGATGCAGATCCTGATTCGCTGTGACCAGCCTGCGAAACTCGCCGCCTATGTCTTTGCTCAGGACCACGTCGTCGAAGCGCGATTGCACGATGATCGCCGTGGCTTGTTTGTGAAGACGCGAGACGCAGATGGTTTTTATCTGATGTTGAATCGCGCGATCGCCGATGGCGAAGTTAACGTCGAGTCGATCGCTCCTGTTGACGATGATTTGAGTGCCGTTTACCAGTATCTGATTGGCACGAGTGGCGGAAGTGCCTAGGAGTTGAGTCGAATGAGTTCTGCGATTGACGCTGTGGCAAACAAGACGAACCGGCCGCCGTTACCCTGGGCGCTTTGGTTGCGGCAGATCGCGGCGATCTTTCGCATCGAATTGCAGAAGAACTTTCTCGGCCGGCGCTCGCTTTTGATCTACCTGCTCGCGCTGCTGCCACTCTTTCCGCTGTTTGTGCTCGCGCTGTTTCAGCCACCCGGCAACGAATGGAGAGACTTCAACAACTACAGCATCATCTACTCAGCGCTCTACAACGCCTTGATTTTGCGCACTGTGGTGTTCTTCGGCTGCGCCTGGATCTTCATGAATCTTTTTCGTGGCGAGATCGTGGACCGCAGTCTGCACTACTACTTTCTCAGCGGTGTGCGGCGAGAGGTGCTGGTGGTCGGCAAATATTTCTCCGGTCTCGTTACTTCGATAATTCTGTTCACCGTCACGACCGTAGCGGCGATGTTGCTGCTTTACCTGCCGCACTTTTATTCGCAGAGCATGCGGTACTTTGTGGAAGGCAAAGGACTCGGTCAGATTCTCACGTATGCGGGCATCACGATGCTGGCGTGCGTCGGTTATGGCGCGTTTTTTGTCGTGGTCGGATTGTTCGTGCGCAATCCAATCATTCCCGCGTTGCTGCTTTACGGTTGGGAGTGGCTCAACTTCCTTTTGCCGCCGTTGCTGAAGAAGGTCAGCGTCATTCACTATCTCAATTCCCTCACGCCAGTCCCGCTTTCGGAAGGACCATTTGCAGTGGTCGCTGAACCGACGCCCGCGTGGATCGCGATTCCGAGCATGTTGGGGGTGACGGTGATCGTGCTGATCATCGCCGCCTATCGCATCCGGCACATGGAGGTCCAGTACGGCAGCGACTGATCTGTTCGACTACTCCTTAACGCGCGTATCCACTGCGATCCAGTTCAGTTCCCAGGTTTTGCCACCGTCGTCCGAGAACGACTGTTCAAAGCGGCACGACGTTGGTGTGATGTCGGAGATCACGAAGCGAACCAGAATGGAGCGGCCGTTCAACGTGTCCTGGTTGTAGAACTCGCCGCGTCCGCTTTTGAACTCCCCAATCGCCGCGGGAGTGAGCATGCCAGACTTGATGTTGGCGAAGCTGAGGCTCCACTGCCGCGATTCCGGATTATAAAGACGCAAACTCAGTCCTTCCAACGTTCCGGCTGTACCGCTCACCTTCAGTTCCACCAGATTAGCGCGGCCGTCCATAACCTTCGTCACGCGCGTGGTGCCTTCATACTCGACCCACGTAGTCGAACCGGTTAACGGCTTGACGAGACGTTTGAGATGCGTCTTCCAGGTGCCGATTTCGAAATCGAAGTCGTGCTGTCCATCTCGTCCTTGAGCATGAACGGGCCACGAACAGACACACACCAGAAAGATTACGGGTGTTAGTTTTGTAAACATGCGGCAGAAGGTATTTGGCAGTCGCGCTCAGGTCAAGAGGTTACCTTGAGGTAACCGCAGCCAGTTATGCAGTTTTGAACTACAAAAGTTTGTTGCACAGGACGCCTCCTTGGAGTGCGGCGACTCTTCGCCGCTTTTGATTCCACCTTCAGACCAAAGCGGTGACAAGTCCCCGCACTCCAAGGAGGTACTAACTGCATTGCTACCGTAACCGCAGCAAAAGGTGGAATTGGATTGCGAAAAGTGGTATAAGCAACGCACGGCCAGCCCTTAACTATCCCCCTTTTCTGCGTCCCCCTGTCGCTCAAGGTACGTCCTCTTAAAGGTGGGTTTCTATGTCCAGGTTGCTCCTCCTTCCGGTGCTGGTGGTAATGCTGTCGGTTACGTCAGCGAGTCCTGTTTTGGCGCAGGCCAATCTTCACCAGGACTTCGCCTCGTCGTCGCGTGAACCCTATTCAGAATCAAAGCGCTTGTACAAAGAAGGAGTGAAGTACGCGCTGGCCGGATTATTTGCGCAAGCGGCGGAGATCTTCGAGCAGGCGGTCAAACTGGATCCACAGTTTGCCGATGCGCATTTTGCGCTCGGTCATGCTTATTTCGACATGGGCCAATGGCAAAGGGCGATTGACAGTTTCCAGCGCGCCATTGAACTAAACCCAAAAGATGCGGAAGCGCAGGATCGGCTGGGATTCGCGCGCCAGATGCTGGCTCGTGAACCCGGGAACGGGACCAGCAAGACGGAGAGCGCAGCGCCTTCAGAACCCGCGCGCAAGCCCGTTGCCGAACAGGTCTCGTTGAGCGCCAAATCGTCAGCTCCGCCTGCAAGCCCTGCCGACAACTCGACTAGCACGCCCGACAGTTCGACGAGCACTTCCACGAACGCTACCGGGGGTTGGACTACTGAACCTAACGCCGCCGCTACTGAATTCGCCCTCACAAAACTTTATCGTGTCGGTCCGGGCGATGTGCTGGACGTGCGCGTTAACGACTCGCAGTCGCCACAGTCGACGCTGTTTACTGTCACTGCGGCGGGTTTGTTGGAGCATCCGATACTCGCGGAACCGATGCACGTCGGCGGTATGAGCGTCGATGAGATCGGCGCCGCCATGGAAGCCGATCTGAAACGGCGTGCTTTGCTGGAGAGTCCGAAGGTTTCCGTTGGCGTTCGGGATTACGCCAGTCACGCGATTCTGGTGAGCGGTCTGGTGAAGGACTCCGGCACGAAGATATTGCGACGCGAGGCGATTCCGCTTTACGTCGTCGTGGCCGATGCACAGCCACTGCCTGAAGCTGCCAGAGTGACCGTGGTACGCAGCGAGTCAAATCAGACCTACGAAGCCGATCTCAATCAACCGGTTGAGATGAACATCCTCGTCCGTCCCGGTGATGTGATTACTTTGAGCGCGAGCGTCACGCAGTTTCTCTACATCGGCGGCGAAGTTAAATCGCCCGGCGAGAAAACGTATCGACGCGGACTCACTCTGACGCAAGCTATCATCTCGGCTGGTGGCGTGACCAATAAAGCGAAAGAAGCGCGACTGGGCCGCGACGACGGTCACGGTTTCCTGACCGTGACTCGTTTCAAATTGAAGGAGATAGAATCCGGCAAGATTGCGGACCCGCCAGTTCGTCCCGGGGACCGAATCATGATCGTGGAGAAGTGATGACGCCTGCCAGGAAAACAGGTGCGACTCAGGATGCTGCGACGCTGGCACTATGGCGCGCCGCCGAGAACGGTGATCTGACCGAACTCGCGTCGCTCCTGCCGGGTGGCGTGGACGTCAACGCGCGCAATGAACATGGCGTGACTGCGTTGATGCGCGCAGCGCAGCACGGGCATGCGAGAATGGTGCGTGCGCTGCTCCAGCACGGCGCAGACGCGAACATCAAGCGCAACGACAAGTTCACAGCGCTGGCGTTGGCGGCGTTCTTTGGACACACCGAGGTCGTGCGAACGCTGATGGAATACGGCGCCGATTCACAGGCGTCCACGCGACACGGTACCTCACCACAGATGTGGGCCACGGCTCGGACGTTTAATGCAGTCGTGAAATCACTCGAGAAGCCTGCGCCAGCGAGGCCCGTACCTGTCAAACCTGCGCCCGCCAAGCCTGCTGCGCCTAAGCGTCTCCCCGTTTCTACGCCTGTTGCTGCACCTGTTTCTGAACCTGCTCCTGAAACTTCCGCGCATCGCGCAGCTCCCACGGTTATCAGGACTCTGAAGGATCCTCCCGAGATTTGGGATCTCGTTCACGAAGTGCCGAGAGGCTTCAACGCGCGTTCGGCGTTCATGACGCGTCTGAACTCGATGAGAAGTGGATGGGCGTTTCGCGTCGCAGCCGCGATGATTCTGATCGCGATGAGTGTAGTGGGCGTGCTGGTCTTGCGAGGCGTGCAAGCCCGCAGTGAACGAAACTCCGCAGGGCAGGCGCAGGCGCCGCACCAGACAATCCCTCTGCAGAGCGAAGCCGTGAATCCTGTTAATAGCAGCTCACAACCTCTCAACAACAATAACTCGCAACCCGCGACCGCGGCCGTTCCCGAGAGCGTGGCAGAAAGTGCGACAGTTGCACCCGCGAACAGCGAGAACCAAGTAGCCGTTCGCAAGCAAAGCTCGCGCTCATCGTTCATGAGTTCACATCGTGTGCAACGCAGTGGTGGGCAGCGGCTAGCTGTTACTGATGAAGCGGTTCAACCCTCCGTGGCTCCGGCCGACAAAGCGGATTCACCGGCGCGTTCAGCCGCCGTCGTAAGTAAACCCGCGACACCTCTCCCGTTAAGTCCCCAACTGATCTCGCCGGCGAAGAGCGTTGCGCCGAAAGGGAAAGTAATTCAGTGGCCGTAAAGGGTGGTGGGTCAGTTTCCCTCCTTGGAGTGGGGGGACTTGTCACCGCTTTGGCCAAAGCGTCGAAAGGCGGCGTGCACTCCGTAAGCGGAGTCGTTGTGTTCCTTTTCGGTGCTGTGACGCCCTTTATCGTGTGCTATGGATCAGGATTTTGGTGAGCGTGGTGAGTGGGAAAGCAGGATCTCGCGCCGTCCGAACATCCGCGCGTCGAGTGAAAATGCGCCTGGACCAAGGAGAGCAATTGCGACCCCCAGGACCGTGAGCTCTATTGACGGCAGCACTCCCGAAAGCGTGAGACCCGCGGCGCCGACTGTGATTGCGACGGCGACGATCGGCGTCATAAAGCCGGCTAGCAGGCAGGCCGCACTTGCGAAACTCAGTGCGACGACGATCCATACGAGCACACTCGCGTCGGCGCTCGGCATGTACGAGGTGGCATGTGCGATTAGCGTAAAACTGACGAACCCGCGCAGGAGAAGGAGTCCTGCGCCGGGCCAGCCAGCAGGAAAAGCAGAGAAAAGCTTTTGCAGAACGGTCGCTCCTTCAATGTGAGAGTTGCTTCTTCGTTAGCGCAGTGTAGTGGGTATGAACTCAGAATGAATCCAGCGATGAAGGTAACTTTCAGTAACTCTTTTTGGTTACAAAGGAGAATACGGAAGAACACGGATCTAAAGCTGGATAATGCCGCGGCGGACGCCGATCGTGACCGCCTGAGTTCGATCTGCCGCGCCTAGTTTCTCCATGATGTGCTTGATGTGGACCTTCACGGTCTCTTCGGAGATGAATAGTCTGTCGGCAATTTCGCGGTTCTTGTTTCCGCCAGCCACTTCCTGCAGCACCTCAATTTCACGTTCGGTCAACGTCTCATCGCTCATGTGCTCCGCGAGTTGTGAAGCAATCGCCGCCGGAATGCGCTTCTTGCCGGCGTGTACCTGACGAATAACATCGAGCAATTCCGACGGCGGCATGTTCTTGAGCAAGTATCCACGCGCGCCCGCTTGCAGCGCCCGCTGAATCTCCACGTCGCCTTCAAACGTGGTGAGCATGATGATCCGCGCCTCAGGCAACTCGCTGCGCATCGCAATCAGAATATCGATGCCACTCATGTCGGGCAGACGCAGGTCCAGCAGCGTGACGTCCGGTTGCAGTTGCTGGAACAACTGAAGCGCTTCTGCGCCGGTTGCTGCCTGTCCCGCCATGACCATGTCCGGCTGATTGTTGACGAGTGCCGCGATGCCTTCGCGCAGCAGCGGATGATCGTCAACGCTAAGAATTCGAATCGGCCCTGAATTGCTCATGTCGTCTCTTTCTTTGATACAAAAGCGATGTGCCCGGGTATCGACAGTTCGACTTCCGTGCCGGCGTTCGTGCGGCTCCACACTCTCAAGCGCGCGCCGATATTCTCCGCGCGTTCACGCATTCCTGCGAGACCCCAATGTCCGTCTTTCCCCGACTGCAAAACATGCGCGTCGATGCCGGTGCCGTCGTCACGAATAACGATTCGCAAGTTTTTGGCGGAGTATTCCAGTTCCACTTCAATCTTGCCAGCCTGCGCGTGATGAAACGCATTCACGAGAGCCTCGCGTCCAATGCGATATGCTTCGTCGCGAATGATCGGATGCAACTGCACCGGCTTCCCTTCGACGATCACGCGATAATCTCTTACCTGTCCGTCCTCGAGTTGTTGTCCAATCTGGGAAAATGCGGTCTCTAGATCGTCCGCGTTGCCACTGGTTGAGCGCAACCCTCGCACCGCGTCGCGTCCTTCTTCGATAACTTGCGACATCAACTCCATCACACGACCAACCATCGGTTTGGCCGGCGACTCGTCAGCGAGATGATCGTTGGCGACGTGCAACTGCATTGAAGCACTCAGCAAACCCTGCAATAACGTGTCGTGCAGATCCTGCGCGATACGCGTGCGTTCGGCGAGTCGCTCTTCGAAACGCAGCGTAAGGTTGGCCTGCATCTCACGCACGCGCCAACGATAGAACATGAACAGCGCAAGCAGCGCGAGCAGCAACAGCGTTATGCGAAACCACGACGTACGCCAGAACGGTGGGGTACCTTCAACGATCGCGATCGCCAAAACGTCGCCGCCTTCACGCGGCAGTTCCGCGACATAAGGTGGCGGAACGTATCCGGGTTGGACTAGCAGTGCCGCGTACTCAGTACCCAGGTGCGTTGACGTGGTCCAGGTGGAATTCGGCAGGATGATTGTGAACGGTTGATCCGCATACGGTTGCACGTACCAAGCGCCGCTGCGAGCAAACAAGACGACGCGATGCTCTTCACGAGCACCGGTCACACGTCCGCTGATGATATCCATTGCCGGACTGCCACCCTTTTCAGCGGGTGGAATGACGGTCAGTTCTATCGAAGGTTTGCCGGGATCACGACGCGAACTACAGCTCACGAGCAAAGTCACTAGCAGCAAGCCTACGGTGATTCGGGAGAGATACACAGTAATTCGCACCTGCAGCTACCACCATCGTGGTAGTTAAAAACAGTTAGATCCCGTGATGTGGAGATGGGCCGATACGTGAACAATGATACTGCAAATCACCACAAGGAGAGCATTATGAGCACGATTACTACAAAAGACGGCACGGAGATCTATTACAAGGACTGGGGCGAGGGTCAACCTGTGGTTTTCAGCCACGGCTGGCCACTCTCGGCAGACGCCTTCGAGGATCAGATGTTCTTTCTCGCTTCGCGCGGTTATCGCTGTATCGCGCACGATCGCCGCGGTCACGGACGCTCGAGTCAGCCGTGGAACGGAAACGAGATGGATACTTACGCAGACGACCTGGCTGAACTCGTCGAAGCACTCGATTTGAAAGACGCGATTCACGTTGGGCACTCGACCGGGGGTGGCGAAGTCGCACGTTACATCGGTCGTCACGGAACTTCGCGAGTCGCGAAGGCCGTGCTAATTGGCGCGGTGCCGCCGCTGATGTTGAAAACAGAAGCGAATCCCGGCGGCTTGCCGATCGAAGCTTTCGATCAACTGCGCACCGCCGTCACTACCGATCGCGCGCAATTCTTCAAGGATCTCACCGATCAGTTTTACGGAGGCAACCGGCCGGGCGCGAAAGTGTCGCAAGGCCTGCGCGATTCGTTCTGGTTGCAGGGAATGCAGTGTGGATTCGTCGCTGCCTACGACTGTATCAAGGCTTTCTCCGAAACTAACTTCACTGAAGACCTGAAGAAGTTTGACGTACCAACTCTGATCCTGCACGGCGACGACGATCAGATCGTTCCGATCGGTGCGGCCGCGCTGCTTTCATCGAAACTCGTCAAAGGGGCGACGCTGAAAGTTTACCCGGGCTTCCCGCACGGAATGTGCTCGACGCACAAGGACGTGATCAACGCCGACCTGCTCGCCTTCTTCAAAGGCGAGAAAGCGGCAGCGGTCTAGCAGGAGAAAACGAATGAAAGAAGAGACACTCAAAGGTTCTGGTGAAGTGACGATTTTTTTGCGTTCATGGCAGCCGGCGACGGACGCAGGCAGTCAATTCTTCTACGACACCGCCGGGTCAGAAGACAAGACGCTCAAACTCTACGAAGGACACTTTCACGATCTGCTCAACGATGTTGGCAAAGAGATCGTTATGAAAGATATCAACGACTGGATCGATGCCCGACTTTCGGCACGCGAAACAGTCAAAGCGACAACGACCGCGGCTTAGTTGTAGACTTGTCCGCATGAGTAATACCGTTCAGATTCTGTTGCAGACTACTATTCCCGCAGTTGCAGATGACTGGTGCATCGAGAGATTTTCGCTGCTGAGTGAACATCTCGGTTCGCTGACTGACGAGAGAGGCGAACCGATCTATCAAGTCACGACCCGTAATCGGGAAGTCAATGCCGAAGGCAACGATTTGGTCTTGAGCACACTCGATAGCAGCAACTTCGACGAGCTCTGGCTGTTCGCCGTCGATACCGGCAACGGGTTGAGCAAGATCGACTGCGAAGGCATCACGCGTTTTCATCAACGAGGCGGAGGAATACTTTCCACGCGCGATCACCAGGACCTGGGCTCGTCGCTTTGCACTCTGGGTGGCGTTGGTCGCGCGCATTTCTTTCACACGAAAAACCAGGATCCGGATCCGTCGCGGCACGTTCGCGACGATCAGGGGAATCAGGACATCTCGTGGCCCAACTATCATTCGGGTGCAAACGGCGACTACCAAAGAGTAACGCCGGCAGAGCCCGTTCACGAGCTACTCAAGAATGCCGAGAATCAATCGGGAGTGATTGAATATTTTCCGTCGCATCCACATGAAGGTGCGGTAGGTGTGCCGGAAGGCGCAGAGAACGCGCGCGTGGTCGCGACGGGAGTAAGTCAAACGACTGGTCAGCGGTTCAATCTGGTTGTCGCGCTGGACGGACGAGTCGATCAGCACGGCAATCGTTGTGGACGCGCAGTCGCTGAATCAAGCTTCCATCACTTTGCTGATTACAACTGGGACATCTCCAAAGGATGTCCCAGTTTTCTTGTTGAGCCGCCGGGCAATGAGATCGAACGCGATCCGTCGCGGCTGCGTGATATCAAAGCTTACGTTGCTAATCTCGCTTCGTGGTTGACCTCGAGATAACACCTGAATCAACCGTGTCGCCGCCGCGCGAGATCACCTGAAAGTACATTTGATCGCCAGCGATCTCGAGTAGCATGAACGAGAGATCGCTGTCGTACGCCTTGTCCATGAGCGGCGAATCTCTCCTCACATCGCCTTTGCGCAACTTCCCACCGGATCCGGAGATGAAGTAGTAGATGCCTTTCTGCGGTTTGATTCGCTCGTAGAAGTGTTCGTGTCCGGCGAAAACTACGTTGACACCGTTCTTGAGAAAGATCGGTTCGACGATCTCACGCAGCTTCGTGTCGGAACCGTGTGCGCCGCCCGACGAGTAAGGTGGATGATGAAAGTAAGCGATCTTCCATTCGGAAGTGTCAGCGGTGAGCTTCTCGTTGAGCCAGTCAACCTGCCTCTTGTCCATGTAGTTGCTGTTGAGCGAATAGAAGCTGACGTTTCCTTTCTTGAACTTGTAGTACTCCTGTCCTTCCATGTTGAAGTATTGGTAGAAGCGTTGGTTCGAATCGTCGTGATTGCCAAGCGCTGCATAGAACTTCACCTTCTGGTCCAGCAGCGGCCGGTAAACGTCTTCGAACTTTGCTTTGTAGTCGACGGTCTTTTCGCTGCCATACATGTTGTCGCCCATCATCAGCACGAACTCGAAAGGGAAGATCTGCCGATAGTGAGTCAGTACTTCGGCGAGTTCGTGTTGCTGGTTTGAGCCGGTGCCGGTATCGCCGATGACGACGAAACGAACCGAGCCCTCCTTGTTTGGCAGCGTGAGTTTGAGTGCTTGGGTGGACGGCGAACTTCCGTTCACCTTGGCGCTGGAAAGTTTCTGACCGTGGACGTTGGTGAGAGTTAAGAGAACTGTCAGAGCGAGTGAAGTAATGATACGTTTCATGATTCACCTTCCCATGGTTCGTTTTAAGGGATTGCATTAGTCATGTAGTCGATAATCAATCCGTTCTCGCGATCGACGAGCAGCATGTTCCGGCCAACAAAGCGATAGCGGATTTGCTTCGGCAGTTGTGGCAGCTTCAGCAAAAGCGTCGGCGGCATTTCCAGTTGCTCCTTCGCTTCCGGATACGGATAGTTGACGCGCAGCGGCAGTGCTTTAACTTCCGACTCGACGAGCACTGTCTTGCGCAGTTCGACGCGATCCTTGCCTTTGAACTCGTCTTTGATTATGGCGCGAATCATCGCCGCGGCTTCGGGCGTAAAGATGTCGCCGTGTTTCGCGTTCGCGCGTGCCGCGCGCACTGCGTCTTGAAACTCTTTCTTGTGGGTTTCGATCTCTTCAGCTTTCGCTTCCGTCGAAAGCTTCGGCATCTTTGCTTCGATGTCTTCACGAAGTTTGACGTAGTCCTTCACGCGCTTCTCGAATGCGTTTGCGATCTGTTTGTTTTGACCTTGAGCGAGTGCTGTTAAGGACGTGAAGGCGGCGAGCATCGCCACCAAACACAGCTTCATTGTTGCTTTCATGTATTACGCAAAAAGCAATCACGATGCCGCCGCGCGTGGGCCATTCTGTGCGGTTTACGGGTGAGGCGCTGAAATATTCTCGATCATTTGCCGTATGAGGATGATACGATGTGGCTTGCTCTCACACTCCAACGCCTCAGAGAGGATCCCCCATGACAAAAAAGAAAGGTTTGACACGCAGACGTTTTCTGCAAGGTGTCGGTATGGCTGGCGGCGCCGCGGCGCTCTACGAAACGATGACCGCACTTGGCCTGGTTAATCTGCCGGAAGCGTGGGCTGGTCCACCGCAGTTACCGGCTGGATCGGGCAACGGCAAGAAAGTGATCATTCTTGGCGCCGGCATCGGTGGACTTACCGCCGCTTACGAACTCACGCGCGCCGGTTACAAATGTCAGATCATGGAGTTGACTGAGCGGCCGGGCGGCCGTAATCACACTGCGCGTCGCGGCACCGTGCTGGTTGAAAAGAATCTGAAGGGCGAGACTCTCAAGCAAGTCTGCAACTTTGATGAAGGGCTGTACCTCAACCTTGGGCCAGGACGTCTTCCTTATCATCATCGTCGAGTGCTTCACTACTGCGAGGAACTGGGCGTGAAGCTCGAAGTCTATATTATGCAGACGATGGCCAACGTGTTTCAGACCGACAAGGCTTTTGGCGGCAAGGCGCAAGTCAGGCGGCACATCTACAACGACACTCAGGGATACATCTCGGAGATGTTGGCGAAGGTCGTGAATCAAAAATCTCTCAACGAAGATCTGAATGACGAAGACCGCAACAACCTGTTGTCTCTCTTGCAGACCTTCGGCGATCTCGGAGAGAACGACGTCTACACCGGCTCGACGCGTGACGGTTGTGAGATCACTGTCTATCAGCCCTGCGAAGCGGGACCCAAACTGCCGCTGAACGAACTGCTTAGTTCGCAGTTCTGGACACACCGGTTCTATCAGTCGTTTGAATACGAGTGGCAACCGACACTCTTTCAACCGGTCGGCGGTATGGACAAGATCGTCGACGGCTTTGTCTACAAGATTGGTAAGCTGATTCAGTACCGCACTGAGGTGTTGAAGATCGAAACTCGAGATGACGGTGTGACGGTTTCGACTCGCGATTTGAAGAGCGGCGTTCGCACGAACCTTAACGCCGATTACTGCATCAGCAACATTCCGTTGCCGCTGTTGAGCAAGATCGGTAATAACTTCGCCAAGGACTTCTCCGATGCGGTCGCTACGTGCGTTTACGATCCGACGTGCAAACTCGGCTGGCAGGCGAACAATCGCTTTTGGGAGAACAACCAGAACCAGATCTACGGCGGCATCAGCTACACGGACGATGCGATCACGCAGATGTGGTATCCCTCATACGACTACTTCACGAAGAACGGAACGCTGACGGGCGTTTACAACTACGACGACGACGCAAAGAAGTTTGGTGAGATGAGTCTGGACGACCGCATCAAGACCGCGCGACAAGGTGCAGTCAAGTTGCATCCGGAATTTGCCGACACGAAGCTCGTTCCCTCTGACAAAGCGATCTCGATTGCGTGGCAGAACATTCAGAATGAGGGTGGTGGTTGGGCCAACTGGGATCCGAACAATGACAATCATGCCAAGGCTTACTCGCGTTTGTTAGCGCCGGATCGTCGTTTCTTTGTTGTCGGTGATCAGGTGTCGCAACTTCCCGGCTGGCAGGAGGGTGCGATGATGTCCGCGCAACACGTGGTGGAGCAGATCGGCGGCCGTCGCTTGCTGAAGGTGCCACAGGTCCTCCACGCGCCGAACACCCGTCGCTTGATTCACGGGCGCTCCTAGAGATTAGTTTTCTTCAAAGGCCGCCCGCGCCGAAGGCGCCTCCTTGGAGTGCGGCGACTCGTCGCCGCTTTTGATTCCGCTTTCAGACCAAAGCGGTGACAAGTCCCCGCAATCAAAGTAGGTACTAAGTCCTGACTGCACGATTAATCCACGACGCCCGCGCCAAGCCGTCGCACCGCGGCGCCAAACGCCGCACTACGCCGCCGCGAAACCGGCACACGAACACCGCTTCCGAGTATCGCAAAGAAGGCACCCCCTCGCATGCGGCTCAGTTCTCGCACGGCGTCGAGCCGCACCAGCGCCCCTCGATGTGCGCGCAGAAACCCGTGCTGCTGCACGCGTTCTTCCAGCACTTGAAGCGGCTCACGTAAGAAATAACTGCGCGTGCCGGCCCAAAGTTGACTGTAGTTTCCCGCCGCTCCGATCCAGTCAATCTCGCTGAGATGTAGCACCGTTGCGCCACGCGCAGTCGTTACCACGATGGTCTCGCCGCGAGTTGAATCGGCGCTCGACTCCAGATGCTTGCGCAACCGTTTGATCGTTGCGGCAAAGCGCGCCTCACTCACGGGCTTTACGAGATAGTCGAGTGCTTCCGTTTCGAAAGCGCGAATCGCAAACTGATCGAAGGCAGTGAGAAACACAACCGCCGGCATGCGTTCAACCGTTCTTCGCTTGATGACTTCAAAGCCGTCGAGACCCGGCATCTGAATATCCAGAAAGACAACATCCGGCGCCACGTTGTCGAGCGCGGCGAGCACTTCAGCTCCGTTGCGACACTCTCCCGCGACGGTGAACTCCGGAAACGCAGCCAGCAGTTGCCGCACACCGCGACGCGCCGCGGGCTCATCATCTGCAATCAACGCTCTCCACTTAGCTGGCTTCACCTTCCGGCTCCGGACGTAGTTCGCGATACGGCACGCGCAGGATCGCGATTGTACCGCCTTCGAGACGCGGACTAATGGTGAGCGTTGCGCGCGCTCCATAGAGCGCTCGCAAACGTTCGCGCGTGTTCTCGATGCCATGGCCGGGCGGTGGTGCAATCTGTGGATCGATGCTTATGCCGTCATTGATAACTGTGAGTTGCAGGAATTCGCCGTCGCCTTCGGCGGTGATGATTAACAGACCGGCATCCGGATGTTTGGCGATGCCGTGGCGGATCGCGTTCTCGACGAGATGTTGTAAAGCAAAACTCGGAACAGCCGCCGTGAGCAGCGGGTCGGGAATGTTGAACTGCGGCTGCAACCGGTCTGAGAAACGAGCCTGCTCAATCGCGACGTACTGGCGCACGAGTTCGAATTCTTCGCCAAGCGTGACTTCGTTGGCGCGATGACGTGTCAACGTGCTGCGCAAGAGTTCACTGAGATGTTCGACAATGCTTACCGCGCCTTGGCGATCGTTGTCGCGGACGAGCACGGCAATTGTGTTCAGCGTGTTGAAAAGAAAATGAGGATTGAGTTGCGCCTGGAGTGCTGCAAAGCGTGCGCCTGCGAGTTGCTCAGAAAGGCGTGCAACCTGAACTTCGCGCTCGCGCGCTTCGATGAAGTATCGCGTTGCATGTTCGATGCCGACCACACAAAGATAGACGGCCACACCAAACGGCAACGTCGTGAAGATCCAGCTCAGCCATTCAATTCCAATCTGACCCCAAAACTGTGCGGCGCCGTGCTGCATCGCTTGCTGAAAAAGCTGCGGCGCAAAAATACTGATGAGCACGAGTCGCAAAAGCTGGCCACACGTAGCCCACGCAACACAGAACAGCAACGAAAACAAAAGATGCAGTGCGATCCTTCGGGCAAGATGCGGCCGTGTCAACGGCCATCGCTTTGAGACTGCGAAGACGCCGGGCGTGAGCACCGCGTAGAGCAACCAGTCGCCGAACTCGAACAACAACTCGCGAACTGTCGCCGGTTCCCACCCTTGCAGGCGCGCCTGCGCAATGCGATTGATGACGGCAAATACCGCCGGCACTATCCAGGCTGCCGATACGATCATCCAGGGGCGCAAGCGTGGCATTCGCACGAGCGCCACAGTATCGCTGGACCAACGCTCGCGCAACATGAATGACACGTTTTCCAGACCGTTCACGTCACCAGAAACGCCGCTCGCGTATTTTTGGTTGTGAGCCGGCGCTTCACTATCTAACATTGGTCCGCTAGCTCAAGTTGTGAAACCTGCCAAAGGAAGATTCGAACGTGAACGATTTCGAAGAAGCAATTCCCATCCTGAACGTGAAGGATTTTGTTGCGTCAGTCGACTATTACGTCCAGAAGCTCGGGTTTCAGAAGTTGTGGGATTGGGGTGAGCCACCGACTTTTGGTTGTGTGCGACGAGGAAAGGTCGAGATCTTTTTTTGTCAGGGTTGTCAGGGCCAACCCGGAATGTGGATGTCGATCTTCATGGAAGACGTAGATGCGCTTTACGAAGAGTACAAAAAGAGCGGCGCGATCATTCTGGAAGAACCAAAGAACTATCCGTGGGAGACTCGCGAGATGCTGGTGGAGGACCTGGACGGACATCGCTTTCGCATGAGTGGGAAGCCGAAATAATTGAGGAGCAGATCATGTCTCTAAGAACTCTCGTTTTGATGCTTTGTCTGAGCGTCGGAGCATATGCCTCGATCGCCAATGAGCAAACGGATCGCGCGGCCGACGCGGCGGCAATTCGCGCGCACATCGAAAGTATCTTTCAGGCTTTCATCGATGGCGATGAGCAAAAGATCTTCGCCACGCATTCGGAAGACTGGCGCGGCTTCCTCGAAGGTTCTCGCACGCCGATCAAAGGCATCGATGAATATATGCGGGCCAACGGCATCGATTGGCCCAAACCGACAAACGCTGCGAAACCCGGTCCTTATTATCCGAGTGGAACCACGTACAAAATGGACGATTTTGACGTTCAGTTTTACGGGCCGGAGTTAGCTGTAGCGTCGTTCTTTGGTGAGTTTCAGCGTAGCGGGATCACGCTGCGCCGGTTTCGCATCATGGACGTGTACGCCAAAAGGAAGGGAAGCTGGATTCAGGTGGCATCACACACGATCGTCGATCCCGAATGGCGTGCCCAGCAGATGTCGCAGCCGATGACGATCTCGCCGCAGATTCGGCAGCGAATACTGGCAGCACGGGAGGCGGTGTGGAAAGCGTGGTTTGCAAACGATCGTGCGGCGCTGGAGAAGTTGATTCCGGAAGAAGTGATCGCGATCGACAACGGACAAGAAGGTTGGTCCGATCGAGCAACGATCCTTGCAGGAGCACAGCGCTTTGCAGAGAGTGGCGGAAAACTCGTGCGGCTCGAGTTTCCGAAAACGGAGATCCAGGTTTACGGCAACACGGTGCTGATTTACACGATGTATGTTTACGAGACCGAGGTCCAGGGAAAGCGCGCGACCGCGAGCGGCCGCGCGACAGAGATGTTCGTCAGACGGGGGGACGAGCTCGTGAACGTCGGCTGGCACATGGACTCAGGGAAGTGAACGTCTCCTTGGAGTGCAGGGACTTGTCACGGCTTTGGCCGGTTTTCACCGCTCGGTGATCACGTCGTGCGTCGTCAATAAATATTCCCGCCAGCCTGTGTTGAAGTCACCACGCCGTTGTTGACGTTCAGCGTGTAAGCAACTCCGCCGTTGCCGTTCCAGGTGGACAGGTTGAACGTTCCACCTTGCGGCACTTTGTACACGCCGATGTTGAGATAAGTGAGCGGAGTTTTTTCTGCGAGCACTTGTGCTGGTCCGGGCGCCTGGAGGAAATAAGCGGCGCCGGTTCCAACCATCGTTGCCGCGCCGTTCGGCGTTACGAGGATCGCGGTTTCCTCGTCGATACCGATCCCTCGCGGTTGCGTGGCCCAACCGTTGTTTACGATGCGCGCCAGAAAGACGAGCGATCGCCCCATTCGATCGCGCGTCACAAAGTGGGAATCGTAGAGCTTGTTAGCTCCGAGCGATGATTGGAAGAGATCTCGATCGAGGGTGACGTACCGGTGGAAAGGATTCGCCAGCGCCTGAGTCGAGGTAACTGAACCAAGTGCGCCGGTGTAAATGAACTGACTCAGCACCGCGAGACCTGCGCTCGTACCGCCAACCGGCACCGACTTCGAATTAAGTAGAAAGTTCACGCCTGACTCCACCGCCGTTCCGCGCCACAACTCC
This sequence comes from Pyrinomonadaceae bacterium, assembly GCA_036506775.1. Taxonomy (GTDB): domain Bacteria; phylum Acidobacteriota; class Blastocatellia; order Pyrinomonadales; family Pyrinomonadaceae; genus PSRF01. The sequence continues at coordinate 2,258 of DASXRE010000214.1, read as the reverse complement.
ACATAAGTCGATTGATCGCCCCCGGCAATCCAAAGCGCTTCAGCGTTCTGAATGTGACTGCTCACATACGCGGAGTTTGCGCCCGTGACACTTGTGATGATGATCGTCTCAATGGAATCCATCTGCGGGCAGAGTCCCTGGATGTAAGGATTGTAAGCATCCGTGCCGGACGTTCTGATCACCACGAAGTCGCCGCCGCCCGCGCGTTGACACATCCACGTAAACGCAGCGTCGACGTCCGTACCACCACCCATGAGCACAAGGCCCGGGCTAAGTCCGGGAGCGGGTGGCGCATCCGCTGGATTGCCAACGATGAACGCCTGAAATCCCTGTTTCGGGGCTGCGTGAAGCGACGATGCCAGCAGGCACACGATCGCAACTGCGAACAACGAAGCACGGACCAAGCGCAGTGAAACTGCAACGCAGGAACTGGTGAGCATCAGAGAGCCTCCTGAAAAGATGAGTTAGAGCAGGCCGAGGAGTTATATCACTGAAGCAGCGTGAAGAGAAGAAATTGTTAGCTGCTGCGCTGCTGCACGAGTTGCTCACAAATCAGTTTTGCTGAGGTACGCACCGAGATTGTGAAACCGAAGAAAGGACCAAAGTCCTGCATCGCGGGCATTAAATGTTCGACCTGATGGTGCGCGGCTTGAGCGGCAACGGCCAGGCCAAACGGACCAGCGCCGATGATTAGTAAATCAGTGTTCATCTCACGGCTTGTGGCTCAATCGCCAGAGCGGCTTTGCGAAGTGTGTTCGGACGAAGAATGCGATGGCTGTCGTTCAGTCTCTTACTGGTGGTTATCTCAACCGCCGGCTATTCGATCTATCAAAGCAGGTGCAGACATTGCCCGTCGTGCCTTACGTCAACAGATTCTCGATCTTCACCGGCAGTTCTCGCACGCGTACTCCGGTTGCGTGGTGCACTGCCGCTGTGACCGCAGCCGCCATGCCCGCGAGGCCGATCTCGCCGATCCCACGTGCGCCAAGTTCGTTAATCTCTTTGTCGGGAAAGTCGAGGAAATGCACATCGATCTGCGGAGCGTCTGCGTTGACCGCCACCACGTAGTCGGCCAGGTTGCTGTTGATGGGTGCGCCGTTCTGCGGATCGTAAGTCGTGTGTTCGAACAACGCCATTCCGATTCCCATCACAACCGCGCCCTCAATCTGGTTACGGCCGGCGAGTGGGTTCAGTATGCGTCCGGCGTCAATGACGGTAACGACGCGGCTGACGCGCAACCGGGCAATCTCCGGCTGCCAACTGACCTCGACGAAGTGACAGCCGAATGAATGCGTCGAGAACTTCGGTTTTGGATTTCCGAATGTTGATTCGGACTCGCCGGTGCCCGTGACCAGACGAAGGTTGGCCCGCTGGAGCAAATCTGCGAATGGAACACCCTTACTTGGACCATCAGCCTTTACAAACACCCGGCCTCCCTCGAATCCGAGCTCGTCAGGCGTTCGCTTGTTGAACGGCGATCCCGGCGTGGTGGTGGCGATGGACAGCAGCGATGCGATAGCTGCGTCAGCGGCAGCAAAAACAGCGGGAACCACCGACCCTGTTACCATGGAGCCGCCCGAAATCGGACCATCGGGAAGTGACGTATCGCCAAGTGCCACTTCCACTTTATTGAGTGGCACACCAGTTTTCTCTGAGGTAAGTTGCGCGAGGATTGTGTACGTGCCAGTGCCAATGTCCTGCGTTGCGCAGGCGACGCGAGCGGTTCCGTCATCACGCAATTGCATATTGGCATTGACGTCGAATCTAGCGGCGAGCCAGGCACAACTTGCCATTCCCCACCCGAGTATCAGGCCGTCGCGCTTCATCGATCCAACCTCGCGCGTCCGCTTGGACCAGCCGAACTTCTCTCCGCCGAGCTCAAAGCACTCAAGCAAATGCCGCGACGAGAAGGGAAGTCCCGACGACTCATCGATTTTCGGTTCGTTAAGAATGCGAAGTTTGACTGGGTCAATTTTGAGCTGATCAGCGAGTTCGTTCAGCGCCGACTCAGTGGCGTAGAGTCCGGGCACGGCGCCTGGGCCGCGCATTGAAGTTGGTGATCCGACATTGCGTCTTGCGCGGCCGAAGGCGACGCGCAGGTTGGGCACGCTGTATTGGAACGGAGTGGCCTCGCCGCAGTCTTCGTGATAGCCATCGAGCATTCCCTGATGATTAACATAGTCGTGCTGGAGCGAGACGAGTTTCCCGTCTGCGGTTGCGCCCAGCCGCACGCGCTGCTGTGTGCGCGGCCGATGACC